>NZ_VRTY01000099.1 GCF_008017455.1 Pontibacter qinzhouensis | reverse complement strand
TTTTGGCGCTGTCTTGTTTTTTGTGTCTTAACTACTGATTTACAATTAATTAAACCCAAAACTCGCGTTATTAACTTGAGGTGCTTATTACTCCTAATAGCGCTGCTGCTGACCGAATTTTTACAGGCTAGTCCTGTTGCCACCACCGATACGGCGCAACTGCAAAGGCATGTATTGGCCCTGACCTCTATCGCTGCCCCCGGCACAGGTAGAAATAATAAAGCAACGGGTAAAAGCCTATATGCAGGGGCTGGAGCAAAAGGCATTTTCTCGTTTCCGCTGTTTTATCTGTTGCAGGCTTTTCTGTTCTGGGAGCTTATTCCTTCCGTTGCTTACCTACTGCTCTACCTGCTGAGTTTGCCCGTAAGCGGATTTTTTACGCAGCACTACTGGCATGCATTTCAGCGGGCAAAAGGAAAGTGGTTACTGAGCAGGCAATTTTCGGAGAGCAAAGACCAAATTGTACACTTACGCCAACAACTACAGCAAATAGTAAACACCCTGGAACAGGCAAAAAAGCATTATTTAAAGGCACACTAATTTTAACTATTATAGCATCCAAAAAAACCTGCCATCAAAAATATGCCAAACACCTGTTTTACCATATTTGTAGTAATGGGTAGTAGGAGGAGGCACAGGCTACCTCCTGAAATAACCTAATAAAGCTGAAGCTAAGCATTTTAAACAGGTTATATCGCATTTTATTACTGTACGCTTAAAACCTGTGGCAATTAAAACTTACTTAAATAGCAGCAATAGCTTTGCATTTGTATCTGCATAAAACCCCTATTTTAGTTCTGAATAACTACTTACTCCTATAAGAAAAAGATGGTTTTTGCAAGTAAATTAAAGACAAAATTAAATTTTTCTAAGTCATTTGATATCCATTTTGCTAATGTCCCGTAAAAGGTGAACTAGAATTAAATTATTATTCAATAACAATAATGACTATGAAAAAGACTTATGTATCATTGCTGGCATCAGCATTTATGGCTGCAACTGTATTTTCTTCTTGCTCCAGCAATACCACAGCATCTGAAAGCGACGGAACATACGGTACGGAAGATACCATGGATTCTGATATGGAAACTACCACAACTGGTACTACCACCGGTACTACTGGTACAACAACAACCGGCACAACAACTGGTATGACTACAGGAACTACTACAGGTACAACAACCGGTACTACTACTGGCACAACAACTGGAACTACTACTGGCACAACAACCGGAACAACAACTGGTACTACTACTGGAACAACAACAGGTACTACTACTGGTATGACCACCGGAACTACTACTGGCACAACAACTGGTACCACTACCGGAACAACAACAGGTACTACTACCGGAGGAACTACTGCTGGAACAACAACAGGAGGAACTACTGCTGGAACAACCGGCACCACCACTTATTAATCGAAAGGATTAACAACTATTCCTAGTAAAAGAGAAAGGCAGGCACCAACCAGGTGTTTTGCCTTTCTCTTTTATAGGTTATGGGCTCCTTCTTACCCTTTCGGAACTCATGTTTGCACTGCTATTTGTTATAGGACACAAGCCCCGGAATACAACAAGATTATTTTTGATCCTGTTAAAAGGGAAAGAACCGAATGTTGATTTCTGATAAGTTGTAGATTTGTTTATATGTAAAACAAATTTGTAGGGCCAACTTTGCTATACACTTACATAAACCGTCATTTAAACTTTCCGAAAACTGAACTTGCAGAAACCAAGGGGATAAACTTTTCCCTTCTGTTAAAAATAGAAGATAGTAAATACGCTATTCGGAGAGTTCTATCGTAGTGTTTAAATAAAAGGAACTATGCAGAAATATGACCTCTAAAATAATTCCGTTTACTTTTCTCTTACTCGACTTACAAGTTAGCAGATGAATTACCTAGCCTGGTATTTACGAAAAGTATTTACTGTTGATCTTCGTGCTATCGCGGTGATGCGGATCTGGCTGGCAGGCATTGTTCTTACTGACCTGGCCATCAGGGCTACAGACCTGGAAGCACATTATTCTAATATGGGTGTTCTGCCCTTGCATGTGCTGCACCAACACGCCTGGAACCCCTATTACTTTTCGTTACATGCCTTAAGCGGCTTATGGCAGTTTCAGGCAGTGTTGTTTGCCATTGCTGCCGTATTTGCCGTTTGTTTGCTTATAGGTTATAAAACCAGAGTGGCCACCATTGTTACCTGGCTTCTGCTACTCTCCCTCCAAAACCGTAATGTGCTTATTTCGCAGGGTGGCGACGATCTGCTTCGGATGCTGCTGTTCTGGGGAATTTTTCTGCCTTGGGGCCGTTGTTACTCCTACGATGCCACCAAAGCCGCCAAGCCTGTGCTGGAAACCCGCTATTTTAGTGTGGCCACGATAGCCTATATTTTACAGATTTTCCTGGTCTATTTCTGCACCGCCTTACTTAAAAATGCGCCTGAGTGGCGCACAGAGGGCACAGCCCTTTATTATGCTCTCAGCCTCGACCAGATATTAATGCCGGTTGGAAAGCTCATTTACCCGTACCCGGAGCTGCTGCGCTTTCTTACGTTCTTTACATTTTATACAGAGCTGCTACTCCCTTTCCTGCTGCTCATTCCGTTCAGAAATACTTTTTTCAGGCTGGTGGTGGCCGGGGTGCTGCTCTGTTTCCATATCGGCATCAGCCTTACCCTGTTTGTCGGGCTTTTTTACCTCATTAACATTGCATCGGCGGTAGGCTTACTGCCTCCTGTAGCCATGGATTGGGCCGAGAAAAGGTTCCTGGCTTCTATCAGGAGACCGTTAACGGGGCAGTTTCAACATATATTTAAGCGTGTAAAATTCCCGGCTTCTATGCAGGTGCAGTTCCGCTTGCACCGCCCTTTTCTGCAACAACCTGTGCAGCGCCAGATACGCGAGGGGGTAGTGGCTTTTCTGCTGCTCTACTGCATCTGGTGGAACCTGAGCGGCACCACCCTCAAACTGCCTAAATTGCCCGACGAGAGTCGTTGGTTTGGTTACCTGTTCCGCACCGATCAGCACTGGGGCATGTTCTCGCCGGCTGTTTTTAAAGATGATGGCTGGTATGTGTTAGAAGGCAGCACCACCACCGGCCGCAGCATAGACCTGAATCAGCAAGGCAAAGAAGTAGACTACCTTAAACCTGCTTCTGTTATGGCTTTGTTCAAGAACGACAGGTGGCGAAAATACTCCGAAAACTACCTGTATATACACAACGGGTTTATGCGCCCTTACTATTGCAATTACCTGGTACGCCGCTGGAACGAGGCAAACCCCGAAAGCCCGGTAAAGGAACTGCAGGTTATCTACATGAAAGAGTTTTCGTTGCCAGATTACCAGGTGGCCACACCTACCAAAGAAGTGCTCTGCACCTGCGCCAACCTACCGGAGTAACTGCAGCAGTAACTTAAGGTTTATGAGCAGACACGCTCGTGCATCAGTTGGCTGCGGAGCAAGACGCTGCGAGGTCTGGTATAAACCTGCGAAGGCACGCAATGTTAGGTACTTCGAGCCCCAGCCACTGTTAAAAGATTTTACGAATATACCAGCAGCCTGACTTGTTGGTGCAGGTTACAATTATGGGCTAGAACAATAAGTAGCGTTCTGCTTTTACCGCTATACTTTACTGAACACATACAGCATTTCGCGCCCGATCTGCCTTACCCGTTCCGCATACTTATGGGCTTCTTCAGGGGTATCGTCAAAGTTTTTAGGGTCGTTGTAGGTAATACTCATGCGAAACTCTACACCAGGCACAAACGGACAGTTTTCGTCGGCATCAGAACAAACCAAAATGGCACAAAAGCCTGAGGTTGGGTTAGCCGGATCGCCGAAGGCTTTAGACCAGGCGAGCACCGGCGCTGTCTGCGCGGCATACTGTACTTCGTAAAGCGGGTTATTGCCGGCCTCTTTTTCTTCAATTAAAAAGCCTGCTGCCCGCATCGCCTCTACCGACCTGATGTTAAACGCAGTAGCCTCTGTGCCACCAGAAAAACAGTGTACGCCAGCTACCTCGTAATAAGCCGCGGCTGCCAGTGCCCACAACTGGGCCAGGTGGCTTCTGCGTGAGTTATGGGTACAGATAAAGTTTAGCTGCACCGGCTCCTGCTGCCTTACCTTCTGGCTGATATAGGCAGATAGCTGCTCCAGAAGCTGTTTCCGTTCTTCCGGAATCTGGAAGTATTCCTGCTCCAGTTCCTGCGTGTACTGCTGTAGTTTATCGACTAATTTCATAGGGTTATTTTTGTTAAGCGATACTTTCTTTGAGCTGTCCGTAATATTTGCGTTTGAGCCAGAACGCCACCTGCACCAGCGCAATGAGCACCGGCACCTCTACCAGCGGCCCCACTACACCCGCAAACGCCTGGCCTGAGTTAATGCCAAATACACCTATGGCCACAGCAATGGCCAGCTCAAAGTTGTTGCCTGCCGCTGTAAAAGAAACAGCTGCGTTTTTAGAGTAATCGGCTCCGGAGGCTTTACCTACAAAAAAGGTAATCAGGAACATCAGCACAAAATAAATAACCAGCGGCACCGCAATGCGCAGCACATCGAAAGGAATGGCCACAATCAGGTTACCTTTCAGGCTGAACATGACCATAATGGTAAAGAGCAGGGCAATTAAAGTAACAGGGCTTATGGCCGGAATAAACTTCTCTTTGTACCATTGCTCCCCATAAGCTGCCACCAGCACCAGCCGCGACAGAAAGCCTGCCGCAAACGGAATGCCCAGGTACAACAGCACACTCTCGGCTATAGGCCCGATACCGATTTCGATAACCTGCCCCTCTACACCGAAATATGGCGGTAGCACCGTAATAAATATGTAGGCGAAAAAGCTGTAGGTAAGCACCTGAAATATACTGTTAAACGCCACAAGTCCGGCAGCATATTCGGAATCTCCTTTCGCCAGATCGTTCCAGACCAGCACCATAGCAATGCAACGGGCAAGCCCGATCATAATAACACCGACCATGTAATCAGGGTAATCACGGAGAAAGGCAATAGCCAGAAAGAACATCAGGAGCGGGCCAACAACCCAGTTCATGACCAACGAGAGGCCCACTATCTTACTATTGCGGAACACTTTCGGCATTTGCCTGTAGTTTACTTTAGCCAGTGGTGGGTACATCATCAAAATAAGCCCCACCGCAATAGGAATATTGGTATTACCAGACTGGAAGCTGTTAATAAAACCTTCTGTGCCCGGAAAAATATAGCCTACACTCACTCCAATGCCCATTGCCAGAAAGATCCAGAGCGTCAGGTAGCGGTCTAGCAGCGAGAGCGTGCCAGGTTTTTCGGTCGTTTTTAAAGTTTGTGCCATAGTAATTTAAGAACAGATGTACTGATAAAGTGTATATCCGATTTGCAAGTCGACTGTCGGTCGAGAATATGATTTCTTTGAAGACGATGAGGCGCGCCTACAGTAGACTGCGTTAGCAGCAGCTGTTTTGCAGTGGTATAAATTCATCGAAAAGGCCGTTGAACAGTTGTTTGCATTTTTGCCAGTTAGCTTCGTCTATACAATAACAGATTTTTGCACCTTCGATAGAGCCTTTAATTAAACCTGCCTGTTTCAGCTCTTTCAGGTGCTGCGACACAGTGGGTTGCGCCAACCCGATAGATGTAACCAGCTCACCGCACTGGCAAGTGCGCTTGCTAAGCATTTCCTGCAGAATAGCAATACGCGCCGGATGCGCCAAGGCTTTAGCCAGCGCCGCCAGCTCCATCTGCTCGTTTGTGTGCAGCTCTGTTTTTGATGCTCCCATACCTTCCATTAATTATATTATTGCAATAATACGATTGATTTAAGAAAGCAACAAGTGCTTCCTCAGAAAAGTTTACGGTTTATAGAAATGGAAAGAGCTTTTGCTGTTAGCTGAAGATGTACTAAGTATATTTAACTGAAACTTGCCAGATGGACCCTTGGCAAAATTCTGATGTAAAACCTTTTGAAGGCTGTTTTCATTCGAATAATTTAGAAGCTAAGCCTGAGACTGGTTTGACCAATCCGACAAAACTTCCTTGTTTGTACTAAGTGCTCCTCCAATTTATAGAGTTATATGCCTCTGCAAAAGAGTTTCAAATTGGCCAGAGGCCGTGGAATAGTTATTACTTGTAAGGGAGCAGAACCTGGAGAAGTACGGCTAAAGCACTTTAGGTTGATGTTACCTTAGTGCTTTACCCTTGAGCTAAAATGATGAAAACAGCTTTTGAAGGCTGTTTTCATTTGAATAATTGGTATAGCTCAAAGTAAGAGACTGCAAAAGCTGCATACTTTAGCCTTGCCCTGAAAAACAACTTTGATTTAATAAGATAGTTAGTCTTTGCCGGAGGTTAGCAGGCAGCCAACTGTGCCAGCCACCAGTCCGCCTAACAGGTACAGCCCGATGGCCATGGCTTTGGTTTCGTCGGTGCGGTTGCTGGGTGCTTCGCCAAGACCCAATGGGCCGGGCAGCGCTACGGCACCCACACCTGCACTGGCACCTAGAATAGCGCCACGCCACCAGGCGTTTTTACCTGTTCCAGCCAAACTATAATACAGCGAGTTCGACACAATATCGCCTACCAGTGCCCAACTGTGCAGCTCGTCGCTGGCTGGTGGCTCTGCTCCTGCCTTTCGCATGGTTTTGGCAATGGCACGCATTCCTAAAATGTCCATCCGGGGAGCCTCAGGCACTACCCGCCTCAGACTTTCGTGTGCAAGTGTTACAAAACAGGCTCCTGCCAGACCACTGGCCATTGCCAGTAAAATGTTGTTCGTTTGGTTATTCATAGCTTCTATAAAATGTTTTAGAAAAGTAATTTTTTGCAGAAGGTAAGCTCCCTCTGGTATGCCCGTTCCTGTTAGAAAATGTTTGGCTAACCATAACCAGCGGCTGCCATAAATGCCACTGCTTCGTACATGCTATTCTTTTGCTTAACCGGAACTATATGTGAGCATAAATTTTATACGCAGTAAGTTACGCTAATGGTACCCCGAAAAATAGATATCTGCTTTAACCATGCATAAAGGCACATCTATTTCACTTTAATAAGATCGCCGAGCACAGCATCATTGCCTACTTTGCGGGCATCGGTAGGGCTGTCGAAAACCACAAGCAGGGTGCTGTCGTCGTAAATGGCTAGGCCTTCTGCTTTATCCTGACCAGTTGTGGCCCCGGTACCATGCGGAATTTCGTGTAGCCGCTCCAGCTCAGAGTTATGCAGCATGCTTTCGGTTTGCTGCGCCAGCGCATTGGGCCAGCGGTAAAGCACGATGGTGCCATCCAGATCCATGGTAGGGCCTGCCAGAATATACAAATCGTCTCCTAGTAGGCGCAATTCCCTGATACCTTTTCCTTTCAGGTGCAGGAAATGCTTTTTGTAAGGCCTTTCCGGGGTAATTTGCTTCAGGTGCAGGTAACCTTGCTTGTCTGCGAGTTCATCTACTTCTATTTCAAGCACTACCGACCACCCACGCAGCACTGGCCCGCGCAGCCCGATAAACAGCCGCTTTCCTACCACGGTTAGCCCTTCTATATCGAAGCCATTGTCTTTGCTCGGAATCCGGAAGAAATCCTTCAGGTGCTCATCCTGCTGCAGAGCCTCTGTTAGTTCGTTGCCGTTTTTACCACTTTGCAGTTGTGCTGCCCACAGCAGTTCGCCTGGTTCATCGGGGTTGGGGCACTTTTTGTGCAAGGTGTAGTTACCGGTTTCGCAGTCGAGTAAGATGGGGATGCGCGCCAGCATGTACCTGTTGGCTTCGGCTTTAACAGTTGCCAGGCGTTTTTGCTGGTCCGGCACCGAATCCGATTTACGGGGCTTTTTCCGTTTGAGGCTATGCGACCCGATAACCCACAGGTAATTGCCTGCTAGACCCATGCCTTCTATATCTATTTCCTGACCAGGTTTGCCGGGCAGGTGCAGGTAATCGCTGAGTGCAAAAGATGCATGCTCGCCTAAAGAACCATCTGGCAGGCAGGCAAGCCGCTCAATGGTAGTTCGCTCATCGCAGCCCGTCCAGATGTTGTTGCCGGTGCGTAATACCGTAGAAAGGCCGTCGCGCACATGTTTGCCATCTGCGTTCAGGCTTTTAGAAGCTGTAAACTGCAGCTTTATTTGTTGTGCCATAGAGGGTGGTCTCTAAAATAATCTGATCGGCTGAGGAAAGTGCTTTGCTACTCCACCAGAAACAGCAAAGCCGGGCGCTGTGGTCCGGCTTTGCTGTTTCTGGTGGAGTCTGAGTACAGGCTAGTATTTCTTTTTACCTGTAAGTGTTCTGTTCTGCATTTTGCTTAGCAGGTTTTTACCTTGCTTCGTGTTGCTCATGGTAACCCAGCCGGCACCAAGTGCCAGCAATGTTCCGCCTACTACTTTTTGGGTAGTGCTCAGGTGGCTTACTTTGTCTACGGCTGTGCTACCGAATTTCTGTAGTCTGCCTGGTATATCTTTTAAGCCGCTTTTGTTCCACATCTCTGAAATTTGAGAGGTGCTTAGCACATCTTGCTGCGACTTCACTTGCGAACCTTTATTCTGTGTATTTTCCATAGGTTTATCTTATTACTATTCAATTATTTTAGTTACTGCTCAAGGCGCTGCCGTAGTTAAAACTATGGGCGGAGCAAGAGCATTAGAGTTATTTTATCGGTTTTCAGCTCAGATAGTTACACAATCGGGCATATTTATCTCTTTATTTAAGACATAGCAGAAATTATACATTTCTAATTTTTCGATCTGTAGCCCTGCCTCAGCCTGATGTAGGATCCTGCTGCTTTGCCGCCAGCCGCTTGCTTCGGTAAGTCATTAGTTCGGTCAGGCTAATACCCAGCAGCAGCCACAGTGCGCCCAGCATATACCCGGCCAGCACATCGGTTAAGAAATGGACACCGAGGTAAATTCTGGTAAACCCGATTCCTGCTATTACCAGAACGGCTCCTGCTATAATAAGCCGCCTTTGCGCAGGCGCGCGGTAGTGCTGGCACAGGAAATAGGCCACCATGCCGAACAAGGCCATAGCCGTGGTGGCGTGCCCGCTCGGAAACGAGTAATTGTGCTCCGGATAATAGGCAACATCTGCCGGCCGGTTGCGGCTGATGAATGTTTTGCCATACTGCACCGATAGCCCCACACCAGCCATCACCAGCCAGAATGCCAGAATGGCCACATAACGCCGCTTGTACAGAAACAGCCCCGTTACCAAAGCCCCCACTACAAACACCGCAGCCCGTGTACCAAGCTGCGTCAGGAAATAGAAGGTTTGGCTGAGCCAGTCGGAGCGAACGCCGTAGAGCATGGCGGTAAATTTATCGTCGAGCCCCAGCACACCATCCGATTCCACCACCTCCTCGGTTAGCTGCGACAAGAGCATGCTATTAAACAAGAATACCACCAGCAGCAAGGTAAGCGGCAGACCGGTAAAAGAAGTTGTACTGAACCTGTTTTGCAGAAAACGGACTGCACGTGGAAACCGCTGCTGCACACGTACCACAACAGGCTGCTGCAACAGTTGCTGCATAGCCAAACGCACCTTGTCTGAAAGCATATTTTAAAGTTAGATGGGGCTGATGTGGTATACGGGCACCGGGCATTTTGTTTCCTGATGTACTTGTAAATGTTAAGTTCGGCAACCTTGCCTCGTCAAATTGTACTTTTTACTCGTTAAACCCTCTCTATCACAACCATATCATTCTGAATAAAGTACATAATTACATGAAAGGATATGGAAAAATACTCGACAAGCTTTTGCTGGGGGTAGGGCTGATTTTGCTGGTGTTGCTGTGGGTACAGTTTCCGGCGGAGCCCGTAAAAGACCTCCATGTATATAATGCCTACACCACTGGCTCCGGATCTGATGTTATTTCGAAAGAGAGCTTTTTACGACCTGATAAAGAACTTTCGCCACACCAGGTGATGCGTATACAACTGCGGGCGCTGCAGCAGAACGACCGTAACGACAGTGGCGTGATCACGATTTTCAACTTCTCGTCGCCGGTTAACAAAATGAACCTGGGCCCTATTAACCACTTCAGGCTGTTGGTGCGGGAACCGGCATACCGGCCTATGCTTAACTTTAAATCTTACAAATCTGGAAAGATGGTTATAACAGATAACACGGCTTACCAGATTGTTGTAATTGCAGGACAAGATGACATAGAAACAGCTTATCTCTTTATTTTAGCCAAGCAGAAGCGAGGCCCTTACAAAGGCTGCTGGATGACAGAAGGCGTGGCCAGAATGGAACCAGAAGCCGAAACACACCAGATTTAGTACTACTTGTGCCGATTACCCTTGACCCTTAAGGCTGAAAAAAGCTTCTGAAGGCCAAAACCATTCAAATAATCTGGGTTTGCCCCTTGGGCTGCCGGCTATGCAAGTAGGTCGATTTCCATTTTAATGTCGGCCCTTTTGTAGATGCTGGGTGGCATAGGCACTTCTTTAAAGCCTAGTTTCTGATACAGACTGAGGGCAGTGTGGAGTTTCCTGTTAGATACCAGATACACCTTGGCAGCACCTGCTCCTTTGGCTTTTGCTAAAGCTGCCTTTCCGAGTGCTTTGCCTATTTTAAGGCCTTGCGCTTTTTCGGTTACAGCCATTTTTGCCAGTTCAAACACGTTGGCTTCTTCGCGCAGCAAAGCACATGCTCCTACGGGATCTCCATGGTAGAGCGCCATCAGAATAAAGCCCCCTTTCGCTAAAATGTAGGCTTGCGGGTTGCTCAACGATTTTATGTCTGCTTCTTCTAACTCAAAATAGCGGGTAATCCATTCTTCGTTTAAGGCTCTGAAGGCAGTTGCATGGGCTGGGTCGAAATCTACAATTTGAATGGGGACAGCAGTTGTTATCATGGCAAAAATCTTGAAACGTAAAAATACAGTACTCAAAAATCTGTGCAAAATGTTGAGCTGCCTTAAGTAAAGCTGTCATAACAACTTCAGCAACTCACAGCCTGTAAACAGATGAAAAACGCTTCTATAACTGTCATGGAAGCAGATTTTCTAACATTTCTAATTTTTAATTTGACGAAGTCCCTAAGCTGCAATAGGTGGGAATTTTGTTTGAATCTTTCTATAGGGCTCCTATCCCAATAATTTACAGGATATGCTTTTACCTAGCTGTAGATGCTTTTCGCCCACAAGATCCTTGGCAGGATGACAACAAGGAGTAGTAACCATGTCTTTAAATCAACCATTTAGCCATTAACAATCAGCAACCGAATTATTCTAATCAAAAAGCCCTTCCGAAGGTTTTTACCTGATTTTTAGCCAAGGGTTAGTCTTGTTATAAAAGAAAAAAGCGAGCTGAGCCCGCTTTTTTCTCCTATCAAATCTAAACAAACAACTCTAAATTTTTTGGGTAGCAGCAGCTTCCGGCACCTTCACCTTCTCGGTTTTCTGCAGGCCCGACACTACTTCTATGTTGATGCCGTCGGAGAGGCCGGTTTTAACGGCTCGCCTCTCGAATACCTGCGGTGCCGTCTCCACTTCCACAAAGGTATCGTCTTTTTCGAAGCTGAGCATGCTTTCTTTTACCGTGAGCACCTTCTCGCGCTTATCGAGCACAATATCGGCGTTGGCACTGTAGCCCGCTCTTATAAAGTCGTTCTCGCTGAGGAGTACCTGCGCTCTTATCGGGAACTTAATAGAGCCTTCTTCAGACACACCCTTGGGCGCTATGTACTCCAGTTTAGCGTTGAACACGCGGCCCTCTATGGCACCAATGGTCAGGAGCAGGTCCATGTTCTCCTTTAGTTTCCCTACCTCCGATTCATCTATCTTACCTTCAAAAATAAGGCTGCGCATGTCGGCTACGGTGGCAATAGTAGTACCCTCGTTAAAGTTGTTGCGCTCTATAATCGAGGAACCGGCTTTAATGGGTACATCGAGCAGCATGCCATCTATGGTCGAATACACCAGGTTAGAGGCTTGCCCGCTGCGCTTAGAGGCTCCCTCCCGCACGAGCTGCAGGTTGTTCTCTGCCGATTGCAGCGCCTCGCGCTTCAGGTTAAAATCTGCTTTGTATTTGCGGTACTCCTGCTCCGAAATTACTTTTTGCTGGTACAGGTCTTCGTAACGCTCCAGCTCACGTTTGGCTTCATCGTAGTTAATTTTAGCAGTCTGTACGCCATTTTCGGCATTGTTCACGTTCACGATGTTGGGCACGATCCGGATTTTTGCCAGCAACTGGCCTTTTTTCACGATTTCGCCTGCCTCCACATATAACTCCTCTACCACCCCCGATACCTGCGACTTTACCTCCACTTCCTTGCGCGGCACAATAGAGCCAGTGGCTACCGTCTTTTTAACCACATCGGTTGTAACAGGTTCTTCTGTTTTGTACACCACAGGGTCTGTGTTCGACTTTTTGTAAAAGTAATACCCCATCCAGCCTGAAAGTGCCAGAAAAATCAACACAAAAATTCCAAGCAAAACCTTTTTCATTGTTACGTATGATTTAAACAGTTAATATTTCCAGTTTCCGGCAAAAGTTTTCTAAGATTCTTCTTCGTAAAATTGTCAGAACAAATTCAATAATCCGCAATTATAATCAGATTAAAAAGGCTCCAATCGCTGTCATTAAAGCCAGTTTTTCAACATTTTTAATTTCTAATTTCTAATTTGGCATAGCCCCTTACTCATCGCGCAGCGCCACTACCGGGTTCACTCTGGCTGCCTTGGTGGCAGGTACCAGGCCTGCAATAGTGCCGGCGACTACGAGTACTATAACGGCAGTAAGCGCTATGGTCACGTTAATTTCGGGGTTGCCAAAAAAGCCTGCCTCTACTTTGTATTTGGTCATGCCGTAATCTATGCCCGCAATTAAACCTGTTCCGGCCAGCAGGCCCACATAGCCAGCCAGTCCTGTAATTACAACCGACTCTTGTATAATCATGCTGATAACAGACCAGGGTGTGGCACCTAAGGCTTTGCGTATGCCTATTTCTTTTGTCCGCTCCTTTACTACAATCAGCATAATGTTGCCTACGCCTACTATGCCCGCTACAATGGTACCGATGCTCACCCACCAGCTAAAGAGCGCAATGCCCGTAAATAGCCCTTGTATGTCTTTAAACTCCTCCTCAATGTTGGCCGATCCAAAGGCTTTCAGATCCTGGGGGGCTACCTGGTGGCGCTGCATGAGCAGGGTCTTTACTTTCTCTTCGGCTACTTTGGCTGGTATGCCGGGCTTTGGCGTTAAGGCCATGTAACCTACTTTGTTTACCTGGTTAAACGTTTGCTGAAGTGTGGTAAGCGGTATGTAAATTACCTGCGCGTCGTGCTGCCCATCTTCGTCGGAGCTTTTGGGAGTAAAGGTGCCTACTACCAAAAAGTAACTGCCTTTTATATTGATGTACTCGCCTATGGGGTCGGAGTCTTTGCCGAACAGCACCTCCTGCACCCGCGGCCCTATTACCGCTATTTTCCGTTTCTCTTTTATATCGTGGTTATTTATAAACCTGCCGGTTAGCATCTGGAGCGCGATAACCTTTATCATTTCCGGGTGCTCGCCATTTACAGTAAACGAGGAGCTTTTGGTGCCTCTCGACACTGTAAAGTCGCCGTTAAGCTGGCTACGCGGGGCCAGCACCTCCACCTCCGGCACACCTGCTTTTATGGCGGCCATGTCGTCGTTTGTAAGCTGAATAAACCTTCCGGCTTTCAGACCTTTGTGCGGCACGCTGGTGCGCTGTGTCCAGACGAACACGGCATTTTTGGCCACATCAAAATTTTTCATGATACCGTTCTCCAGTCCTTTGCCGGCACCCAGCAGCAACACCAGCATAAATATACCCCAAAACACGCCAAAGGCCGTTAGAGCTGTGCGCATTTTATGCCGCTTTACGGTGCTATAAATTTCGGTCCATTTATCGATGTCGATCATTTAATTGCTGGTTGCTAGTTGTTGATTGCTGTTATAGGCAGCGATTTAATTTCCCGGAAATCGAAATGGCTCTGACATTTGTTACAGGATCAGGACAGAGAACTCAGGACTGAAGTCAAAAAAAACAACCTGTGTAACTCATAACTCTTAACTTTTAACTAAATCTCAGTCTGCCATAAGCGCCTCTATGGGCTTTACGCGGGCTGCTTTCAGAGCGGGCACCAGGCCAGCCAGCGCACCGGAAACTACCAAGATCAGGGTAGCGGCCAGCACCACGCCCAGGTCTACTTCAGGTGCTGCAAAAAAGGGCATCTCCTCTCCTGCCGACTCTATAGCGTAACGTGCCAGGTCGAGCAGCCCCACCCCCAGCAGCAGCCCCAGGTAACCCGAAAACGCCGTTATCACGACTGACTCCTGCAGAATAAGGCTCACAATTGAAAAGGGCGTAGCTCCCAGCGCCTTCCGGATACCGATTTCGCGGGTGCGTTCTTTCACAATAATCAGCATAATGTTGCTTACGCCCACAATACCGGCTATTAAGGTGCCGATACCTACAATCCAGACAAAAATCCGGATGCCACTGAACAGCCCCAGCAGCTTGAGGTACTCGGTTTCGGTGTTGCTGATATCGAGAGCCCGCACATCTTCTGTCGAGAACTTGTGCCGTTGCGCCAGCAACACCCGGATACGGCCTTCCATCTCTTTGGCGCTTACGCCGGGCTGAGCTGTCAGGGCCATCATCTGCACCTGGTTAGGCTGGTTAAAAGCAGCCTGAATAGTAGAGAACGGTATATAGGCACGCTCTTCGCGACGGCCGCTGTTATTGCCTTTTACCTTAAAAGTACCTACTACCTTAAACTGTATACCCCGAATAGCCACATATTTACCAATGGGGTCTTCTTCCAGAAAGAGTATTTTGCTGGCCTGCTCACCCAGCACCACTACCTTGCGCTTTTCTTCTTCATCGAACTTATTCAGCAGGCGGCCACGGTAAGCCCGCTCGCCGTTAAGCTCCAGAAAATCGGGTTCGGAGCCAAACACCTGGTAGGAGCCAAACTGCTTCTGGTAGTTAATAGTATATTCGCCAAACACCCTGTTGCGTGGAGCCAGAATATTCAGGCTGGCTATTTCGCGGTCTATAGCTTTCAGGTCTTCGTTGGTGAATTTTATCTGCCGGCCAGGTGCCATGCCCTGGTGAGCCACAGCTGTTTTGCCCGTAAACACATAAATGCTGTTTTTTGCCCCATCGCCGAAACGATTAATTACACCTTTCTCCATTCCCTTACCGGCTCCGAGCAGCAGCACCAGCATAAAAATGCCCCAAAACACGCCAAAGGCCGTCAGGAAGGTACGGAGCTTGTTTTTCCGTATCGTGCCCAGAATTTCCTGCCATTTATCTATGTCGAACATTTTCTTAGATATTAGATGCTGGATTTTAGATGAAAGACCTTATGGTTAGTTAAAAATGAAGCGTCATTAGTGCTTCGCCAAATTAGAAATTAGCTAATCTATGCTCGTATGCCAGCAGTTTAAGAATGACTTATTTTTTAAAAATAAATTTAACTGAACACTAATTATTTTTTCTTTCTTTTACACATTAAAAAGATCCTATTCTACCTGTTAATCAACCATTTAACTATTAAACAATTTAGCAATTAACAACGAACAATCAACAACTAAATTATTCTAATGAAAAAGGCCTTCCAAAGCGTTTTGATTGATTTTGATTTAAGGGTTGGTTGCCTTTTTCTACTTCCCAGAAGAAAGTATGTCGGCTTTTGCCTGGCTGGCATGTTCCACTTCTGTTATGTCGTCTACTATCAGTCCGTCTTTTAGCCGGATAATACGGTCGGTCTGGTCGGCTATGTCGTTTTCGTGCGTTACGATCACTACGGTCATGCCCTTGCGGTTCACTTCTTTAAAGATATCCATTACTTCGTACGAGGTCTGGGTATCGAGGGCACCGGTTGGTTCGTCGGCCAGAATAAGTTTGGGTTGCGAAATAAGGGCCCGCGCAATGGCTACGCGCTGCCGTTGCCCCCCCGACATTTCGTTTGGCGAGTGCTCTGCCCAGTCCTTCAGCCCCACCATGTCGAGGTACTCCAGGGCCAGTTTGTTGCGTTGTTTGCGGCTAACCTGCTGATAGTAGAGTGGCAGGGCTACATTCTCCATCGCATTTTTAAACGAGAGCAGGTTAAACGACTGAAATACAAAGCCCAGAAATTTATTGCGGTAATACGCGGCCTTGGTAGCCGACAGGTTTTTCATTAAGGTGCCTGCCAGCGAGTATTCGCCTATGTCGTAATCATCGAGAATGCCCAGGATGTTGAGCAGCGTAGATTTGCCTGAACCCGACGAGCCCATAATAGAGACCAGCTCGCCCTCCCGCACCTGCATATCGATGCCTTTGAGCACATGCAGCTTGTTGTGCCCTACCGTATAATATTTCTGAATGTTGTTTAATTGGATCATCGCAGCAGGGAAATGGGTGACACAAAAAATAAGCTAATGGGCTATACAAGGTACCGGATTTAGTCCAACTATTTCTAAATCTTATACTTATAACCAATAATTATCGACTTATAGCCTTCCTTTATCTATGAACACGAAAATATTATCGTTAAAACAGCACCATTAACTCCATTAACATCGGTTTTGGCAGCTCGTTCATATGATGCGAAAACCCTGGGCAAGGTTGCTTCAGGAGGTAAAACTATTTTGCCGGTTCCTGAAGAGAGGCAGTGAGGTGGCCGTATTTACTTCTCTGTTCTGCTTGAAGCCGGGCCGTGGTCGTAGCTCAGTATCCGCTTCATTTTCCAGGCTTCGTTTTCTAATATCCAAAGGTGGGTAAACCGGGCCAGGCCATCTAACCTCTCCTTTTTGCCTTTTTCGAGTATGGTAAACGTGTGGCTACCCGCTATAATGGCTCCGTAAGGTACGCCATCTTTCGCCAGCGGATAAACTTTTACACTTCCTTTTACAGCCTCGCGCCTTAACCGGAAATTGGGGTTGCCGCACAGGTTGTTCTTGATGCTGGCGCTTAGGCTGGTTAACCCAAAAGTAGGCCCGCCTTTGTCGTGATAAAACTCCACATCGGTTGCTACAAACTGGTTCATTTTTTCGGTATCGCAGTTGTTGTAGGCAACCCAAAAAGCACTGTCTAAGGCCACAATGGTTTCTTCTACCACAACAATGTGCCGCGGTTGCGCCAAAAGGCTTGTAGTAAAGGAGCAGAACAACAGCACCAGGGCTGATGCAAGTAAAATGGAACAATTGGTTTTCATGGTTTTATTTTTTAGGAGTAAATGAGCGGGTAATGTACGGTTGTGTGGAGCAGCACAGGTGCTTTCAGGAGAGGGAGTGATGGCTGCAGGTAGGTTATCTGCAAAAAAGATCGGAATTTGGAAGGAACCGAACACCGGAAACCCGATTTGCCAGTAGTGGCTTCGCTGGTTTCCGGTAGTCGGCTTTTTTCATAGTTTATGGAAATGTGTACGTGGTATGGGAGCAGTTAATCGGTTATTCAGCTGGTTCAGGAGCTGCCGGAGCCTCTGGAGCAGGTGGTGGTGCGGGTGCTGCCGGAGCTTCTATATCTTCATCGAAATCTATATTAATATGAGACCCGATGCCGTGGTATTTGCCTATACTCATTAGCACTGTTACAAAAAGCAGCACTGTTATGAGTAAGCCCAGCAGAAGTTTATTGCTTGTAGCCATTTTAGTTTTTCTTTTTAAGTGACGTTCAATTTCTTTTCAGGTAGCTCCTGATTGTTAATTATCAGAAAGCGGGTTCCGCTGCACGTATGCCTTCAGGTCGTCCAGGGTAAGGCCGAGGAGTTGCATGGTTTTAACGAAGCCTGGTAGCTCCTCCTGCAGGAACTGCTCCTTTTTAAGGGCGATGGTTTTCTCAAGCCCGTCGTCGGCCAGAAAATAGCCGATGCCCCGCTTGTTGTAGATCACGCCTTTGTCTTGCAAGAAGTTGAATGTTCGCATCGTTGTGTTTGGGTTAACTTCAAACTCTACTGCCATGTCTCTGATAGATGGTATTTTATCTCCGCTGATCCATTTCTTTTGCAGTATATTCTCGAAGAAACGATCTGCGATCTGAAGATAAATAGCCTGGGTATCTCTGAATTCCATCTTACACCTGCCTTTCTTGTAGTTTAAAATAAGATACCACCAGCATAAAAGGAGCAAGCAGGTACCAGAAAATAAATGGAATAATCTTAGTAAAGATAAAAGTGAAATTATCTTTCAGCACGGGGTTCATGGTCTGCTCATTTACTACCTGTCCCTCGCTGTTGAACAACAGGTAGCCAAGCATAGTACTGTAGAGGCCAATTATGAAGGCGAATACAAGCAGGGCCAGGAGCGTTTTCAGGAAATTATTGCCATTAAAGGTGCAGGCTCCTAAAAAGAAAATCGATTGAGTTACCAGGTATACCTTTACACACACCCAAACATTGTGGTCGAACAAGCTCGGAAACACCTCCGGCTGTTGCGCCAGCATGGAGCTAAAGAAAGCCAGCAGCAGGATCATGAGGCCATAAAGCACCACAAACACAGGTGCCGACACCAGCCAGGCCCCCACCAGCTTCTCCAGCTTAGAAACAGGCAGCGTTAAAAAGGCATAGCTGGTTTTAGAAGAATTCATCTCCTTAAACACCATGCTGGTAAACACGTACCCCGACAGGGAAAAGGCTACCAGGTACATGTTGCGTAAGCCATACAGCACCTCCTCGTCCTGGCGGTTAAAGTAGGCGAAGAGGGCCGAGATAACCAGCATTGTTCCAAAATTAGAGACAATGGCTATCCACAGGGAGTTCAGGTTCAGATTAAGCTGGCGCTTTATAAAGTAGCCCAGCCGGCCGAGGTCAAATACAGGATTCATAGTTTTAGATTGTACTAAGGTCAGTGGTATGGTCGTATTCATTTTATAAGATCGTTAAGCAACAGTTCTAATGGATAGGTAAAGTTCACATTGCCTGCCTGTACTACCAGGCCGCATATTACGGCTGCAGCAGCTACTCCCAAAGATTGTAAAGGCAGGTAGTGGTCAGCAAGTTGCCGGAGTTGTCGGAGGTTAAAATTTGTTTTCATGGCTTAGTTAGCGAAATGCCTGTTGATGGTGGCGGCATCTTTTACAATGCCATTAAACAGCAGCTCCAGGTCTACGCGCGTCTCCATGCCCGACAGGTTTTTCACGATTCCGGCTCTGCGGCCGTGCAGCTCTTCCGAATACAGCACCTCGTCGTCAGGCACACCGTTCAGGTTGTACTCAAAAGTTACTCTTTCAGAAATAGCGGCTACATTCTGGTTAAAGATGATGCTGCCCTGCTCCAGCACCACAATGTTATCGATCAGGTTCTCGAGGTCGCGTACCTGGTGCGTAGATATAATGATCAGCTTTTCCTCGTCGAGCGCAGAAGCCATTATTTTGCGAAACTGGCTTTTAGAAGGAATATCGAGGCCGTTGGTTGGCTCGTCCAGAATAAGCAGGCGGGCATTGGTAGAGAGGCCAAAGGCAATCAGGAACTTCTTTTTCTGGCCATACGACAGGTTCGAGAGTTTTACGGTACGCGGCAGTTCGAACTCAGTCAGGTAAGCATCCATCTGAGCATAGTCGAAGCGGGTATAGAAAACGGCGTTGTTGCTCACGTAGCTGCTAATGTTGATGCCAGGCAACTCAAACTCTTCCGGAATAACATATATGTCCTGCAGCATATTGGGATCGCGGTCCTGGGCATTGTAGCCAAATACCCGGCACTCGCCGCTGTTTGGGTAGAGCAGGCCAGCCATGTGCTTGAGCAGCGACGACTTGCCGGCACCGTTCTTACCCAGCAGACCATAGATAAAGCCTGGCTGCAGCGTAAGGTTTAAGTTTTCGAAAAGAGGCCGCTGTTTTTTATATCGGAACTGAACATCTTTTAAGGCTATCATAGTTTTATTTGTTTGTTGTGGTAGTGTACTAGTTAGTTAGTACACTACAAATGTACAAGAGGTTTTGATAATGTCAAATTATTCTAGCTAAATATTTTTTATTTTTTTTTGTAACGCTCAGAAAACAGCCTAACTATTGAAAATAAGGCTTTTAGGCAGCAACTACCAAAGGGAAGTTGAAGAAGACATTTTGGGCATCCTGGTTTTAAGAAGAGGGGAAACAGGAGCTTTGCTGCTGGGCTAGGTGTACTAGCAGCACTATACACCCCTTAAATGTTTCTAATGAAACTGGCCTTCCGAAGCGTTTTACTGCTGCGAACACCCAAGGGTAAACTTGCCTGAAGCAGCGTTTGATTGGGAGAAGCGGCTCTTAGTAAACGTTGCTTCTGTAACATAAAAGAACCAGCCTTGAATATTTTTTACCCAAAAAGCTTCTGAAGGGCTTTTTCATTAGAATAATATGAGAGTAAAGTATTCTCTGTCGCGAGTTTTCAACTCGCAGGGCCCGCATTGATATTCACAAGAAATTTTCTGCCCCTCCTGTGAAGGGAGTTGGGTGGGTAACTAACAAACAATTTCTCAATTTTTCTCCGATAGCTGTTTATCCTGGTTTTTCTGCGGCCTTTGCAACATCCCCCTTACCCCCTTCAAAGGGGGACTTTTCTTTTAAAGTGGCTTTATATGGAACATCCATTGAAACATCAGCATGAAGAAGATTATTCCTATACATACTTCCGCGAGTTGGAAACTCGCCTTATTAAAAACCACGAGCTGAAAGCTCGCGGTAGCGATTTACAAATATGCCTATAAAGCAGCAGCGCCACCCTGTAGAGGTGGCGCTGCTGCTTATTATCGAAAATCTAAAAGCTTAGATATGTATCGCTCTGTTTTCGCTAGCTGCTAAACAGGCTTCTTTCATGGCTTCGGTGTAGGTTGGGTGCGCATGGCTCATGCGGGCAATGTCTTCTGCCGATGCCCGGAACTCCATGGCTACTACTGCCTCTGCTATCATGTCGGCGGCACGCGGCCCGATCATGTGCACGCCCAGGATCTCGTCTGTTTCTTTATCAGCCAATACCTTTACAAAACCGTCGGTATCCATAGAGGCTTTGGCACGACCAGAAGCTTTGAACGGAAACAAGCCGGATTTAAAAGCACGGCCCTGCTCCTTCAGTTGCTCTTCGGTGTAGCCTACGCCCGCTACTTCCGGCCAGGTATAGACCACACCCGGTATCAGGTTGTAGTTGATGTGCGGCTTCTGGCCTACGATCTGCTCTGCCACCAGCACGCCTTCTTCTTCGGCTTTGTGCGCCAGCATAGCGCCACGTACTACGTCGCCAATAGCGTAAATGCCGGGCACATTTGTTTCGAGGTGGTCGTTTACGGCAATCATGCCACGGTCGCCCATTTGCACGCCTGCATTTTCCAGGCCAAGGCCTTCGGTAAATGGCTTGCGACCTACTGATACCAGCACATAGTCGCCTTCAAATGTAACGGTCTCTCCTTTCGGATTCTCGGCTGTTACTTTTACCACATCACCTTCATTTGTAGCACCTGTTACTTTGTGGCTGAAGAAGAACTCGAACCCTAGCGTTTTCTTCAGCACGCGCTGCAGTTCTTTACCCAGGGCACGATCCATGGTCGGGATAATAGAATCCATGAACTCCACTACCGTGATTTTAGAACCTAAGCGGGCATATACCGAACCTAGCTCCAGGCCAATAACGCCACCGCCAATAATCACCATGTGCTTGGGCACTTCTGTTAAAGACAAAGCCTCTGTAGAAGTAATGATTCGCTTCTTGTCTACCGGCAAAAATGGCAGTGCTGTTGGCTTAGAACCTGTCGCGATAATCGTTTTCTCGGTTTCTAATTCCTGCACATTACCGTCTACCCCGGTTATTTTGATCTTGTTTTTACTCACGAAAGAGCCAAGGCCATAATAGGTATCGATCTTGTTTTTCTTCATCAGGTAAGCAATGCCATCGTTGTTCGATTTTATTACTTCGCCCTTCCGCTTAATCATCTGCTGGATGTTCACCTGCAGGTTGTCCAGGTCGATGCCGTGGGTTTTAAAAGTATGCGCGGCATTGTGGAAGTGCTCCGAAGAGTCCAGCAGTGCTTTAGAAGGAATACAACCCACGTTCAGGCAAGTACCACCCAGTACAGTATATTTTTCAACGATTGCGGTTTTAAGACCTACCTGCGCGCAACGAACTGCCGCCACGTACCCGCCAGGTCCCGAACCGATAACTACTACATCGTATTTCATTTTTTTAAATTAGAAATTAAAAATTAGAAATTATGGGTTTGATTTAGTCGTAATAAGAATTTTGCTGATAATCTTTCGAACCTCCAGGCAGTCCTTATGAATGGAATCAAACGCATTTTCAGGAATATACTGGCTGTCCTTTAGAAGGCGCAGCCAGTATGATGATTCCCTTGCCTCTTTCGCGGCTATATTTAGTTTATTTACAAAATCAGCTTTAGAACTTGCAGCAAGAGCCTCCTCTACATTGGCACCTATAGATGTTCCGCTCCGCAAAAGCTGCTTCGACAGTACAAACTCCTTTTGCTCGCTTGTCAGGAATTTATAAAGCTTAATAATCTGCAGCGCAAAAGCGTAACTTTTGTCGCAGATTACATTCTGCTTCTCCTCCCCCACAATTTCTAATTTCTAATTTTGAATTTTTAATTTGGAGTTAAACACCTAATAACAGGCGCATTGGGTCTTCTAACAGCTCCTTTACCCGTACCAGGAAGCTTACTGACTCACGGCCGTCGATGATGCGGTGGTCGTAAGACAGAGCCAGGTACATCATAGGTCGGATCTCAACTTGTCCGTTAATGGCTACAGGGCGTTGCACAATGTTGTGCATGCCTAATATGGCAGACTGTGGCGCATTGATGATCGGGGTAGACATCATAGAACCGAACACACCACCATTGGTGATGGTAAAGGTACCACCTGTCATTTCTTCGATAGAAAGTTTACCGTCTCTTGCTTTTTTAGCTAACCGGATAACTTCTTTCTCAATGCCATCCAGCGTCAGTTGCTCCGCGTTGCGGATAACCGGCACTACCAGGCCTTTCGGAGAAGAAACAGCGATAGATACATCGCAGAAATCGTTGAACACGATATCGTTACCATCAATCATGGCATTAACAGCCGGCCACTCCTGTAGCGCCACAGTACAAGCCTTGGTGAAGAACGACATAAAGCCTAGACCTACCTCGTGCTTCTCTTTGAACTTGTCTTTGTACTTGGTACGGATGTCCATGATCGGCTTCATGTCTACCTCGTTGAAGGTAGTCAGCATAGCCGTTTCGTTTTTAACCTGCACCAGGCGGCGAGCAACTGTTTTGCGCAGGCTGCTCATTTTTTCGCGACGCTGATTGCGGTCTC
>NZ_VRTY01000098.1 GCF_008017455.1 Pontibacter qinzhouensis | reverse complement strand
CTCGATCATCTCTTTCTTCAGACCTTCCCAACCTGTAATGGCAATGGTAGCAAAACGTTTATCGAGCCAGCCGTTATTAATGGCGGCGGCAACGCCTTGCACAAACATGGCGGAGGCAGAAGTTTCGGCATAAGAATCGTGCTTGTCGAGGAGCTGGTGCCAGAGGCCGTTCTGGTCCTGGTAGCGCGAGAGGCCGATCAGTTGCTTTTCGAGGTTGTTAATAACATCCTGGCGTTTAGGATGGTCTTTTGGCAGATATTTGAGCAGGTGCACCTGTGCCAGCACCAGCCAGCCATTGCTGCGGCCCCAGTGCGCCACGCCGTTTTTCCTGGAGTCGGAGTAGTAGCAGTGGTAGTAGAGGCCTTTGTCTTCGAGCCAGAGGTACTTATCGAAGCTCAGGATCTGGTTCACGGCATCGTCGAAGTACTTGCGGTCGCCGGTCAGGTTGCCCATACGCGCCAGAAACGGTACGCTCATGTAGAGGTCATCGGCCCACAGCGTCATCTGCTGCGGAAACTTGCGCACCAGCGTTTTGTCCTCCAGCCGCTCCTGCCGCTCTGTAATGTGGCGTGCGGTGTTGTCGATGTACTCTTTGTAGTCTTTGCGTTTTACGTTGCCGTACACCTCAATAATGCTGGCTCCCATGGCACCGCAATCGTCGAGTTCTTCCATCGTCCAGAGTTGGCCGAAGGGGTACTGGTGGTGGCGGCGATCGTTCTTGAAACGCTTCTGGAAAAACTTGTAGTTGTCGAACCCGAAAGCCACATGTTTTGCTGCAAAGTCAGCGTATTTTTTATCGCCTGTAAAATTAGTCATGTTCATCATGGCCATGTTCACTACGCCATTGGTATAGTGCCACTCACCGTACTTGCTGCTGAACTTCACTTCCACATCTTTGGGTATGGCGGCAGTAGTAGCGTACACTTTATCATCCTTTTCGCCCACAAACTGAAAGCTGGCTTCGGAAAGAATATAGTCGGCCACTTTCCGGATCACTTTTTCGTCTTCGGCAGTATTGTTCTGCGCCTGCTGTGCCTGCACCGGAAAGCCGCACATAACTGCCAGCAAAGCAGCCGCGCACAAAACCTTTATGGAAGCCGGCATAAATGGTAAGTTTTTCATATGGATGAATGATTTTTAGTTTTTGTATATGGTCACTGCATCTGGCTGCACATCAAATTTTTCTAATGAAAATGGCCTCCAGAAGCATTTTAGCCTTAAAGCAGTCAAGGGTATCAGTGCGAAAACGTAACCGCCAGCTCCTCATTGGCAGCTTTTTTAGACTTTACCCACAGCAGCTTTGCCTCCTGGTCGTAGTACCAGCCTTCGGCTCCTGCCTCGGCAAATTGGGCGGCAGTGGTCGTTGCCAGCTTTTTTGATCCGGCTTGTAAATTTGCTGGAGCTTTGTCCTGGTGTATTTTCAGCATGTAGCTTCTGGTTGGAACCTGGTAGTTGCCTGTAGCAGCTCCTACTTTTATAGCGGTGCTGTTGCCGGACGTGCTGGCGCTAACGGTGGTGATGCTGTAGTTGCCCTGCTTGTATGCCTCGCTCAGGCCATCGTCCTCAAAAAGATCGAAAGAGGCTGCTGCTCCCGGATAAATATCCAGCGTGATGTCGCCCCAGGGGTTACGGTCGTCAAACTGCACCTCTTCCTGCATCGGGATAATGGAACCGGCTTTTACGAAAATCGGCAACTGGTCGAGTGGTGTTACAATGTTGTAATGCTTTTTGCCTGAGAACCTGTTGCCGGTCCAGTACTCTACCCACTCCCCTTCCGGCAGGTACACCACACGGGTCTTGGCTTCTTTGGTGGTAACAGGGCAAATGAGCATGTTATCGCCGAACATGTACTGGTCTTCAACGGCATAGGTATTTACGTCCTGCTGATGCTCCATCACCAATGCCCGCATCATTGGCACACCGGTCTGGTAGGTTTTAAAGGCGCTGCTGTAGATGTACGGGATCAGGCGGTAGCGCAGTTTGTCGTATTTGGTGAAGTTGGCCAGGGCTTCGTCGCCATAGTTCCAGGGTTCTTTGTAGCCGGGATGATCCATGCCGAACACGTGCGCCACCGGGCTAAACATGCCGAACTGCACCCACCGTATGTAGAGCTCCGGATCGGCTTTGTGCTCAAAACCGCCCATGTTATGGGTCCAGTAGCTCACGCCGGAGAGGCCCATGTTGATGCCTGCTTTAATTACGGGGCCAAAGTACTGCCATTCGCTCGGCCAATCGCCTGCCCAGATAAAAGGGTAGCGCTGAATACCGGCATAGCCTTCGCGGGTGTGGTTCATGCCACGCATGTTGTTATGCTTGCTGAAGCGCTCGTACGGGGCCTTGGCGTACACCAGCGGAAAAATGTTATGCAGCCGCTGCGCCCGTTCGCCGACCGGGCCTACCTTTACATCGTCGTTGGGCACTCTGCCAAAGGCGCTTCCCTCATCGGTTTTCACGAATTTGGCTCCTATAGAGGCGATGCGCATCACAGCATTCTCCCACCACCAGTCTATGGCTTTCTCATCGAAGAAGTTCACGAACTCGCCCGGCTTGTTTTCATCGGGGTACACAATTCCCTGTTCACGGGCCTGGTCGAGCAGGTTCAGTTCGGTGCCATTGTCGAAGCGGCTACGAATGTGCAGCCCCACCATGTTCAGGTTCATGGCGTAGAGCTGATCGAACATGCCTTTCGGGTTCTTCATGGTTTCGCGCCACTCGTAGGAGGTGGCTCCATTGCCTCCGCTCTTGCCGAACATGCGCCAGGTAGAGTCGAGGTGAAGAATATCGATGGGTATGCCCAAGGCTCTGTATTTGCGTGCCAGCTCCACCACATAGTCGGTAGACGAATGCTCGGTATGCCCCCAGGTGCCGCCGCTGTAGGTGCCCACGTGCAGGCCATGCGCAAAACGTGGCAACAGCGGTGCTTTGCCGGTAAGGTTGGTATAGTGGTTCAGAATGGCCGGGAAGTCAGGGCCATAGATGAAGTAGTAGTCGAGTTCGCCATTGGCAGCCTCAAAAGCATAGGAGTCGGAGCGGGAGTTGCCCATATCCCAGCGGGTGGCATAAGGGTTGTGCAGGAAAATGCCGTAGCCGCGCGTGCTCATAAAAAACGGCACCGGCGCGTAGTTAGCTTCCATTATGTTGTAGGCACCGATAATATGCGGCCTTTTAGTACCACGGCCCACGTTCAGGTTTACTTCTTTGCCGAGCTGGTCTGTAAAATCCATGCGCTCGCCAAAGCCGAAAAAGTGCTCATCGGGCATTAGTTTTTTGCGAGTACCTACTACTTTGCCTTCTGTGTAAGCACCTCCGCCTGCCTCCGCCACTACTTCCGATGAGAGCAAATCGCCTTGCTTGTTAAATATTTCGATGGCGTACGGTGCTTTGTTCAGGCGTACCAGCAGCTTGTCGGTGCTCAGTTCAAAATATTTCGATTTCTTCTTTACATCTACTTTTACCGGACCCCAGTTAGTACCCGTCAGCATATAAGATTCTTCGTTCTCGAACTCTCCGTTCCAGGTGGTGCGCACCCTGATCATGTCGGCGGTGCAGAACTCCAGCATGACGTTAGCTTTGCCGGTGGAGAAGGTGAAGGTGTTTTGCTGCTGATTTAATTTTGAGGTGATTTTGCCTGCTTCTGTTTGCTGCGCCTGGCTGAAAAGCGGCAAAGACAAAAGAAAAAGCAGGAAGATAAATGGGTAGTGTCGTATTGTCATTCTTTCAGGAGCCTTTGATTCTTAAGAGCACTAGATTCAGCCCAACTGCTGTTTCCGCACAAATGTTTGTTTCTCCGAAAATAACTAAACTACCCATTCCTTGCATCCTGCCCTATCCTGTGGAGAGGGAGTTAAGAAAGCAAAAAGCTGCTACACCGCTACGGTTTTAAACCACTCCTGCAGTTCCTCACGATCTATGTCGCTTATTTTTTTGAGCTTGATGTGCCGCATATCTTTTCCTGTGCCTTGCAGTTTGTTCTGCTTATCGTTGAGCTTTACAAAATCGAAAAATCCTAAGGTCAGGTATGCTTTTGCTGTTTTGAAATAAGTAAAGTCTTTGCCCGCCCTGAACACGGGCCTGCTCCATTTAAACTCTTCTTTTACATCGGCCACGCTTTCGTGAATCAACTGACGAAGGGCTTCCATGATCTGTTTCTGCTCAGCTGGGGCATTATTGATGTAGTCTGTTACCTGAGGGTTCATGGGTAGTTGGTTTTGTTTGAAGTATTTTTCAGAAAATCAGAAATAGTTTCAGCAAGAGAAGCCATAGCGTATGGTCATTAGAAAATGTCCCTCCGGCAGTATTTCATGCAGCTGCTGCACACAAACGTACATTTTAATCTTTAGGCAGCACGAAGTGCATGCAAGTAAGTTGTGTTAAGTGGAAGAGCAATTATTCAGATGAAAATGGCCTTCAGAAGAAAAAACACCGGAAAAGCTCCAAGGGTATTCAGACCTTATTTGCTTGCATGTACTTAATTTCTGTGTCCGTTAATTTGATATCATACCTGAACTTGGACAGCTCATTCTTGTCCTCATCGCACACAAAGTTATGTGCTGTTTTTCCCTTCAAGGGTATATCATCAGGAATATAAAAGCGAACAAATTAACCAGAAGCACCACTCCATAAACAATATTGGACTTCCCGCTGCTTAACGATAACATTACGATAAACACTGATAAGCCTAAAAGAACAATCGATTTAATGTCCAGTCCCAAAATAATAGGCATATCCAGCATGATACAAACTACCGCAACAGCAGGAATGGTTAACCCAATACTTGCCAAAGCAGAACCCAAAGACAAATTTATACTTGTTTGAAGTCTGTTTCTTCTGGCGGCTATGATTGCAGCAATTGCTTCAGGCAATAAAATTATTGCCGCAATTACAACTCCTACTAATGTTTTTGGCAGGTTATAGTTGATAATTATGCTTTCGATGGTAGGAGAAAGTGTTTTCGCCAATAATACAACAATGCCTAGGCTTACAATAAGAAAAACAAGACTTAGAAAGAATAACCTGTTATTGATGACTATGGGTTCAGCTGCTTCTTCATTTTCATCGGCTCCAATCGTGAGAAAATATTGCCGGTATCTCCTGGTTTGTGCAAATAAAAAGGAAGAATAAATAATAATGCAGGCAATAGAAGCAAAAACAAGTTGAGGTATGGAGTAATAAGATCCCAGGACACTTTCGGTGAAGGTAGGGAACACCAATGTAAATACTATAATAGAAACCAGCGAAACCAGGGCAATGGTTACAGAAGATGCGGAAAAGTTCTGTTCGTAATGTTTCAGACCTCCGATTAAAAGGCACAGCCCGATGATGCCATTAAGAATAAGCATTGTTGCAGCGTATACCGTGTCTCTGGCCAATGAAGCAGCTTCCGAGCCTTCAGACATCATAAGGGATACAATAATTGAAACTTCAATAACAGTTATCGATATAGCCAGGATAATGGTTCCAAAAGGTTCTCCTACCCTCTGTGCGATTATCTCAGAATGATGTACTGCTGACATAACACTAAGTATAAGCAGCACGCTTGCAACAATTTGTAGGACGCTGCTGTCATAAACAAGGCCTGTAAAAAAAAGAATCCAGGCTAGTGCCGGAATGATAATCGTCCACTGAAGTAATAGTCTCATTTTCTAATTTATGAATAATCGTAAGTTAATATTTTTCCAATCGTGCTTGCACAGGACAGCACATAATGGTGCAGCCTGAACACAAAGCGAGGGTTAAGGCTGCATTTGGTTAGGGAGCAGACATGTTATGCGTGAATCACTATTTCTGCTTTTGTTACTTCAATTAATAAGTGCGTGGAGAAGAGTTAAACGATCAGTTCTTTGTGTTTGTCAATGAGACTGATTAGCCCGCTATTTCTGATATTGCCGGTTTTTACAAGCAATAGCTTAGGTGGTTCTTTACTTAGTATATAAGATTCCAGAAAATCCTAGTCTTTTGTAACGACTATTCACTGCTCGTCTGTAGCTAACTGAGTAATAAATCCATTTTGCGTTCTATTCTTATCTGGCAATTGAAGGGTATGAAGGAATCTATGCCTTTGGATTTGATGAAGTCAGAAATAACTTTAGGCAATTGTGCATCAACAATAAACTTCATGAAGCTATTTTATAGATACTTTTTACTTGGGTTAACTTTGCCGCATACTGAAGGCAGGCAAGAAAATCGTCTTTCTCTAAATCAGGATAATCTTCAAGAAGCTCTTCTATAGTCATACCAGAAGCTAAAAGTTCAAGCATATTGTCTACTGAATACCGCAAACCACGAATAGTAGGTTTCCCATGGCAAATATCCGGGTCTATTGTTATTCTGCTTATGAGTTCTTCTTGCATAGTCACTTTTACTTATAATTATCAAAAATAGCTGAAAAACTGTTCATTTTCATAATCATGTTTTCCCCTTACATGAGTGTACCAGCAATAAACATACGCTTTCTTGGCGAACTCTACATATAAACGCAATTGAACTAGCAAATATTTTATATATAAATTAATTAATATATAAAATATTATAACTTACTCGCCACGCAAAAACTCTTTATCAAAACAAAAAAAGGCAGGCCACCAAACGTGACCTGCCTCTCCTGTTATACCAAAAAGCTTACTGTTTTACCAGGCGCTTTACTACGCGGTGGGTTGGGGTTTGCAGCACCACTAGGTATACACCGGCTGCCAGCTTGCTAAAGCGTGGGTCGCTGGCGTTGAGTTGCAGGCTGTAGCTTCCGGCTGCCACGGTGGCATTTACCAGTTGCTGTACTTTGCGACCGTGCAGCTGGTCATATACCGTAATGGTCACCTCGTCCTGCTTATCCAGGGTAAAGGCCAGGTTAAGATTATCGGTGGCCGGGTTCGGGTACAACTGGAGCATGTGCGCATTGGCTGCCTCTGTGGCTGTGCTTGTTACGGTGTTGTTATAAAGCGCCATAATCTCGGCCTCCGATAAACTGTAGTTAAAGATCTTGAACTCATCGAGCATGCCTTTAAAAGGAGTGTCCAGGTTGCGGGTGTTCGCGATAATAAGCGGTTCGGTTTGGCCGATGCCGGTGTTGGTATTGTCGTTAACCTCATGTGCCAGCACCCCATTGCGGTATAAGCGTAGCTTTTTAGCCTCCACATCACGTACCGATACCACGTGCACCCACTCATTGGTAAAAAAAGTAGCGTTGTTGGTGCCTACTTCAGTTTTCGTAATATCGTCGTCAACGGCAAAGCGTATCAGGTTGTCTTTCACTTCCAGGCCAAACCATTTGCCGGTAGCTCCGGTGCCTTCGTCGCGGGCAAAGGTGCCTTTATGGAACAGGTACGAATTTGCTGGTTGTGTAGGAGCTTTCATCCAAAGCGAAACTGTAAAAGAGTTGGTATCGAAGAACAAATGCTGCTGATGCGGCACCTCCACATGGCTGGTCATTTCGGCAGTAGCCAGATCAATGGCATTGCCCAGTCGGCCCGCTACCCAGGCAGGATTTGTTATGTTCTTCACTTCGCCGTGGTTGGCATACTCACTTTCGTCGGTTACCACGGTGCCACTGGTGGCATCAAATCGCCAGTCGCCCCGAATGCCGGTCTGGTTCAGTTCCTGCGTTGTAAAAGACCATACAGGTCCGGCAGTGGTTGTCACTTCGTTTACGGCATCTATGCGCCAGTAGTAGGTGGTGTTGCTGGTTACCGTTATTATTTCGGAAGCAGTAGCTGTTACATCGCCCAGGTGCTCCAGGTTATCAGCAGTTGTACCGAAATAGATTTTATAGGTGTCGGTGTTATCGCTTCCGGTCCAGCGCAGGTTCAGTCTGTCGGTTTCGGCGTAGGTGGCGCCGTTAGCCGGAGACGGTGCAGATGGTGCAGCCGGAGGCGTAGGCACTGCCCTGGTCCTGAAAGCCACCGGTATGCTAAAAGCAGAGCTTTCGTCGGCGGTAGTGGCCTGCAGGCGGTAATAATACCGGGTGTCGGGCGTGAGCTCCTCATCTAGGTAAGTAGTGGTGTTGGCAGGCAAGGTAGCCAGGAGCGTAAAAGTTTCTTCGTCGAGTGATCGGTAGAGCAGCATGTTCGTCTCGTTCTCGGCATTATCCTGCCACGACAGGTTAATAGACTCGAAAGCAACCTCTGTGGCTCGCAGGTGCGAAGGAGGCAGCAGACTGTTGGTGTTTTCGGGCACCTCGGTAGTGCCTGCCAGGCGTATTTCCGGCTGTGGCGGCAGGTTCATGCCATCACCCAGAAAGTAGCTAACATGTGGTGGCTGGTTGTAGCCTACGTTTTGCCAGGCAATGGCTACCCGGTACTGCGGGTTGTGCATGTGGGTGTAAAGGCGATGTTGGGTCGGAATAGTTGTGGTGTAAATGCGCAGGCTGGTGTTACTCTCGTCGCGCAAAATAAACTCCTCGCGCCAATCGCCAAAGAGGTCGGCCTGCAGGTTAGGAGTTGCTTTGGTGCCGTTGTTGGAGGCTGCTCCTGTGGCTGTTAGCAGCTGGCCCACGCCATACTTGTCAATTCGGTTATTGTTCAACAATTCGCGGAGCAAATCACCATCCCACCAGATAGCAAAGTTGTTCGAAGGCGGATTGCTGGTGGAAATCACTTCTCCTTTTGCGTTGCGAATACCTCCAAAGCCCCAGGCTTCTGCGCCTCTGTGCTCCGCCGATATATCGGCTGCCACGCCTCTGCCTACATCGGCGTTGGCTGTTTTCCAGAGAATTTCGCCGGTGCGGGCATCCCACATAGAGGCACCAGGCGTTGCCGGAGTTTCATGGATGGAGTACACTTCCAGGCCAGGTCGGTCAGGGTCCAGGTCAGATACGTGGGCGGCATCACCGTGGCCGTGGCCGGTAGAGTATAAGCCAGTGCCATCGTCGTCAATTGTCATGGCACCAAAAATTACTTCATCTTTTCCGTCGCCGTCTACATCGGCAATGCTGAGGCTGTGGTTGCCTTGCCCGGCATAGGCGCTGTTGCCGGGAGTGTTGCTGTCGAAGGTCCAGCGCTGGGTCAGTTCACCACCACGCCAGTCCCAGGCCACAAGTACGGTGCGGGTGTAGTAGCCGCGTGTCATCAGGATGCTTGGTTTCTCGCCATCGAAATAGCCAACACCGGCCAGAAAGCGGTCTACGCGGTTGCCATAGTTGTCGCCCCACGCCGACACGCTGCCTCTGCCCGGCAAATAGTCTGTTGTGGCCATGGCGGCTCCTGTTTCGCCGTTAAAAACTGTCAGGAATTCGGGACCGGCCAGTATATAGCCATTCGAGTTGCGATGATCTGCCGCAGCATTTCCGATTACAGTGCCTTGGCCATCAATAGTGCCATCAGCGGTTTTGCAGACAACTTCTGCCTTGCCGTCGCTATCGAAATCGTATACCAGGAACTGCGTGTAGTGCGCCCCTGCACGAATGTTCCAGCCCAGGTCGATGCGCCACAGGTGCGTACCGTTCATTTTGTAGGCATCCAGAAAGACTTTGCCCGTGTGGCCGCTCTGCGAATTGTCTTTAGAATTAGAGGGCTCCCACTTTACAATAAGCTCGTATTCGCCGTCGCCATCGAGATCCCCTACCGATATATCGTTGGGGGAATAGGTATAGCTGCTGCCGTTTACGGTGCCGCCTTCGGGGCGCTGCAGCGGCACGTTCATGTACTCGCCAGCCCAGGCAGTTACCGCCTCAGAGGGAGCCTGCTCCTCTCCTTTTTTAACAGCCCGTACATGGTAGGTGCCGTTTTCGGTGGTTTTATCTACAAAGTTTGTAGACGTGGTAAGTGGCTCCGCGTTCAATTTGGTCTCACCCCGATACACGTTAAAGGCTACATTGCCCGGGTCGGTGCCTAACATGCGCCAACTCACAAACACACTCTCCTGATCTGTTCTTACAGCCACTACACCACGATTCAGGTTTTCCATGTAGCGTTTCTGGGCATAGCCTGCCTGCGTTAGTAGCAGCAGCGAGACCAGTAAAACGGAAGCAAAGACCCTGAACAGGATGTTTGGCCTGTTACCTGCTTCGGGTAAATTTTCTGAGTTAAGTTTTCTCATGCTTTTCAATGGTTTTAAAGTTTGTTGGTAGGATATATAGAAATGGTAATCTGAATTATCTGAATGAAAATGGCCTTCCAAAGCTATTCCGAGGCTTTTAGGCTCAAGGGTATCATAGAATAATGGAGCTGATTCTAGCACTTTTAGCAACCGTTTCATCCGGTGCCCTTATTCTTAACTGTTGCACCTTGCAAGTTCTCATGGCTGCGGGGGCTCCCTATATAAGCGGGCCTTGTTCACGGACATCCTTTTGCTTCGTAGCAAGACGCTCGCAGGTCCGGTATACCTTACAGGCGCTTCACCCGCGAACTGGTTTTTATAGCTACTGAGCCAGCAACAGGTAAGTACTAAGGCTGGGAAAACAATTTCTTTGTTAGTTCAACAGAGCCCACTTTTTACTTTTTCACTTTAATCTACATAGTCAATTCACAATGAAATATTTGAAGGCATTAAAACAAACTAACATTTGTTATAGCATCATAAAAAAGCTACTGTTAACCTAAACCCGCTTTAGCTACCTGAGCTTGCTGAAAAACGCTCAAAACCTTTGGTTACCCTTGGCATTTCAGGACCCAAATTTCTTTGGAAGGCCATTTTCATTCAAATAATTCAATCGCTGGTCTCTCCATGCAAAAGATCAGAGATTGAATTATTTGAATGAAAATAGCCTCCAGATGGCTTTGCATCCGGATATTGCCAAGGGTCAACCTTGTATGATTTAGTTAAATGCAATTAGCCTAACATCCTGTTTTGCTATCGCTCTATTTATTTAGCTCCAGGCTTGCCAGCACAAAGGGGCCGGTGCCTTTGGGGTCGTCGGTGCGGATTTTCTCGTTTACGTAGTACCCATAGGAGCCATCGCGGCCTGCTCCCAGGCCAGCCACAGCACATACCTGCGTCAGGTTCACTTCGCCACCCGGCTGCACTTTTACGAGGTGCTCGGTTAGGCCTTTAAAGCCTTTCTCGGCTGCCTGCCGAAAGCTCTTGTCGATATACCCTTGATTAGCTCCTTTTGCCAGCGCATACACAAACATGCTGGAGGCAGAGGCTTCGAGGTAATTGCCTTCGCGGTTCCCCTGGTCTACCACCTGGTACCATAGGCCGGTTTTAGCATCCTGGTACTTTTGCAGGACTGGTGCGAGGCGCTGCAAAATGCTGATAACATCTTTGCGTTTCGGGTGGTCCTGTGGCAGAAAGTCCAGTACATCTACAATCGCCATAGCATACCAGCCCATAGCACGGCCCCAGAAGTTGGGCGAGCGTCCTGTTTGCGGATCGGCCCAGGGTTGTAGTTTGCTTTCATCCCAGCCGTGGTACAGCAGGCCGGTGTTGGAGTCGCGGAGGTGTTTTTCCATCAGCAGCAGCTGGTTAGCCACATCATCGAAAGCGGTTTCGTCGCCGAAGGTTTTGCCGTACTGCGCCAGAAAAGGGGAACCCATGTAGGCACCATCGAGCCAGAGCTGCCAGGGGTAGCGCAGCTTGTGCCAGTAGCCGCCATCGGTGGTGCGGGGCTGCCACTTCAGCTGGTGGCGCAGCGTTTCGATGGCTGTTCTGTATTTCTCGTCTTTGGTTACTTCGTAGAGATTAAAAAGAATTTTGCCGGAGTTCATCATGTCGATGTTGAAGTTGGTGGCATCGTAGGTGCTGATGTTTCCTTTTTCATCGATCAGTTTATCGGCGTAGGCTTTTATATAGTCGAAGTAATGCTGGTGCTTTTTCTGGTCCTGCCGCCATATTTTCTCAAACCCGTGCAACACCAGCCCCTGCGGATAACTCCAAACCGGCTGCTTCGAAAACTCAATCATCCAGGGCTCCGGGTTGTTTTTGATGATAGACAGCGCCATCCGCTCCGACCACTTCAGGTTCGTTGGTATTTTACCTGTTGCCGGCTGCTGTGCCTTGACGAGCCCTGCCGTGAAAAGAAGCAGGAAAAGCAGTAGTATATTGTTTTTGTTTGGCATGTTTAATCTGTTCTACACAAACCCGTAGCGTGAGCGTCCTCACTCGCGCCATCATAATTTTTAATTTTGAATTTCTAATTTCTAATTAAGCAAAGCTTTACGGCATTTTATGCAGCCCTTCCCACCTTACTTTCCAGGTTCCGTCGTCCGGGAAACCCGGGTTCGCTTTGTCGGGGGCACCGTCCCAGCCGGCCGCCATCATGGCTACTGCTGTTAGCAGACCACCGTTGCCAGGCAGGTAAATGCGTAGTCGGTCGTCCTGGAAGTTATGGCCGTTTGGAAGGTAGGTGTTTTTCTGGGTGTCCATGAACAGGGCATCGATGGCTTTTTCAGGAGCGCCCAGCCTGGCGGCACTCATGGCCATCATCGGGTAATCCCAGCCCCAGGTGGTTTCCCACTGCCACTTCTGCTCAATTTCTTTGTAGGTGTTCATCATAATGGCCGTATCGATCTTCGCACTGAGTGGCAGGTACCCGTAAGCTCCTACTACTACCGGGTGGTCGCGGCGGTAGAAATCATCGGTGTAGGCTTGCGGGTGTGTGGCGCTTGGCAGGTAGAGGCCGTCTTTTATAGCTAAGGGAGCCAGCTTGTCTATAATGTCCTGCCACTTTTTATCTTCGGGCATGCCTAGCCGCTTACGCCACTCCTGCGCCACCGACAGCCCATAATGCCAGTAAGCCAGCTCAAACGGAGGGTCGTTGGTTTCTTTTGCCGGAAATAGTTCCTGGGCAGGAATAATAGGAGCGGCTAAATGGTATTTCTGGTCTTTCTGGCTGTAAGTCGGGAAAGAGGCCATGAATTTAGCAGTTTCGAAAACGAGCTCTTTGTATTTATCGAGTGTTTCTTTTGTGGGGTTCTGCCGGTACACCAGTTCAGAGAAATAGATAATGTGCGGCTGCTGCCAGATCAGGTACGGGCCCACGCTCGAGGGGCTTTCGGCACCGTAAGGGTCCGTCATTTTCTGCCACCTCACGCCCTCATAGCCTTGCCACTGCGCTGTTTTGCGGGCTTTCGGCAGTACCTTGGTGTACCAGGGCAGGCTCTTCTCGAGCAGAGGCAGGCGGTCCCAGAGGGCAAAGTGCACGCCATGCCACCAATGCATTTCGAGGTGCGGTTTGCCGTACCAGCTGTTAAAGGTGAGGCCGGTTTCCTGTGGTGGCAAGTCGCCGGTGCATTGCAGTTTGGTGAGGTACTGCGACAGGATTACCCGGCGTTCCAGTTCATGCGCCCGAGGGTCAGTGGATCCGGCAAAGTCTATGGCACCGCCTTCGGTCCAGAACCGCTTCCACTCTTTTTCGCTGCTGGCCTGTGCCGCCTTATAATCCGGGATGTCTTTTGTCTGGTTCTGGCTGAAAAGCACACTGAACTCCAAGCTCTCGTTGTTGCTGGCAGGAATCAATTCAAAATGGTGTCTTTCCTTTTCGGTGAAGTTGCCTTGCTTGTCCCAGCGCACGTTGGTGTAGTACACGGCGGTGTCTAGTTGCCGCTTTAGTTGCACCTGGTTGGCTCCGGACTCCGACATGGCCAGGGTGGTGGTGTGCTTGTCCTGGTCTTTCCAGTTATGGCCGGGGCATACGTGGCAATCGGCTCCGTACGGGAATTTAAAGAATACCTTGAGGCGCTGTTTTGCAATAAGCGGTGAGGTAACACGCGCCGAGATCTCGTCTTTCTCCTGATGCCCAAACAGCTCTACGGTTACCGGCACGCCTTCTATCTCGTATTTGCTTTCTATTTTACCGGTCCAGAGGTCGAGTTTCTGGTTGATGTTCCGGAGTTCGTGAATAGCAGCCTGCTCTCCGTTTTCTTTTAGCAGTACCAGGCCCACAATACCCAGGTGCAACCGGTGCGGATTGGTGCGCAGGTAGTTCATGGCATCTACCTTGCGGCCGGTGCCTTTGTGCTGCACCGGAAACGGAATTACCCTGCCATCTGCAGCTGTGTCGTAACGGGCTACATCCTCAATGGTAAAGTTCTGCTCATTTGGCACCGAATGCCAGCCCCACTGCGACTGTGTACCCAGCGACACGCCATTGTCGTAATCCTGGTAAAAGCTCTGCAGCCCCGACACATCTACGGTAAAGGCAAAATCGCCATTGCCGACCGACAACGATGCCAGTGTATCGGGTTGTGTAAGGGTTACGTTATGGCGGCTTACCAGCGCCTGCCGATCTATTGTACCAGGCTCTGTACCACTGGTGCTGTCGGAAACGTTACAGCCAAAGAGCAAGGTTATTGCAGAAACCAACGCAAACTTTACAGTGCTGACAGCAGCATTTTTTAATATAGGTTTGTTCATATGTATGAGTATCGCTTTTCGAATTATTTAGTTTAGATGTTAAACTTTTTTATCAGAATCAGGATTTACAGGATTAGAGAATTTACAGGATTATCGTTTTAAAATCCATCTTTCTCCATCTTCACATTTCCACATCTTCAAAGTAAAAAATCAGCACATTAAACGCCTGGTTCTATCCGGAATACAAATGCGCTCGAAGTCATGTATTTTCCACCTTGCGAGGCCAGAAACAGGTGCGTGGGCTTGTTGTTTTGCAGCAGTAGCTGCGGCCTTTCGAAGCGGCCGTATTTCGATAAATGTCCGGGAGCAGGTGGCTGCGAAAAATAGTAATCGGTGTTGTAGTAGGCAATGCTGGGCTCGCTCCATTTTATACCATCAGGAGACTCCAGGTAGAGGCCGTACTGGTGGTTAAAGATACCCATATCGCGCATCACCATTTTAAACTTGCCGTTCTCGTGCCATACATAGCCATCTTCTGCCTGTATGTTGTTGCCCCGACCGGAATAATCTATTACCGGGTTGCCTTTGTATTTGGTGTAAGGGCCCTGCAGGTTGTCGGCTATGGCGAGGCCGTATTTACGGTTACCTCTTATTTTGGGGTCGGTGTAGTTTTCGTACTCGTGGGTGTTCCACGATTTGTAGTACAGGGAATACCTGCCGTCGGGGTGTTTCACAAAGCTGGGGTTAGAGGAGCAGTGGTCGTCCCAGGCTCCTTCAGTACCGGCTTCTACGAGTGGTTTATCGGGTCGCTGCCAGGGGCCGTAGGGCGAGTCGGCAATGGCCAGGCCCACGCGCTTGGTGTCTGTTTTGCGGTTGGAGTTGCCCATGTAGAAGAGGCAGTATTTGCCATCTACGAACTTAATGTGCGGGTTGTGGCAGGTGGTGCCATCCCAGAAGCCCTCTCCTCTCGGAGCCAGTACCACCGACACAAACTCAAACGGCGATTCTGGTGTGTCGGCCACGGCATGGGCTATTTCGGAGCTGTTAATCCAGCCGCCCATTTTTTTTTCTGCTGCCCACCTCGAGAAAAAGACGTGCGTTTTACCATCCGGCCCGATTATGGGGCTGGTGCCCCACACATAGTAGCCTTCCATTTCGAGCACACGCCCTATCGGCTTCAGCCTTTTGCTGAAATCGGAAGCTTTGTCTTTTTGACCACCCACAGCAGACTGTTGCATGGCCAGGCCGGAACAAGATAATAAAAAGGGCGACGCAGCTGCGATACCTAGAAATTTTCGTCTGTCCATAGTAATAGGGATGCTTCTCGAAGGCCAGAAAACAGGGCAAAACAACCTGATTTCCGCCAGTTATAAAACTACTGATTGTTAGCAATATGAGTATCCTGCTGTATCCGGTACCGCAAAGGGTTTAAGGCTGAAACTGTGCGCTGCCATGCAGAAAGCACTTGTTACAGCAGCACAGCGTGGGTTATTCCAAAAATATGAGGCAGACCCTTGGCTAAAATCTTTCCAAAACTCTTTGGAAGGTCATTTTCATTTGAATAATCAGGCAATTATTTCTCCCGCGGGCTTTTAGCTTGATTTCTTTCGTCGTGGCGACCTTTCAACTCCCGTGTTCAGGCATGAAGGCAGTTAATTTTGATTTTAAGTTATAGAAGCAAAGTGTTCTCCCGAATTATCGATGCCGATACCTTGTATACATTTTAATTTATAACAAATGGTCAGCTTGAGTTGAAAACTTGCGGGAGAAATATGTCTTTAAATTATTCTAATAAAAACCTCCTTCCAAAGGAATTCTGTCTGAATTTCGCCAAGGGTTCGGCTCGCTTTTTTCACCTTCATACCAGTACATAAATCTGTTTAACCGCCTGGTATGTTAAATAGAAAAGCCCCAGAAAAATTTCCCGGGGCTTTTCTATTTAAGCTAGATTGCCGCAACTTACCGGCATCAGCGAATACTGTTGTTATTTTTGCACTACTATTTTTCTGGCTACCACCTCATGCTTTGTTACCAGTTTTACCAGGTATATGCCCGGGGCGAAATTACTGGCATTCAGCTCCTGCGATACCGTTTGGTTTGCTTCTGATTTTCCGGAACTGATGCGCTTCACCAGCGCTCCTCTCAAGTCGAATACTTCAAGTGCAAAATCACTTTTCTTTGCCAACCTGAATTCGACTTTAGCGCTGCCAGAAACCGGGTTCGGATACATAATGAGTTTGTTACCCTGAACTGCTTTTTCGTTTCCGGCGCTTAGTACAGGGCTGAACAAGGCCCCGATTTCGGCCTCTGTCAGGGCATAGTTGTATAGCCGCACATCATCCATTACATCGCGATAAGGTTTGTTCTCGGCAGAGTTCCCAATCAGGAGCGGATCTGCTTTGCCGATGCCTAGGGTAGTGTAAGCCTTTGAGCCCGCAAGTGTGTTATCGATGTAGAGCTTTATCTGCTTTGCCTCTGTGTCTCTTACAGCTACCACATGCCGCCATTCGTCGTTAAAGAAATTGTAAGGCGCACCGGCCACGTTCACATCGATATTGGTTTTGGTATTGCCATCGTCTATCGCGAAAGTCAGTTTGCCGTCTCTTACCTGTATGCCATACCATTTGCCGGTGCCGGCCTCAAAGGTTCCTTTATGTATCAGGTAGGTGTCTTTGCCATCGGTGGCCGAATACAGGTAGGTGTTGGCCGGAATCTTAACCCACATAGAAATGGTGAAAGCATTCTGGTCGAAGCGGAACTGCTCGGCATCTGGCACTATAATGCCACCTGTGCTGGCCGGATTCCCGAACTGCAGGGCACCTCCGTGTTTGCCGCTCGTCCAGGTGGCATCGCTCATGCCGGTGAGGGTACCGGTGGCCCCGTTACCGCTGGCATCGGCAGCCGCAGTGCCGCCTGTCTCATCCAGTTTCCAGTGGCCAACCAGACCAGTATTGAAGGCAGCTGTTGTAAAAGACCAGACTTCTCCGGTAGTCGCACCGGCTTCACCTACTGCATCTACACGCCAATGGTAAGTAGTGTTAGCGGTTAAGTCGTTTACCTGGTAGGTGGCAGTTGCCACAGGCACATCAGCAACCAAGGGCAGGTCTGTGTTATCTGTTCCGAAATATACTTTGTAACCCGTGGTGTTCAGGCCTCCCTGCCATGCCAGCGTGGTGCTGTTGGCTTCGGCTATCCGGCTGTCGTGGGCAGGAGTAGGCGACAAGGTCTGAAGCGGGAGCGGGCTGGTGTGGTACTGCTCCCTTATCTGCAAAGGCGAGAGCGCATAGTTAAAAATCTTCAGTTCGTCGAGCATGCCTTTGTAAGGAGCAGGCGTGGCAGTAGCTGATTCAAACTCCAGTTCGCCAATGTTGCCGAGTATCAGGGCACTCTCCTCTCCTATGCCTGAAAGTGCTTTTGTAATGGGCACCTCTCCTACAAAATCGCCATTGCGGTACAGCAGTAGCTTGTTGGTAGCCACATCCCGAATGGCCACCACATGCACCCACTCATCTGTGAAGAAAGGGGTTCCGTCTGTCTGTAGTTCATCTTTACCGCCACCGTTTGCATCGTTGTCGTCGTCTATGGCAAAGCGGAACTGTTTGTTTTTAAATTCTATGTTGAAGCGTTTGCCAGTGGCACCAGTGGCCTCATTTTTAGTGAAGGAACCCTTCGCCAAGAGGTAGGCACTGGTGTTATTGTCCTGGGGCAACATGGCAGCGCTGGCCTTCATCCAGAACGAAAGCGAGAACGAGCTTTGATCCAGGAACAGCTGGTCCTGGTTAGGCACACTTACTGCGTACATATCGGTGGCGGCGGTTGCAAAGTCGAGGGCCATGTCTACTTTACCGGCTACCCGAATGCTCTGGTCCTCTCCGTCGAGCCCCAGCACCCCATGGTTTTCGTATGGCGATGAATCCAGTATCTGGTCGTTTTCTTCTGCCGGTTCGTCAAAAGCCCAGTGCCCCACCATACCTTCAGGAATAGACCTGACGGTGCGGAAAGACCAGACGGTGCCCACAGTAGTTCCTTTGTCGTTAGTGGCATCTATCCGCCAGAAGTAGGTGGTATTTTCAGTCAGGTCAGTCAGGTTAAAAGAGGGAGAGACCGAGTAAGCCATATCGCCTTTTTTAGAGAGGCTTTCTGCGGAAGTGCCAGTATACACCTCGTAAGTCGTAGTATTGTCGCTTCCTGCCCATGTTAAGGCTAGGCCGCCATTGTTGAGGCTGGCATACTGGTAATTATTGGCAGGAGAAGGTGATGTGGGCAGACTCGGAGCCGCAGGAATAGGAGGCGTTTGTACAACGGCCACTACACTATAAGCCGAAGCCTCTTCCTCGTTAACTGCTTTAAGCCGATAATGGTAGGTTGCGTTTGGCAACAAGCCATCGGTATCGGTATATGTAGTGGCGTTGGCAGCCGGCTCAGCTACAGCAGTAAAGTTGCTGCCATCGGTAGAGCGCTCCAGCACAAAGTTAGCCTCGTTATCGGAATTATCTTTCCAGTTGATGACTACCGTGCTTGAAGCTGGTTCTTCTACAGACGTAGCCGTAAGCGTTACCTCCGTAGGATGTTTCAGGAATTCAGGTGCAGGCGAGTCGACCAGGGAATTTATATATACTTCTATGTTCAGGTAGCCGGGTTGCTCGCTACTGAAAGCCACTGCATCCTGCTTGTTGTTTTTGTCCAGGCCATGGGCATCTTCCCAGGCATCGGGCATGCCGTCACCATCTGTATCAAGTGGAGCAGGTGCGCCAAAAACTTCTCCTAAGCCACCGTTTGTAAGTGGCAGGTCGCTTTCCAGGTACACATAAAGTCCTTTTGTGCCGCGCGATGCCACTTCATCTACCATCAGGGCATCAACTTCGTCGCGGTAAGGATAGGTAGCGCCTACATGGTCCATCACCCAGTCATAAGCTTCGAGGGCTGAAAGGGTTGGTGCAGCCATGGGGTACGCGTAAGGTTGCGTTTTAAAAGACTCTTCTGCTATGCCCGGGTAGCCGGTTTCGTTGTAAGGCACCAACGCCCCATCCAATACACCGTTTTTATTGTTGTCGAAATAATTTCCGGCCCCATATAAGTTAAACGTGCCGGTACCTCTCGAGAAAGGGGTACTTGCGCTTTCAGGGGTAAGGGGGCCGCCTACAAAGTAGTTGTTTATTATATTCACCTCCGACACGGCACCGGAACCACCCATTATATAACCATCGCCACTGACGGTATGCCCCATCGGGTTGTTCGCGTTGCCGTAGTTGTACACAATGTTGTTTACAAACTCATTCACGCCTTTCACTTTGGGGTTGCGGGTTTTGTTGCTCACATACAGGTTTTTCAGCAGACTGATCTTGCCGTTCGGAGTTTCCATCAGGCCGCCTGCCGAGTGGTTGTGGCGGTGCAGCCCTTGCCCGATAATCGAGTTCTGAACCGTGATGTTCGTTGGCTCATTCCCTTTGCCATCCCAGTTAATGGAGAAAACCTCATCTACCCCCCAGGAGAAGGACATGTGGTCAAAGATCATATTGGCTCCGTTGGCAATGCCAGAGGCATCTTCGTTACGCCCCGCTCCTGCATTGTTACCTAATCTGATTCTTAAGTAACGGGCAATGGTGTTATCGGCTCCCGAAAAAGTAACGCGGCGGCCATACAACACCACGCCATCGCCTGGGGCAGTCTGGCCGGCAATGGTGGTATTGGCAGCAACAACAACAGGCGAGCTCAGCCGGATAATACCACCTACTGCAAACACGACAATACGCCCCGGTTGGCTAACAGCATCGCGGAAAGAGCCGGGGCCACTGTCGTTTAGGTTGGTAACCACATAAACCTCTTGAGTAGCCGCACCTCTGGCACCTGGTGCAAACCGCCCGAACCCATCGGCTCCCGGAAATGCGGGTGTTGGTGTCTGTGCCGCCGCCTGGTTAATCAGGATAAAGAACAGCACTGCAGAAAGTACGAGTATACGTCGTAAATTCAAGTAAATTGTTTTCATAGATGAACTGGTTTTAGTGAAACTATAGGAAGGCCCTGAACAGGGAAAAAGGATAAGAGCATAGCAGTGGCTGCTATGGTGGACATGCGCACGCAGAAAATACTAACTTACGTTTGTTAAATTTGTTGAAACGAATATAATCGGTTGGCATTCGCAAAACATCCTGCTGTGTCCTGCCAGGGCCTGAGAAATTATCCTACTCCAGGAAACGTGCTTTTAGATAAGATATAACACAACAAGGACTCTACAGAATTGACTTAATGCTACACAAGTAACAGAACACAAGACTTTTGTAATTTTGTATTTTAAACATCAACCCTTTGCGCAAAAAACAACCCACTGCTATTGTATAACTAATTTTGTTTTGGTACATAACAGAAATCAATTACACCCCAAAGGAGCGTTGTGCAGGTTTTACCTACTTAGTTTCGGATTAAATCAGAAAAGTCTTGCATCTTGTACCCCGATACCCATGTATTTTTATTTTTACCAGATGGATGTTTCTGTCATTATCCTCAATTTCAACACATTCGATTTAACTTCAGCCTGCCTCCGGTCTGTTTATAAGCACACTGCCAATGTTAGGTTTGAGGTTATAGTAGTAGACAACGGATCGACTGAATGCTATCCCTGCCGGTTTAAAGAAGAATTTCCGGAAATAATTTTAGTAGAGAGTAAAACGAATCTGGGCTTTGCAAAAGGCAACAACCTGGGCCTGCAGTTTGCCACTGGCACAAGCTTTCTGCTACTCAACAGCGACACCGAACTTCTGAACAATGCCATTAAACTTGCTTTTGACCGGCTAAAGCAAGCTCCGGAAGCCGCATGTGTGGCAGGCAAGCTTTTTTACCAAAATGGGCAGGTGCAACACAACATCCAGCGATTTCCTGCTATAAGCTTACTCTTAATAGAAATACTACGGCTTTTCCATTTACTGTCTCCAGAAAAGCGTGGTGAGATATTATTAGGCGGCTATTTTTCATACCAAAAAGAAATATATGCCGACTGGTCCTGGGCCACCTTTTTAATGATGAGGCGTGAGCTGCTGACAGAGTTTCCGGGTGCAAAGCTGCACGAAGATTTCTTTATGTATGAAGAAGACAAGCAATGGTGTTATTTTTTGTAGCAGCACGGGTATAAAATCCTGTTCTCGCCAGTTCCTCATATTCTGCACCACGCAGGGGGCAGCCGTAAAATGAGTCAGAAAGCAACTCCTAACTACACCATACTTCATAATGAGTACCGGTTCATGTACATGACAAAAGGTTTAATTTATACCAGAGTATACTTTCTGCTCAAAGCAGTTCAATATGTTACATCACGGTATGAACAGGGTAACCTGATGGCAAAACTATACTTTAAAATAGCGGTAAGAGGTCTGCCGCCGGCATAACGTTCGCCAGATTACAGTTTGGTGCAAAACCTACCCTTGACCGTTAGTAGGCAAAAATCCATCTGGAGGTCATATTCATTTGAATAATTGCTTACCAACCGAAATCTGCAGGCTTTTGAAAAATAAAAAAGAGTATGAAATTAAGAATTGCCTATTGCGTCAGTCATTTTCCCTACCAATCAGAAACGTACCTGCTTAATCAGTTGAAAGGGCTTCTGGACGAGGGCCACCACGTTACGATCTTCTCGCTTGGCAGGTTTAAAGATTACCCAAAGCATGCCTTACTCGAAGAATATAACCTGCTATCGCTCACCCACGAGCGCCCTACAATACCCAAAAACACATTCCTGCGGCTGCTGAAGGCTCTTTGGCTGTTTATCGTACATATACAGCATGGCGTTTATCTGCTCCGCACCCTCAATATTAGCCGTTATGGAAAGTATGCCGCTAACCTGCAGTTTTTTTACGACACCATTCCTTACCTGCAGCAACAGGTGTTCGATATAGTACATTGCCAGTTTGGGCCTAACGGCATAAAAGCCTTAAATTTTAGAGAAATAGGCTTGCTGAAGGGGAAAATGCTTACTTCTTTCCATGGCTTCGATGTAAACGAGAAAGATTTCCTTAGCTGGCCTACACACTACTCCAGAAAAGGCCTTTACCGCGATTTAAGCCAGGCCTGTTCTATATTTACCGTGAGCTCACAATTTACCAAACAAACCGCCATTAACCTGGGTATTCCTGCTGCCAAAATAGAGATACTGCCTGTAGGCCTCGACACTCAGAAGTTTACCAGAAAACAACACAATGAGTGGCCAAATGGTAAACCAATTATTCTGACAGTAGCCCGGCTTGTTCCGTTCAAAGGCTTGGAATATAGTATTCGGGCGGTGCATGCAGTGCATCAGGAATTCAAAAACCTAAACTATTATATTCTGGGAGAAGGAGCACAAAGGCCGGCGCTCGAAAAGCTGATACAGGACCTGAAAATGACCGAAACAATTTTCCTGCACGGTGCGGTTACCCAGGAGCAAGTGCTTGCCGCCTATAACAAAGCGGATGTTTTTCTGCTCAGTAGCATAGAAGCCCCTGATGGTGAAGTAGAAACACAAGGCCTGGTAGTACAGGAAGCGCAAAGCATGGAACTGCCGGTAATAGTAAGCAATGCAGGCGGCACACCAGAAGGCCTGCTGCCTGGTTTAAGTGGTTTTGTAGTGCCGCAGAAGGACGTAAATGGTCTGGCAGAAAAACTCCGGCTACTGCTCAGGCAACCAGAGTTAAGGCAGCAAATGGGAATGGTCGGGAGAAACTTTGTAGTGGAGCATTTCGATAGCCAGGTACAGCACCGGAAACTGATGCAGTTATATGGTCGCCTGCTTAATCTGTAGGAGCCGGTGCAACAGCTCAAAGCCTCCTGGCAAGGGCAGCAACAGCAGTTGCTCTCCTTCTACGCTCACCTAAAACCATATTTCTACCCTTGACCAGATTCTGACGAAATACCTTCGGAAGGCCAGTTTCATTAGAATAATTTAAACCGGTTACACAGAGGAGGCAGTACCCAGTAATTTATAACCTGAAGGTCTCACCTTCTAAAAAACAATTAAAGCAAATGCGGCTATTCATCATTCCATCTTGGTTTCCGACGAAAGACTACCCTGTGAGCGGTATCATGATAAAAGAGCAGACAGAAGCTTTTTGCAGAGCGTACCCTGCTGTAAAAGTTGGCATGAGTGTGTTTGGTAATACCGAACACAAATACCTGCTCCTGGCAAAAGATCATGTCAAAAATATAAAGAAAGTATTGTTTGCCGACACCAGGCCCTACACCAACAAACTGCTGCCCAACTTAACAACTTACCATAAACCCGCTTTCTCCTGGACAAGAAGGTTCAGAAACGGCAATATAAAGGCCATTGTAGAGGCCAATATCTACAACCTGAAAGCTTTTGAAGCTGATGCTGGCCCAGTAGATGTTATTCACGCACATGTAGGTTACCCGGCTGGCATCATCGCCATGGAAATAGCCAGAAAGCTAAAGATTCCCTATTGCCTCACCGAGCGCATGGGCCCGTTCCCGAGTATTTATACACGGGATAAAAATAACCAGCTTTTGGCTTACTACAAACAGCCTTACCAGGAGTCGGCTCTAAATATCGCAGTTAGCCCGTTTCAGGTGCAAGCCATGCGCAGGCAGGGAATAAATAACATCACCATGATTCCTAATTTCCTCGACGAGCATAAATTCAGACCAGCTGAACACAGCAAACGACAGAACCATCTCTTCACATTTTTTTCGCTTTCTTTTATCTCTCCTCAAAAGGGAACAGACCAGCTGGTGTATGCAATTAAAGAAGTAACTAAAACGCAGCAGCAAGTCAGGTTCAGAATTGGAGGAGACGGCTCCCACCTGCCTGCTTTTAAAACGCTG
>NZ_VRTY01000097.1 GCF_008017455.1 Pontibacter qinzhouensis | reverse complement strand
TCCAGCCCTAATAGCCTGAAAGCTTCGCCATTTTAAAATCTGAAAATAATCCCAATGACGGATTTAACTACCAAATAACAGTAATAACAACCCAAACCTACGGTTATCTGCACTATGTACGAAGGTGTTTTAGAAGTTTAACAACATATTCACGAACTGGTCTGCAGTTGCTGTCACTAAATATAAATATAAACCATAATATTCCTAGACAAATTTGCTACCCTATAGGCAAGTCAATTCTTCGGCTGTTGGAGTTCGTGTCTGTCACCAAAAGTAACACGAAAGCCACTGCGCTCATCAATTTTTAACTCTTGTTACGCTGGAGTTCTTGCCTCTCCTGAAGGTAGGAAACAAAACAAAATTTGATGCTGGGTGTTGTTTACTGATGCGTATGTGCTCTTTTCACCTACCAACTTAGCTTCGCAGAAGTACTTTATAGGCTCTTTTTTTTGTGCACCCACCAATTATTCAAATGAAAATGCCCTTCCAAAGCAAAAATAGCCAAAACGGCTCAAGGGTACTATACAAATAAACTTCCTGCTCCTTTAGCCAGCAAGTGCCGCTTCCGTTTCATGTACGACATAATGCCCGCCGATGCTTCCGGGGCGAAGAAGGCAGGCGTTTAGAATGAGTTGTGCTACCAAAAGCAGGTTGTAAAGTTCCAGGATAGATGGACTGAATCCTACTTTTGCTCTGGCACAGTCAAGCTGCTTTTTAAGTGAGGCTACTTCGGTTTTAGCTTGCCGCAGGTTCTCCATGTTCCGGATAATGCTGGCATGCTCCCACATCAGCGCCTGTAGTTTCTGCTTCAAGGCCCGCACCTGCGGCTCCACCACTGTAGTATCGGTGAGGCTGAAAAGAATGTGATCGAAGGTTCTATCTACCAGTTTCGTAACAGGTACTGAGGTAACCTGGGCCGCGTGAGTTGCTGCACTAATGGCAAACACCACACCTTCCAGCAACGAATTACTGGCCAGCCGGTTGGCACCATGCACACCCGTGCATGCTACTTCGCCTATGGCATACAGGCCGCGCAGGCTGGTGCTGCCCTGCAAATCAGTTTGAACGCCACCGCATTGGTAGTGTGCAGCCGGCACAACCGGAATCAGGTCGGTTTCAGGCAAAAAACCTGCCTTTCTGCAGCGGTCATAAATAACAGGAAACTGCCGTTCCAGGAGCCTGGCCGGCAGGTGGCGCGCGTCCAGGTAAAGGCAAGGGTGCTCCAGGCGCTTCATCTCAGAAAGTACTGCTCTGGCTACTATATCTCGGGGAGCAAGGGAGCCCAGCGGATGATACTCGTGCATAAACCGCTCACCGGATGGCAACACTAACTCTGCTCCGGCACCACGTACGGCTTCGCTTATCAGGAAGGTCTCTTGTTGTGGGGCAGGTTCGTACAGTGCTGTCGGGTGAAACTGGAAAAACTCCATGTTCCCGATGTCGGCTCCTGCCCGTGCTGCCATGGCCAGGCCATCGCCGGTAGCTATGGCAGGGTTGGTGGTATGTCGGAACACCTGTCCCGATCCGCCTGTCGCCAGTACCACAGCTTTGGCTTCCAGGTGCAGCGTGGTATCATCCTTTAAATGGATCAGCGAAACACCATGGCAAATGGTTTCTCCGGCTGTATTTACCAGTAACTCTGCCGCCATGCAATTTTCCAGCACGGTAATAGCGGGGTGCTGCCGGGCTTCCTGCACCAAAGCTTCCTGCACCGATAAGCCGGTATGGTCCTTTACGTGCACGATGCGGTGTCGGCTGTGGCCACCTTCCAACCCCAGGGCTTCTTCGCCACCTGCCGTTTTATCAAAGCAGACACCTTTTTGCTGCAGCCACTCTATAGCCGCAGGAGCTTGTGCTGCCATAAACCGAACAGCTTCTTCATTGCAAAGTCCTGCACCTGCCACCAGGGTATCTTGCACGTGTTGGCAGTCGGAGTCTGGCAAGCGCAGGGCAGCCGCAATACCACCTTGTGCAAACGAGGTATTCGTATGGCCAATGCTGCTTTTGCACACCACTGCCACTGTACCCGCTTCAGCTACTTTCAGGGCAAAAGTGAGGCCGGCAATTCCGCTTCCCAGCACCACATAGTCGTAGTACAGCGATTTCATAATCAGCTAAATTCGAGCATTCTTTCAATAGGTTTCAGGGCACGCAGGCGTAGCTCCTCCTCCATGCTTACACGGTAGTTTTGCTCCTCGTCGGTGCCGATGGCACGCAAGGTATGGAGCGTACGTTGCAGGGTAATTTGCTTCATGTGCGGGCATTTAATGCAGGGTACTATAAAGTTCTTTTCGGGGTACATGCCGCGCAGGGTCGCACCCAGGTCGCACTCAGAACCCAGAATAAACTCGCGGTTGCTGCTCTCGCCCACAAACCGAATAATGTCTGATGTGCTTCCAACTACCCCTCCCACACCTGTCAGGGCTTCTGCCACTGCATCGTCGGGCACTTCCCAATGCACCAGTACCTGCGCTTTGGGGTGCACCAGTTTTAGTCCGCTGATGCGCTGCGGCGTAAACTGCTCATGCACTTCGCACTTGCCATCCCAGAGTATCAGTTCTTTCCCAGTTTCGGCTTTTATTCTCGTCTGCAGGTTCCGGCCCATAAAAACATCCGGCAGGAAAATAAGCTGATCGCTTTCAAAAGAACGGGCTATGTCCATGGCGTTGCGGGAGGTGCAGCAGATGTCGGCTTCGGCCTTTGTTTCGGCGTAGGTGTTGATGTAGGCTACTACCGGCACGCCAGGGTACCGCGCTTTCAGCTGGCGCACATCGGCACCTGTAATGCTCTCGGCAAGCGAACAGCCTGCCTCGTAGCTTGGCAGCCATACCTGTTTTGCCGGATTCAGGATTTTGGCAGTTTCGGCCATAAACTTAACACCACAGAAAACAATGTGCGCGGCATCTGCTGTTTTAGCAGCTAGACTCAGCCCCAGCGAGTCGCCCACAAAATCGGCTATGCCGCCATCCTGCGCTTTTACCTGCAGCTCGGGTGCCATGTAAAAATGCGACAGAATAATCACATTTTTCTCACGCTTCAGCCTCCTGATTTCTTCCACGACCTCTTCCATGGCGTTTACCTCCCAAGCCTGGGCGTACGGATTCATCGACCTAAGCTTTGCAGCGAAGTTCCCTGTTGTTAACGTACTTGACATAAAAAGTAAAGGTATTGTATATGAAACTATATTAGACTCAGATAAAGGCAGTTATGAACTTACCTACTGAAGTTTTGTATGAGCGACGGAGAGAATGACGTAATACTAAAATCTCCAAACTCTTAATTCGAAAAAGTAGTTAGCATGTAACATGAAAATGCTGCTGCACACCCTTGGAGCTATTCCTGTAAAATTCCTTCTGGAGGCTGTTTTCATTCGAATAATTCTAATCCTGAAGTCGCTATAGACTTAAATCATTTGTCAGAATTTAGAATGATGGACCTCGTGCCTTAACCCTTGTGCAACCATAAGCCGCAGAATACCTGGCACGAACAAGGGAGCTAGCGCCAGAATAATTTTTAGTTTGCCGAAGTCCCAGCAGGCTCCTCCTGCTGCAGGTTGGTGATAAAATATTTACCCGTGTTCACGCCATCTACCAGATCTTGTATGGTTTTGGTGTTGAACACCCGCAGCAGCTTGTCGCGGTAGGCTTTAATTTCATCGTGCAGGGGGCAAGGGTGGCTGTCGGAGCATTGTTTCATACCCATACCGCACTTCTTAAAAGCCTCGATTCCATCAATGGTACGCACCACATCCAGTATGGCGATATCGCTGGCAGACCGGTGCAGAAAAAAACCACCATTCGGACCTTTAACAGAAGCAATAATACCTTTCCGAACGAGGTCCTGCAAAATTTTGCCCATAAAGTGCATCGGCAACTCCAGCACTTCTGCTATCTCTTTTATTCCCACTTTATTCTTCTTGGCATCGTTGATGGCAATGTACACGATAGCCCGCAAGGCATATTCAACTGTTTTAGATAACATAATTCAATTATTCAGAATCTGTAAAAAGGCTTGATCAGGTAATTTTTCAAAGATTTATATTTTACGCTGAAAAATGCATAGTTACCAAATCACCTGCCAAATTTTATACCCCATTAAGTTCCCGCATGCCTTCTTCAGAAATCATATCGGTAGACCAGGGCGGCGACCAAACAAGCTCTACCTGCACTTGTAGCTCAGGAAACCGGTTGCTTAAAATCTGCTCAACAGCTGTTATAATGGTGCTGCCCATCGGGCAACCTGGCGTGGTTAAAGTCAGCTCTACTGTCAGCACTTTTTCCTGCAGGCTCACTTTGTAGATCAGGCCCAAGTCTACAATGTTAATGCCTACTTCCGGGTCGATGATGTATTTCAACGTTTCGAATACTTGCTCGCCAGTGTCAGGCGCTTGCGTTTCCATAGCTGAATGGCTTTAGTTGTTTAACTTTGTGTAAGAGCAGCAGGTACACATTGGCTGTATAAAACAGCGAGGTAATGGTAAACCCAATGGCTCCGGCTAAAATCAGATCCTGTACCCGCAACAGCACGCCTGCAACCAGCAGCACGTAACCAAGCAGATAACTTATATTTTGCCAGCGAAGCCAGGCATGGCTGTACATATCTTTGGGTAAGGGAGTTTTGTAGCGGCCCACATGGTGCTCATACGCGTGCATCCAGACTATGAAAGGAAGCGTTTTGAACGTTTGCCCCAGTATAAGAGCCGACACAAAACCCAGGAAAACAGAGATGCCATATACCAGGTAAATGGCTGATAAAAGCTCCTGCGGCAATGGCAGTTCTGTGCTCACTACAAACAGCAACACCAGGGGCAGTAGCACCAAGGCCAGCGCCACAAATGTTTGCTGCATGCCCAGGTCAAGATCTTGCCGCTGCCTGCTTTTATAAGCTGTATAAATGAAGAGCATGAACAAACCCACACCTGCCACCACCATGCCTGCGTAGAGCCACACAAAGCCTGTCTGGAAAAACAGATGATCAAAAACAAAGCATACCAGCCCTGCATTAATCAGGTAGTAAGCCCACGTCAGTTTTTTAGAACTCTCCGGGTGCGCCAGCAGGAACATCGGAATTAGCTTGGCACCTACACCTATAATCAGCAACAGAAACCATCCGGCCATGCCGATATGGGCATGCAATTTTAAATAATGCACATGGTCGGCTGGCAGAAAACCCATGGTAAAGTTAAGGGCCATGAGCAGGCCAACTGCCCCGGTTGCCACCAGCCAGTAAGTAGATGTGACGATAAAATCGGCATCGATTGTCCATTTAGGAGCCAGGCGGGCAGTTTTGGTTACATTAAAGGAGAACAGCAGAAACGACAGGAAAAGCGCACAGCCAGCCAGGTGCATAACCCAACCCACTTCAAAATACCAGAACGCATAACTCAGCAGCACCGTGCCAACAGCCAGCAGCACGAAACTGGCTATGGCCAGACGCTCACTATACAGTTTGCACTCCAGCACAACTGGCAGCAGTTGGTAAAGAGCCCCGAAAATAAGCATGGTGGCCCAGCCCAGCACGGCTATGTGCGTCAGGGTAAGCAGCTTCGGATGAAAGTAATGGCCGCCAAAGGCATCGGTAGAGAAAATCAGCAGCACACTGAGCGCCACAAAAGCAAGGGCAGCAAAGGCAAAATGCGGTAACACGACCCATTTACCCGGTGAGTTAGACGTAGTGGCTGTGCTCATGGCTTATCTGTAAATAAGTAAATCGGTTTCGGAGGGGCTTACTTCTTTAATAGCGATCAGAAAACCGCGCTCCTGTAGCTGTGGCAACAAATACTGTGGCACCCGCCGGTGCTTTACATGCAAGGCTGTGCCGGCTGGCAGAGTGGCCAGTTCGCTCAGAATGGTCACCATTGGTTGAGGCATCTCGAGGTGGCGCACATCAACTTGCCGGATGTTATCGGCAAAACTGGTTTGAATTATATCGAAGGAAGTATTTAGGGGAGCTGACGTTTCTGGTGCAGCAGCAAGGGCTGTTTTGTGCCAGAAATACGTGTACACCAGTTTTTCTTCTTTCTCCACCACATGGTAGTTGAACCCGCGCTTCTGCAGGATGGTCAGCAGCGGCGTTGGTTCAAACGTATTGATGAGTACCAGCGTGTGTTCCTCTTCCAGTTCCTCCACGGCCTTCATTATCTTCCGGAAAGGATCGTTGCCAGCGGCAATGTCTACGCGCACATCCAGCTCCACCAGGCCATTTTCCGGCAGTTCAACAGGTTCAGGTGCTGTTGCCACTGGCTTGGGTTTGGCAAAAGCAGGTGCTGTTGCCGACCCTACGGTAAACCCCAGCGGAACCAGTTTCTCATAAAACTGCTCCACCCGGCAACCACCTATGCGGGCAGCATCGGCAATGGTTACGCGCGAGGCCAGCACTTTCCGCAGAAACGGATTACGCAGTTTCTCGAAGTGACTGCTGATAGAGGCAATGGCATCTATGGCAGCCGGGTTTTCCTTAATCAGGGTGGAAATCCGGGTGGTGGCTGCGATCTGCATGGCGTGCTGTTTAGTTATTTGGTTGCCCAGAATTCGGGCTTAAAGTTATCGATGCGAGGGCCCTGCTTGTGCTCCAGCAGCTTGCTGGCAAGCTCCAGTTCATCAGAATGCACCACCGCCTGCAGGTATGGGAACAGCTCCCGCTCCTCCCACCGGATATGGTCTACCAGATCCTGCTCCAGAACTTTAAAAAGATCTTTGTTCATGGGGCTGCCTTCGGCCACCAGTTCCACGAGCACCTGCAGTAACCTGTGTTCCTCTTGTAACCGGACTCTGGCAATATCGTTTTTGGGCAAGAGTCTTTTCAGCAGCCATTCTTCTTCCTCGCAATGAGCTTTCAGAATGTTGTCCCAGAAAAAGCGCACATAAGCCCGCATTACCTCCAGGTCTGTTCCGTTTCTAAGTCCCTGCCTCAGCTTCCAGCAAAAAAGCAGTCCGAAATGGTGCTCACGGGAAATAGGCACTAAATTTTTATCGCGTTTCTGAGGGTTCACTGTATTTTTCATGGCAGTAAATTTTAATTATTCTTAGTTACAAGTATCCGGATAAGCTCGCAGAGTTCAGAGAAGGAATGTCATTGCAAAAACTGCTTTACATCATTTACAGGGGACGAATTGAAATTTTGAATGAGTGGATGAGTGATTGAGTGAATGGATGATTTTGAATGAATAATTTAGAGAGTAAATTTTGACTGATTGACTGAACATATGAGCAAATATTAATTCCCCATTTACCCACTCAGTCTTAATTCTGAATTTATTCGCTCATCCACTCATTCAAAATTCACTCATTCACTCATTCAAAATTTCAAGATAGCACTTCTTTCTCCAGCTCCAGGGCTTTCGGGAACAGCACGTTGTTTTCTAGGTGAATGTGGCGGAAGAGATCATCTTCGAATTCCTGCAGCTTTTTAAAAGCAACGGTATAGGTAGCACAGGCATCGGCTGGCAAGGTAAAGTTGTTGCTCAGCTCCCTAATTTTCTCCAGCTCACCACCAGCATTTTCGTGTTCCATCTCCATCATGTTTATCGGGTTCCGGATAGAACCGAATGCGGCTGGTGCTATTTTGGTACCATTTTGCTTCGCCTCATCCAGTTGCTTAATGTACGGGAACAGTACGCGCTCCTCTTTCGGCATATGCGAATCCAACTCGTTGGCCACATTAGTAAAGTGCTTTACAATCTCGACCAGCTCCGGATGCCGCTCGCCATGTACGCGTGCAATTTTGGTCGTGTATTCGTATAGCGCTGGTATGGCTTCGCGCACATAGGTATGGTGCATGTTCACGATGTAATCAGCCAGGAAAGAAGGCGACCAGTTCTCGTATTCTGCCTGGCGCTTGGTGTCTTTCTCATCGGTTTCCAGCAGCTCTTTCTCCAGTTCTTCCTGGCTGATACCTTTTTCCTGGCACACCTGCGCCACCGATTTTTTACCGCCGCAGCAGAAGTCGATGCCGAATTTTTTAAAGACCTGCGCCTTGCGGTAATCTTTGGCAACCAGTTCTCCTACTGTCTCACCTTCTACCGCCGTATTTTTGGTTATCCGAACTTCCCATACCTCCGGCCCCTGCTCCAGGTATTCCCATTTAAAAATGTTGCCGCGCTCACCCAGCAGCTGGTAGTACAGAGGTTTCGGGTCGTGGTCGTTATGAATGATAAAGCCTTCGCCGCCCTGCAGCTTATCGAACCACTGAAAAATAGTAGGATGTTTAAAGCGTGGCTCTATTGCGGTTACGTCCAGCACTTCCTGGTTTTGCGTAGTTTCCATTTCTTATTTTTTAAGGATGATATGGTTGATTTGATAATGTAAAGGTAAGGGGCCAGTCATTAATAAAAGATGCCGTTGTCTTTATTTTAAAGTGATCTTTGTCATTATTTGTTTGAGGAAATTCCGGCAGCTTTGTCCCTCCTACACCACCAGAAAATCATTCCTTCAACATAAAGATCCATCCCCCCTATGGAAAAAGATAAACCCAAAGCCAAAGGCTTGTCCATTCCCCGTTTCTTCACAAACCAGGGCACCAGCCCTTTCGACATGTTCAGCTACGAACTGCGTTCGTCCACTATCCGAAACCCGCAGGGCGATGTAGTAGCCGAGATAACAGACGTAGAAGCTCCGGCCAACTGGTCGCAGATCGCCACCGATATTCTGGCTCAGAAATACCTCCGACGAGCAGGCGTACCGCAGCCCGATGGCAGCACCGGCTCCGAAAGCTCCGTCAAACAGGTGGTGCACCGCATGGTAAACTGCTGGCAGCAATGGGGAAACCGCCACGGCTACTTTACCTTGGAGGAGAACGGCCAGGTGTTTTACGATGAGCTGGTGTATATGCTGCTGGGCCAGTACGCGGCTCCAAATTCGCCCCAATGGTTTAACACCGGCTTGCACGAATCGTATGGCATTAAGGGCCAAGCGCAAGGCCACTTTTATGTAGACCCTGACACGGAAGAGCTGAAAGCCTCGGAGTCGGCGTTTGAGCGGCCACAGCCACACGCTTGCTTTATACTCTCTGTTAAAGACGACCTGGCAGGCAAAGGAGGCATTATGGATCTGCTGGTACAGGAGGCCCGCATTTTTAAATACGGCTCCGGCGTTGGCACCAACTTCTCCAGCGTACGGGGCAAAAACGAACCGCTTACCGGTGGCGGCACCTCCTCCGGCCTTATGTCTTTCCTGAAAGTAAGCGATCGTGCTGCCGGGGCTATAAAATCGGGGGGTACCACGCGCCGCGCCGCCAAAATGGTAAGCCTCGACCTCGACCACCCCGAAATTGAAGCCTTTATTAACTGGAAAAAAGACGAAGAAAAGAAAGTAGCCGCTCTTATTGCAGCAGGTTACGCCTCCGATTATGAAGGAGAAGCGTACCAAACCGTATCGGGCCAGAACTCAAATAACTCGGTTCGGGTACCCAACACCTTTTTTGAAGCCCTGCAAAATAACGGCAACTGGAACCTGACCGCCCGCACCGATGGCAGCGTGGTTAGAACGGTGGCAGCCAGAGACCTGTGGCAGCAGGTAGCAGCGGCTGCCTGGGCTTGTGCAGACCCGGGCGTGCAGTTCGACACACTCATTAACGACTGGCACACCTGTCCGGCAGAAGGCAAGATCAGCGGCTCCAACCCCTGCTCCGAATACATGTTCCTCGACGACACCGCCTGCAACCTCGCCTCCCTGAACCTGTTCAAGTTCTTTAACCAGGAAACGCAGGAGTTTAACGTAGCTGCCTTTGAACACGCCTGTCGCCTCTGGACTGTTGTACTCGAAGTATCGGTGCTGATGGCACAGTTCCCTTCTGAGGTAGTGGCACAACGCTCCTACGACTACCGTACCATCGGGCTGGGTTATGCCAACTTAGGAGCATTGCTCATGATACAGGGCTTGCCTTACGACAGCCCAGAAGCCCGTGCCATGGCTGCCGGCATCACTTCGCTCATGACAGGCACTGCCTACAAAACCTCTGCGGAGCTGGCGGCCACACTAGGTGCTTTTGCTAAATACAAGCTTAACCGGGAAAGCATGCTGCGCGTGATCCGCAACCACCGGCACGCCACCTACAACCATCCGGAAAAATACAAAGCGCTTAGCATACAACCGCAAGGTCTGGACCAGGTGCTGTGCCCCCACTACCTGCTGCAGGCGGCCCAACACGCCTGGGACGAGGCGCTGGCGCAGGGCCAGAAGCATGGCTACCGTAATGCACAGGCTACTGTTATTGCCCCAACCGGCACCATTGGGTTGCTTATGGATTGCGACACTACGGGCGTGGAGCCGGATTATGCATTGGTGAAGTACAAAAAGCTTTCCGGCGGTGGTTACTTTAAAATCATAAACCAGTCTATTCCGGTGGCACTGCAAAAGCTGGGCTATACACAGGAGCAGGTGCAGGCAATTGTGCATTATGCCAAAGGCCACCTCACTTTTGCCGGTGCCCCTCACATTAACCCGACATCTTTACAGGCTTTGGGATTTCTTCCTGCCGAAATAGCTGCGATTGAGGCTGCATTGCCCACTGCCTACGACCTTCGCAGCCTCTTCAGTGCCTACACCCTAGGTGATGATTGCCTGCAACGGCTCGGTTTTACAGCCTCACAGTACCAGCGCCCCGATTTTATTCTGCTGCAGGCGCTGGGCTTCACAAATAAGCAGATAGAAGAAGCCAACGACTACGTTTGCGGCACCATGACGGTAGAAGGCGCTCCGCACTTGCAGGCACAGCACTACCCGGTGTTCGACTGCGCCAACCGCTGCGGAAACAAAGGCGTTCGGTTTATAAAAGCTACCGGGCATATACATATGATGGCGGCAGTGCAGCCTTATATTTCGGGGGCAATCTCTAAAACCATAAACCTGCCGAACGAAGCAACTGTGGAGGAAATTGCACATTGCTATGAGCTGTCGTGGGAACTGGGGTTAAAGGCCTGCTCCCTCTACCGCGATGGCAGCAAGCTGTCGCAGCCGCTTAGCTCCAAAAGCACACAGTCAGAAGACGAGGATGAGGATGAGGAGGAACGCACTGCTGAGATAGCAGAGAAGGCGGAAGCTGCAGAGATAAAGCTAAACTCAGAACAGGTGCTGCAGGCGGCCAAAACCATTCTCTCGGAATCGGCAAGCGACCTGTTTCGGCAGCAGCTGTCGCGGATGGTGGAGCGCCGCAAACTCCCCGACAAACGAAACGGATTTACGCAGAAGGCAAAGATTGACGGCCACACCGTGTACATCAGAACCGGCGAGTACCCCGACGGAACAGTTGGAGAAGTATTTATAGACATGTACAAGGAAGGTGCCTCGTTCCGGTCTATCCTGAACTGCTTTGCTATTGCAGTTTCGCTGGGGCTGCAGTATGGGGTGCCGCTCGAGGAGTTTGTGAACCGCTTTACCTTTACACGTTTCGAGCCGGCGGGCCGCGTGGAGCACCCGAACATAAAATCGGCCACCTCGGTGCTCGACTACCTGTTCAAGCTGCTCGGCTACGAATACCTGAACCGCACCGACCTGGTGCACGTGCAGCGAGAGGAACCTGAAAACCAGCCGGAAGCACCTGCTGCACCAGCTACAGCCATAGCCCAAGCTCCGGCAGTAAACGGGAAGGTGCACCAAGCGGTAAGCCAGAGCCGAACCGTTTTACTCGAGCAGACGCAGCAGGTACTGGCCAGTATGATGGGCGATGCCCCTGCCTGTAACGTCTGCGGCCATATTACCATCCGCTCCGGCACCTGCTACAAGTGCCTGAACTGTGGCAATAGCCTGGGTTGTAGTTAAATTTTTCTAATGGAAATAGCCTTTAGAAGGATTTTTAATTAAAAAGCGTCAAGGGTAAAAGACAAGGTTACTGCTTGTAAATGAGTAGCAGCCTCCTTATACCCTTGACGCTTTTCTTGAGAAATGCCTTCTGAAGGCTCTTTTCATTAGAATAATTAATGTTAGCACCATCGCTGTATTCTAGTTAATATTCGTAAAATTGGAAACATGGTATAGCAAGAGGTGTGTTTTGAGGTAAAATAAATGTGAAGGAATCAGAAATGAAGGAGCAAAACCAGAAACGAAAAGACATTCTGAGCCTGGCAGATATAAAACAGCTGGTCGATACTTTTTATACCCGCGTGAGGCAGGACGAGTTGCTGGGGCCTGTATTTGAAGAGAAGATAGGTAGCAACTGGGAAAAACACCTGGAAACGATGTACCGCTTCTGGCAAACCGTGCTCCTGGACGAGCGCACTTACCAGGGCAGTCCGGGTGCCAAACATATTACGCTTCCTGTAGGAGAGGAACATTTTGAGCGGTGGCTGGGCATTTTCGATAAAACTGTAGACGAGCTTTTTACAGGAGAAAAGGCAGCAGAGGCAAAATGGCGGGCAGCGCGTATGGCAGAGATGTTCGCTCAGAAAATAAATTATTTCAAAAACAACAGAGGAGCTATTCTGTAGCAGCAGCAGGACGAAGTGCATCCAACTTGAATTTGTCAGCAGACCCTTGGCAGGATATGGACCAAAATCCTTTTGAAGGCCATTTCTATTAGAAAAATTGCTCCTTTACCCAGCACAACAGAGCGCTCTTCCTTATTAGGTTTATGGAATGTCGAATGCAGGAGAATTGTTCCTCATGGCCCATTTCTAATTTTCAATTTGGAAGAGCACATCAAAGTGCTGGTTTTCTGGCTGTTTTACTTAAACCCGGCTGGCTGAAAAAGAACAGCAGCAGGCCCAGTGGCATACCAATGCTCGTCACAAACATGATCAGGTTAAAGTCTGGCAACGTAGGTAACTGCAACCAGAGCAACGTGCCCTGCAGAAACAACAGCGCTTCTGTGACCACAAAAAACAGGACTAAAAAGCCGAGGCCGAGTTTGGCTAACCATTTCAGCTGGTAAAGCTTTTGCTCCAGGAAAAAACCAACCAGGAACATAGATGCAAAGCCAAGCAAACTCAGGTGCAGGTACCCGATAATGAAATACCGGATCTGGTAAGCCAGATCAGCCATAGCCGGAAAAGCCGAAACCAACTGCATCATCAATTTTACAGACAGGCAGAAAAGCGCCATCCCAAACAAACCTTGTACCCAATTGGCAAACCGCTGCATAAGCTCGGCTCTAATCTGCCATAACAGCTTCAGGAAATAAACCAGCGCCACCACCTGCAGCACAGCTCCTGCCCCGCTTACCCAGTACCAAACAGCGGCCGGTTTTATCCACAGAAAAGATAGAATAACAGCTGGTACACAGGCTACTCCTAAGAGCCAAAGCACCCGCATAGCCAGCACTTTTTGGTACCCAATTCCTTTATGGTCGAGAAGCCAGAAGAACAGCCCGAGTACGGCAAAGGCAAACCAGCCGTTGTACTGGAAATGCAGGTAAAAATAAATGGCTGAATAGTAAAGCTTTCCTCCTGCCCCACCTGTTGCCATAATCGGTCCCATAGCCCATGGCCCAATGCTCGACAGCACCATGAACAGCAGGCTTAACCCGATAAAATTTAACGAGATGCCATGTTTCTGCCATAGGTACTGGTCTTCTTTTACATGTCTCCAGAAGCTCCAGGCAAACCAGTAGCTCAGTAAAATATGCAATGTGGAGAAGATGATGGAGAAAAGCGCGTATCCCTGCACCGGGAAACTGAAAAGCATACCGTTTACGGCAACCTGCGTGATCAGGAACTGCCGTTTAAAGGATTTTGATTTTGCTTCGGAGGCTGGCGGAAAGACATACAGCAAGGCGGCAAACAAAGCGCAGTAGAGCCAGCCGAGCAGCGCCACATGCGAGTGGGCATGTAAAAAATTCTTATAGTTGAGTCCTTCAATTGGCCCTACCACCTGCCACCGCAGCAGCAAACCTAACGCTCCCACCAGCACAAAATACCCCAGAGCAATGCGCGTTCGCACCAGGGTACTGTGCCACTGCTTTGTGCTGCTGCCAAGGGTTTTTAATTTATACATTATTTAAAATATTGATTATATGCTTTCAGCTGGGTTGAAATCCGGTCACGGGCTGCCAGGGCTCCTTTCAATTCTTTAGCCTCCAAAAGCCGAACATCTTCTACAATCGGTGTGAGGTACGCGTGCAGCATGTCGTGCGCGGGTCCGTGCATGGTGCAGGTGGCGAAAACATTTTTAAGTTCGCCCTGCAGGGTTTTGCTCAGCACCTGGTTAGCTTCCGGGGTGTTTACATCAGGTTGCAACAGGTGCAGGTGCATGAGGCGCTGCATCATATACATATTCTGGTTCGTGGCCTTGTCGGCTTCCCAGCGCTCGCCCAGGTTCAGGGTAAGATCTGTTTTAACGGTATACACTACCTCGCGGTGCAGTTCAGGCTCCGGCCTGTGTGTGCACGAAAAAGTGAACAGGCTTAAAAGCAGAAGTGTGGCTATCGGTTTCATGGCATTTTAAGTATAGGTGGAACAGGTTTGTCAGGTACAAAATAGTAGCGGAACTTCCTTTTGAATTTTTTAAGTACAAGTTTAGCCTCAACCACACTTTTATAAAATGACCTGGATCAACCACTTAGCTGCTCTTTAGCCCACTAAATTGAACGCCATACTCCTTCAGCAGGAAATATGACCGATGTCATTTTCCGAGGTGATGGTACTCATTCCGGCCGCGCACTATCTGCCCTACCTTGCAACTGTTAAAAGACTTGTTTTGCGCCTATTAGCATCTGTAGCTGCCAGGGCAGCCACACCTTAAGTCACGAAACGCCTTTAAATAATTAATTCTCAACAACATAGTAAAACGCACGCACACATGTTACAGACCTCACCGCACGCTTTCCATATTCCTGTTATGGGCCTGGCCTTTTCAGTAGATTCTCCTCTTAAAGTAGCCCGCTTCGGCATTTCGTCAGTGCTCTCGCTGGCCGACGATGCGCTGCTCGAACAGATGCGCTCCTACTACAGTCAGCAGTATACACTTCCGTTTACACCCATCACAGATAAAGAAGAAGACTACAGAGCCCGCCGCATTACGGCTTGCCTGGATATGGTGGATAAGGTGGTGAGCATGCAGCTGGAGAAGCTGCGCCAGGAGGCGTTTATACCCGAAAGCGATTTAACCAAATATTTTGCCCTGCTACCGGACCAGTCGCCGCTGAAGGCACTGTACCAGCAGATGGAAGGAACCGAATTTCCGTGGCTGAAGCAAATGCTGCAGGAAGAGTTGCGAAACGCAGTGGTTCCGGGCAGCATTGATGTTAACATTATGACCAAACTCGACCGCGCCAATTTCAGCAAGGATGGAGAGCCGCTGCCACAGGAGTATTGCGATGCACTGGCGGCCCTACGCGGTTTTGCCAACAGTACCGTTTCCTCGTCTGTCGTTTTCTCGGCTGGCATGAACATGCGCCTGTTCGCCTATATGGATCAGTTCCCGTGTTTCCTTCCTAATGCTGCAGGTGTGTTTCAGAAGAAAATAGTGATAAAAGTGAGCGATTACCGCTCGGCCATGGTGCAGGGTAAAATACTGGCTAAAAAAGGGCTGTGGGTATCTGAGTTCAGAATTGAGTCGGGCCTGAACTGCGGCGGACACGCTTTCGCCACCGATGGCTACCTGATCGGGCCGATACTCGAGGAGTTTAAAGAAAACAGAGAAGCATTGCGCATGGAGCTGTACAGCCTGTTCAGCTCTGCGCTTGCCAGCAAAGGTCTGCATGTGCCCATCGAAATTCCGGCCCAGAAAATAACGGTGCAAGGTGGTATTGGCACAGCGCAGGAGCACAACTTTTTGCTGGAGCACTACGGCATGGATGGCACCGGCTGGGGCACGCCCTTTTTGCTCGTACCAGAAGCCACTACCGTAGATGAGGAAACGCTGCAGCAACTGGTAAAAGCCAGAGAAGAAGACCTGTACCTGAGCCCAATTTCACCGCTTGGCGTTCCGTTCAATGCCTTGCGCGGCACCTCCAGCGAGCAGCTCAAAAGTTTCCGCATAGACCGTGGCAAACCGGGCAGCCCTTGCATTAAAAAGCACCTTGTTTCGAACACCGAGTTTACAGACGAACCAATTTGTACGGCATCGCGCAAGTACCAGCGCCGCAAGCTGGAGCAACTGAGTTCCCTGAACCTGGCACCTGAAGTTTACCTGGCAGAAGAGCTGAAAGTACTGGCAAAAGAGTGCCTTTGCGATGGCCTTGCCAACTCCGGAACGCAAGTGTTTACAAGCAGCAAAAAAGCAGCGGTGAAGGCTGTTACCATATGCCCGGGGCCAAACCTGGCTTACTTTTCGGGCGTGTTTAAACTGCAGGAAATGGTAGACCATATTTACGGCCGCTTTAATGTGCTGAACAAAAATTACCGCCCCCATATGTTTATAAACGAACTGAAAATGTATGTGGAGTACTGGAAAAACAAAAAAGCGGAACAGTTGGAAAACCTGACCGATAAGCAATACAAATACCTGCAGAACTTCTGGGATAATTTGCAGCAGGGCATCCAGTACTACAAGCAAAAACTACCGGACCTGTTTCAGGAAGAACTGGAGCGGCGCGTTATTATGCTCGATGAGCTACTCGAAGCAGAAAACCAGCTGTTACTGGCACGACTAGAAAAAACACAAGCTGTTTAAACACATGAGCCTAACCAGAAGCAAAATCAGACTAACCCGACTTTTTACGTTTGAGGCGGCCCATGTGCTGCAAAACTACGACGGTGCCTGCCGCAACATTCATGGCCATTCCTATAAACTGGAAGTAACCATTATGGGTACGCCCATTACCGATAAGCAACATGCCAAATATGGTATGGTGATGGATTTTGATGACCTGAAGAAGATTGTGCACGAGAGCTTGCTGCAGCCTGTAGACCATGCCCTGCTGCTGCGGGAAGATAGCCCAAAGGAGCTGGTGCAAACGCTGCAGAAGCTGCATCATAAGCTGGTGCTCACGCCGTACCAGCCAACCTGCGAGCGCATTTTAATCGACTTTAAAGCAAAGCTCCGCAACCAGCTGCCCGTATATGTAGAACTGCACAGCCTGAAGCTCTGGGAAACACAGAATTCCTTTGCAGAATGGTACTCCTCTGACGAGTTGTAATCTTTAACGAACCCTCTTACAGCACCTTTGTAAACTCTGTGGCCATGAACTGGCTGAAGAATTTACAGAGGTGCTCTTATTTTGCACCACCTCCTAAGATCCTGACCTACCCTTAGCCAGAAAATGAGCAAAAAGCTTTGGGAACCCCTTTTCATTAGAATAATCAGGCGGAATCCCGGATAAGTGATTGAGAGGGTGATTGAATAGCCCTTACCCACAAAAAGCCCTTCTGCAACGACAACAAATCAGGCAGTGGAAGTAGATAACAAAACAGCCAACTACTGCACAATACTGATCATGAAAGGTAAATTATTCAAATGAAATTGCCCTTCCAAAGCCTTACCCGGCGTTTTTATCTCAGGCTTTTATATCTCTCCAAAAAATCTCATACCAAGCAGTCTTTTTTGCTCTTACAAGTACCTTCAAAAAATGATATAGTCAGGATTCTGGCATGATCACCATCATATTTTCTGTGACGTTCGGTGTGTTCCTTTGTATCGTTACCTGACTGAGAGACAGCCGTGTGGCGGCAAACAAACGAGTCGAAAAAATGCCACACTTGTTGCCTTCGTGCTTTTAGAGATAGTGTCGTAGCCTGCCGGGAAAGTGGGAAAGGTTAAAGCATGAAAGTTTAGACTTTTTAGAAGTAACACCGCTTTACAACCAGTAGGATAAAACATTAAACATAGCACGTTATGACAAAAGTGAAAAACCGGTGGCTCATAGCTGCCTCTGCTGTAGGAATTCATATTTCGATAGGGTCGGTTTATGCCTGGAGTGTGTACACAAAGCCTCTGATTGAGAAATTTGGCTGGGGCCTCAAAGAAACGCAGTTCACCTTTAGCATTGCCATCTTTTTCCTGGGTTTGTCAGCTGCTTTTCTGGGTCATTACCTCGAGAAACACGGACCTAAGAAATCAGGTTTACTGGCGGCCATTTTCTTTGGAGTTGGTATTGCCGGCTCAGGTTTGGCCATTAAACTGGAGTCTATTTACCTTTTGTATTTATTTTATGGCGTGTTTGGCGGTATTGGCCTCGGTGTAGGCTACATTACACCGGTTTCGTCGCTGGTGAAGTGGTTCCCTGACAGGCGGGGTCTGGCAACCGGGCTGGCCATTATGGGTTTCGGTTTTGCAGCGCTCATCAGTAGCCCGTTAATTGTGTACCTGCTCTCGGCAGTAGGCATCGCCAACACCTTCTTTATTATGGGTTCTGTCTTCTTCCTGGTCATTTTCGGTTCTTCCCGCTACCTCTCTGCCCCTCCAAAAGGCTGGGTACCGGCTGGCTTCGAGGCGAACCTGGCAGGTGGCACCAAAAAAGTAGCCGAAGATCTGTCGCAGCTTACTGCCAACGAGGCCGTGAAGACCAAACGTTTCTGGTACCTGTGGGTGATGCTGTTTATTAACATTACATGTGGTATCGCCATTATTTCAGTTGCCTCGCCTATGGCACAGGAATATGCAGGCTTATCTGTTATAGCAGCAGCAACCATGGTGGGCATAATGGGGCTGTTTAACGGAGGTGGCCGCATCGGCTGGGCTACTTTCTCCGATTACATTGGCAGGCCGAACATGTTCACTATTTTCTTCAGCATTCAGATAGTGGCCTACTTTATTCTACCGGGCATCACCAATGCCCTGCTGTTCCAGGCCGTCGTGTTCCTTATTATTTCGTGCTACGGCGGTGGGTTTGCCACCATACCGGCCTACATCGGCGATATGTTCGGCACTAAGCAGTTGGGTGCCATCCATGGGTATATTCTCACAGCCTGGGCTGCTGCCGGTGTTGCCGGCCCGCTGTTTGCCGCCTGGACCCGCACCGTGTCGAGCAACTACAATTTTACGCTCTACTTCTTTGCCGGACTGTTGGTAGTAGCACTCGTGGTTTCTTTCCTTATCCGAAATGAAATCACAAAACTGAAAGCACAGAAAGCCAAAGAAGCAAGCCTGCTAAAACCAAAACTGGAGCTGGTATGCTAGATTAGAATGAGTGATTGAGAGAATGAGCGATTAAAATATTAAATACTCACCTGATACTTAAACTCAATCCTGTTCTGCTACTAAAACGCCAAGTAATTAAGCGCACAGAAACAAAAACTCCTATGAAACTCCTCAAACGTTGGGCTATTGTGCTGCTCACCATGTTTACCGCAACCATGGCATTTGCCCAGGGGTCGGCAGACTACGGCTCAGGGCTCAAGTTTAACCTGGATGAGGAAGGTGACAAGTATGTTCGGTTTATTTTCTGGAGCCAGATTTGGGCAAGAAGCACCCAGAACAACCCCGGCACCCTGATCGGCGACGAGCCAGCAGACCGCTCTTTTGATATGGGAGCGCGCAGGATACGTACTATTGCTTACGCCCAGCTTTCGCCCCGGTACCTGATTTTTACGCATCTGGGCATCAACAACCAGACATTTATAAATGGCGGAGCTAACGGAACAGGAGGCACTGGCGCATTTGGAGCAGGTAAAAAGCCACAGATATTTTTCCATGATGTGTGGAACGAATACGCGATTATTCCTGCCAAAAACCCGCATACCGGAGAAGCCAACAAGTACACACTGTATGCCGGGGCAGGATTACATTACTGGCTGGGCGTATCCCGGATAACATCTGCCAGCACGCTCAACTTTTTGATGTTGGACGCCCCGATTTTCAACTGGCCTACCCTCGAAATGTCGGATCAGTTTATCAGGCAGTATGGTATGTATGCCAAAGGAGCGCTGGGCAGGCTGCATTACCAGGGGCATATCAACAAGCCATTTGCCACCAATATACAGCCCGTAGCCGATGGGCCTGCCGTAGACAACAATGGAAACCCAAAAGCATCTTTCGGCGGTTATGCCGACTTCCAGCTATTTGACCAGGAAGCCAATGTGCTGCCCTTCCGGGTGGGCTCTTACTTAGGCAGCAAAAAGGTGCTCAATATTGGGGCAGGCTTTTTCAGTAACCAGGATGGCACCAGGAGCCTCAATACAGCGGGTGTGCTACAGAAACATGACATCAACATTTATTCGATGGATGTTTTTGCTGACCTGCCCATAGGGCCCAAATCGAAGAACATGGCAGTAACAGCTTACAGTGTAGCCTATAACTACGATTTCGGTCCGAACTATTTGCGCACCACTGGCATTATGAACACAGGCGTTCCGAACCCTGCTTTTGAAGGATTAAGGGCACAGGAAGGAGCCGGCAATGCGCGCTTCTCGCTCGGAACAGGCAAGGTATGGTACACACAGGCAGGCTTGCTGCTCCCCAAAGAGTTTTGCAGCAAAGTAAGGGTGCAGCCAGTAGCAGCCTATACGCTGAAAGACCTGGAGGCTCTGGATGAGGTCGGCCACTATTACGACCTGGGTGCAAACTTTTTCCTGGACGCGCATCATGCTAAAATTACAGTGCAGCACTCCAGCAGGCCTTTGTACTACAACAACAAAGTGTTTAACAGAGCTGGCGAATGGATAGTGCAGTTCCAGGTTTATCTGTAAAAATATATGACTCTCTGTACTGCCGGTTTAGTTCCTGCAGGAGATTACCAGGTTACGTTAACCACCACAACATTAAAAGAAAATAAAAACAATATAGTTATGAGCGCTTTAACAGAAGAGTACCGCGTTTCTTTCGTGAAGGGCAACTGGAACGATCGTATAGATGTAAAGGATTTTGTCAGAAAAAATGTAACGCCCTACGAAGGTGATGCTTCTTTCCTGGCAGGAGCTACAGAACGAACCAAGGAGCTTTGGCAGCTTTGCCTGCAGGCGATGAAGGAGGAACGTGAGAGAGGCGGCTGCAGAGCGATTGATACAGAAGTAATTTCAAGTATAACCAGCCATGGCCCCGGCTACATTGCACAGGAGCTGGAGGTAATTGTAGGCCTGCAGACAGATGAACTGCTGAAGCGTGCGATGAAACCTTTCGGTGGCATCAGGGTAGTAGAAGGCGCTGTAGCCGAACGTGGCCAGGAAGTAGCTGAGCACGTAAAAAATGTTTTTAAATATACCAAAGACCACAACAGCGCTGTTTTCTCAGCCTACGATCCTGAAATCAAAGAATTCCGCTCTAAAGGCATCCTTACCGGCTTACCAGACAACTACGCCCGTGGCCGCATCATTGGCGATTACCGCCGACTGGCCCTGTATGGTGTAAACAAATTGATAGCAGCAAAAGAAGCTGACAAACTGGCCATAGACGGCGAGATGGACGAACACAAGATCCGTTTGCGCGAAGAAGTTTACGACCAGATAGTAGCCCTGCATGACCTGAAAAAACTCGGCAACCTGTATGGCCTTGACCTGAGCCGGCCAGCCGAAAACGCCCGCGAGGCGGTGCAGTGGGTATACATGGCTTACCTGGCTGCCGTTAAAGAACAAGATGGTGCTGCCATGTCGCTGGGTAACGTGTCTACTTTCCTGGATATCTATTTTGAGAAGGATCTGGAAGCAGGACTTATTAACGAAGAAGAAGCACAGGAACTGATAGACCAGTTTGTAATGAAACTGCGTGTGGTTCGCCACCTGCGCCCCGGTGCTTACGACGAGATTTTTGGCGGCGACCCTACCTGGGTTACCGAAGCAATTGGTGGTCAGTTTGAAGATGGCAGAACCAAAGTAACTAAAACTTCTTTCCGCTTCCTGCAGACCCTGTACAACATCGGTCCTTCTCCTGAGCCAAACTTAACCGTGCTCTGGTCTAACGACCTGCCCGAAGGCTTTAAAAACTTCTGTGCCCAGGTTTCTATCGATACCTCGTCTATCCAGTACGAAAACGACGACCTGATGCGCAGTGTACGCGGCTCTGACGATTATGGCATTGCCTGTTGCGTATCGTACCAGGAAATAGGCAAACGCATACAGTTCTTCGGTGCCCGCACCAACCTGCCAAAAACGCTGTTAATGGCCCTGAACGCTGGTCGCGAAGAAAACTCCGGTGCCCAGATTCTAAAAGGTATTCCGGCCCTGGAGCGCGATGAGTTGAACTACGAAGAGGTGATGGCAAACTTTAAGCTGACCATGAAAGAAGTGGCCCGCGTGTATGCCAAAACCATGAACATCATCCACTACATGCACGATAAGTATTACTATGAGAAAGCTCAGTTCGCTTTCCTGGATACTGACCCGGGCATAGACATGGCCTACGGTGCGGCCGGTATCTCCATTATAGCCGACTCGCTTTCTGCCATTAAATACGCTAAAGTAAAAGCAATTCGCAACGAAGATGGCCTGACTGTTGACTTTAAAACTGAAGGAGATTACCCTAAATTCGGTAACGACGACAATCGTGTGGATGCCATAGCACAAGAGGTAAGCGCCTTTTTCTTCTCGGAGCTGGCCAGCCATAAATGCTACAAAAATGCAGTGCCTACCATGTCGTTGCTCACCATTACATCTAACGTAATGTATGGCAAAAAAACAGGCACCACCCCCGATGGCCGCAAAGCCGGCGAAGCCTTTGCTCCGGGTGCAAACCCCATGCATGGCCGCGACACGCACGGAGCTGTTGCCTCGCTGAACTCAGTGGCAAAGTTAGACTACCGCTATGCCCAGGATGGCATTTCTAACACCTTCTCTATTGTACCTAAATCGTTGGCTGGTACCCGCGAGGAACAGATAGAAAACCTGGTAACGCTGCTGGATGGCTATTTCTTTAAGAAAGCACACCACCTGAATGTGAACGTGCTGAACCGCGAAACACTGCTGGATGCCTTTAACCACCCGGAGAATTATCCGCAGCTGACCATACGGGTCTCCGGGTATGCGGTAAACTTTACCCGCTTGTCCAAAGATCATCAGTTAGAAGTGATCGCCAGGACTTTCCATGAAAGAATGTAATATCATAGTTGAGGTATATTTGTCCGGAGGAAGAGGGTTTTGCCCTCTTTTTCCATTTCTCACCAGTAAAGTTTATATTTATGAAAACGAACGAGGCACTGACACAGATGGAGGAAAAAACAAGGCACCACGAAGTGTCAGCAGACCGGCTGAATGTGCATTCCATTGAGACATTTGGCACCCACGATGGGCCCGGCATCCGGATGGTGATATTTACGCAGGGTTGCCAGTTTAAATGCCTGTACTGCGCCAACCCCGATACCATAGCGCTCGAAGGTGGCTATTGGCTCGATGTGGAAGAACTAGTGAAGCGGGCTGTAAGTCAGAAACCTTACTTCGGGAAGAAAGGTGGCGTAACGGTTTCGGGCGGAGAACCGCTGCTGCACCGCAAGGCCCTGAAAACACTCTTCAGCAGGTTGCACGAAGAAGGCATTAACACGGCCTTAGATTCTAACGGCAGGTTAATTGACCAGCAAACCAAAGACCTGCTTGCCGAAACCGACACCTTGCTTTTAGATGTAAAACACATAAACGACGATTGGCACCACAAGCTCACCGGCAAATCGAACCACAACACCCTGAAGGTGGCCGACTACCGCGAGTCTACAGGCAAACCCATGTGGCTGCGCTACGTGCTGGTGCCTGGCTGGTCTGATCAGGAAGAGTACCTGCACGAGCTGGGCCAGCGGTTCAAAGATTTTTCCACCATTCAGAAAATCGAAATTCAGCCATACCATAAAATGGGTATGCACAAATGGGCAGCCCTGGGCATGAAATACGAACTGGAAGGTGTAGAACCGCCTTCTCAAGACCTGCTAAATAAAACCGTTGCCATTTTTAAACAGTATTTCAGGGAGGTTAAAGTGAACTAGGGGCTTTGCTAAATTAGAAATTAGAAATAATGCTGGCGCGAGCGTCCTCGCACATGACGAATATTCCACGGCCTCTGGCCGTTTTGAAGCACTTTTGTTAGTAGCGTAATTCTTATAAACTAAATTGGAGGAGCACCAGGGGCTTTTAGCAGAAAGGCCAGCCATTCGCTGTAAGGAGGCAACCCTGCAGCAAAAAGGATCTCAAATTATTCTAATGAAATTGCCCTCCAGAAGAAATTTCATGTAAATTCTGCCAAGGGTCTGTCCTGCCTATTCTGCTGACTATACCTTTTCAATAGATGAATCTTTCCAGGAACGGCCTCCTAAA
>NZ_VRTY01000096.1 GCF_008017455.1 Pontibacter qinzhouensis | reverse complement strand
AAACAGACTCTGCCGCGCAACTATTTGGCCAGGCCTGGCTCCTTGATAGCACAAACAACGAAGTGTTTTGGGGTTACGGGCTTGTATACGGTCAGCAGAAAGAATTTGATAAGGCACTTTTTGTGCTTTACAAAGCGCTGGACCGAGACCAGGAGAATGCCAGGCTGCTAACCGATGTTGCTACCAGCCACCTGGGCAGGTTCTACGAACAGAACGACCCAGAAGACCTGTTGCAAAGTAAAAAACTACTTGAAAGAGCTGTGTTACTCTCTCCAGATTTTGCCGGTGCTTCTTATAAATTAGCCATCAACAGCTACTACCTGCAGGAATATGGAAAAGCCTGGGAGTACCTGCACAAGAGCTTGCTGCAAGACAAAGAAATAGTAACCGAGAACTTTGTAGCCGCACTCCTGCAAAAGCAACCTGACCCACAGGGCGTTTACCAACAGTAAAACAGGACTAAAGCTTGATTAATAATAGTATAAGTCCTACATTTAGGTTTCTGAGATCAAGAAAATAACAACATCTACTTATTCTTTACCATGAAGAAATTACTTACTGCCGTTGTAGCCCTATGTATGGCCACAACTTTTTCTTTTGCCCAGGATGCAGCTGTAAAGCCAAATCCGAATGTGCTGCCAATGTTTGGCAACGTTGCAAAAACCGAGGCGCAACAAATCAAGGATCAGAAATTTCTGACCAGCTGCGACAATAGCTTTACAACCCGTCAGGAGGCCAGCAACTTTTTCATGAACCGTGGCTGGGAGTACTTCAACGAAGGCCAGATAGACACTGCCGTGTACCGCTTTAACCTGGCTTGGCTCCTGAACCCCGACAATGCCAACACCTACTGGGCCTTCGGATTAGTTACCTATGGCAAAGGCAGTTTACAGGAATCCATCAACTTCTACGAAAAGGCTTTGGCACTGGAGCCCAAAAACTCCCTGATGCTATCTGACATGGCCTCATCTTACCTGGCCCTGCACGAAGCTGAAGAAAAGAAAAACAAGAAAAAGCAGTCGTTTAAAAAAGTAGTGGAATTTACAAATAAAGCATTGGCAGCAGACTCCGCCAACGCTTTTGCACTATACACCATGTCGAAGGTAAAATTTCAGGAGAAGCAGTACGAAGAAGCCTGGAGCTACCTGCACAAAGGCCGTGAACAAAATGTAGCCAACATCGATTTTGTTTACCTGACGTCGTTAATGTCTGAAATGCCTGATCCGACCGGGTTCTTCAAAAATAACTAAGGCAATTTACTTGCTAAAGGCAATACTAGGGAGGCACTACACAGAGTAGTGCCTTTTTTGTGAAATGCTATATAGCTTGGAACGAATTTTGTAACAAGAAAGAACAGTTAGCATTATTCTGCCAGCGTTAAAAAAACATCAATTTTCCATTTCCAAACCATTTCAGGATACTTATATTTGTTTAACTCTTTAGCCTTAGTCCATTCCTCATGAAAAACAATTTATACAGAGCCTCTCTGTTTTTACTTGCAGGGTCATTAACTTTTTCTTCCTGCGTTGTATCTAAAAAGAAGTACGAAGATTTGCTGGCCCGCAAAAATGCTTTGGAAGTAGATAAATCTGGTCTTGAAAAGCAGAAGCAAACACTTGAGCAGCAAAAAGCCTCTTTAGAGCGCGAAAAGGCAAACCTGGAGCAGGAACGCGCTACACTTGAGCAGCAAAAGAATGAATATGAGCGCAGCCTTGCCCAAGCCCTGAAAGAAGGTAAAACCCTCGGCGAAAACCTGAACCTGAGCAAAACGCAGATAGACCGCCTGAATGCCGATTTAAAAGCACGTGAGCAACGCCTGGCAGAGCTGCAACGCATACTCGATGAGAAAGACAAGGCTGTAAATGCCCTCCGAGCAAAAGTGAGCAGTGCGCTCCTCGGTTTTAACGATAAAGACCTGACGATCAACGTTCGTAACGGTAAAGTATATGTGTCGTTGGCGGAGCAGTTGCTATTCCAGTCAGGCTCTACTAAAGTGGACCCTAAAGGAGTAGATGCGCTGCGCAAACTAGCCACAGTTCTTAAAGAGCAGCAAGATGTAAACGTGCTCGTGGAAGGCCACACAGATGATGTGCCAATAGCAAGAGGCACAGTTGGCATGCAGGATAACTGGGACCTAAGTGTGTTACGCGCTACAGAAATTACCCGTATTCTGGCTAACGCCGGCGTAGACCCAACAAGAGTAACGCCATCAGGTCGTTCGCTGTACGTGCCTCTCGATGGTGCTAAAACAAAAGAAGCACGTCAGAAGAACCGCCGCACCGAAATTATTCTAACACCAAAACTCGATGAACTCTTCCAGATTCTGGAGACAACCTGATAGCGGAAATACTAATCAGCTGCGTAACGTGCATAAAAACACATTACAACTTTACCTCGTAAGTGTGCACTTTCAAAAAGATATGGGGCAGAAATTTCTATAGCCCTGGTCAGGAAAAGCATTAATAATTTGATAGTAAAAAATTATCCAAACCAAAACGGCCAGCTCTTTTCAGAGCCGGCCGTTTTGGTTTAAAAAAAACAGGACCTATAAGTTAGATTACTCCCATGGCTAACATGGCGTTTGCTACCCGGATAAAACCTGCCACATTGGCTCCCAACACATAATTGCCAGGCGATCCAAACTCAGCCGACTTCTCATAACAAAGATCATGTATATTGGTCATGATAGTGGAGAGCTTATTTTCTGTAAATTCAAATGACCAGGAGTCCCGGGAGGCGTTTTGCATCATTTCGAGTGTGGAGGTGGCTACTCCGCCTGCATTGGCAGCCTTACCAGGTGCGTACAAAATCCCCGCTTCCTGAAACACTTTTACTCCCTCAGGCGTGGTTGGCATGTTCGCGCCTTCACCAATGGCTATGCATCCGTTTTTAACAAGAAGTGCTGCAGCCGCACCATCCAGCTCATTTTGGGTAGCAGAAGGGAATGCTATCTGGCAAGGTACTTCCCAAATATTTCCGTTTTCGAAGTAACTGGCTTCTTTCCTGAATTCCAGGTAATCCTTTATACGCCTGCGTTCCACTTCCTTCAGTTGCTTTACAACTGCCAGGTCAATCCCCTCCTTGTCGTAGATATACCCGTTAGAGTCGGAACAAGCAACCACTTTCCCACCTAATTCATGTATTTTCTCAATGGTATAAATAGACACGTTTCCGGAGCCGGATACTATGCAGGTTTTGCCTTCGATCTCCTGGTTTTTGGTCTTCAGCATTTCCCTCACAAAGAACACGTTTCCATAACCTGTCGCTTCTTTTCGCACCAGAGAGCCACCCCAGTCGAGGCCCTTACCTGTTATTACGCCTGCCTCGTAGCGGTTTGTTATACGCTTGTACTGCCCGAACATATATCCTATTTCGCGGCCTCCCACACCTATATCGCCAGCTGGAACATCGGTATGTTCGCCAATATGACGGTAAAGTTCAGTCATAAAACTCTGACAGAAACGCATAATCTCGCTGTCAGATTTTCCTTTGGGATCAAAGTCAGATCCTCCTTTTCCACCACCAATGGGCAAACCAGTAAGGGCATTTTTAAATATCTGCTCAAAACCCAAAAACTTAATAATACCCAGGTACACACTAGGGTGAAAACGAAGACCTCCTTTGTAGGGACCTAAAGCACTGTTGAACTCCACTCTAAACCCACGGTTTATGTGCACATGGTTCCGGTCGTCGGTCCAGGGAACCCGGAAAATAATTTGTCGTTCGGGCTCACAGATACGTTGTATAATTTTGTGATGCGCAAACTGAGGGTACTTTTCCAGAACCGGACCTAACGTTTCCAGCACTTCCTGTACTGCCTGATGAAACTCCATTTCACCCGGATTTCGTTTTATGATTTCCTGGTAAATGGGGGCAAGTTTTCCGTTAATCAAATTACTCATAGTGGTTTATATTTTCACAGATAATTAATTACTCTAACTAGTGGCATTGCATTACAAGTCATTGCATCCTTTGTTTTATTTACCGTGGCCTTGCCTTGCCTCTACCTTTGCCTCCGGAAGCTGGTTTAGAGGAGCGCCCGGCACTTTTACTGGCACCTGAGCTTTTAGACCTGCCACTCTTACCTGGTCTGGCTGTTTTGTCGGCTGCCTTTGCCCCTGCTTTAAATGGAGCAGTACTGCGTGGCCCATTTCTATGGGGAGCTTTATTTGTTTTGCTACCTGTCGGAGCACCAGCTGTGGCGTCTGCTTTTTTGGCCGGTGCCACCGCAGATTCAGATTGTTCAATCAGTTTAAATATGTTCTCCATTTCTTGCGGAGTCAGGTCTCGCCAGTCGCCGGTAGGTAAGCCTTTTAGCGTAATGTTCATGATCCGGATGCGCTCCAGTTTGGTAACTTCATAGCCAAAATACTCACACATTCTCCTTATCTGCCGGTTAAGGCCCTGCACCAGAATAATTCTGAAAATAGTGGGACCCTCTTTCGTAACCGCGCATTTTTTTGTGGTGCTGCCTAAAATAGGCACGCCACTGGCCATGCCTTCAACAAACTGATCGGTTACTGGCTTGTTTACGGTTACAAGGTATTCTTTCTCGTGCTTGTTACCGGCTCTTAAAATCTTATTTACAATGTCGCCATTACTGGTCAGAAAGATGAGGCCTTGCGAATCTTTGTCGAGTCGGCCAATCGGGAATATGCGCTGGCTATGATGAATATATTCAATGATATTGTCTTTTGTGCCAGCCTCTGTTGTACTTACGATTCCTACAGGCTTGTTAAACGCAATATAAACGGCATCTTCATCCTTTAAAGGCTCAATGGCATGTCCGTTAACCATCACCACATCGCGGGGCTTCACCTTGTCGCTGAGCAGTGCTTTCTTGCCATTTATCAACACATGCCCCTGCTCAATGTATTTGTCGGCCTGCCTTCTGGAGCAGAGGCCGCTATCGCTTATATACTTATTTAACCGCATGTTTCTGTTTGTTTTTGCGCCACCGCAAGCATTCGATTTTACTAACTATAAAAAAAGATTACTGCCTAAACAATACATTACACTGTTTGTATTTACACTTAGTCCACCAGAAGTGAAGAATGCTGCGGTTAAAGGCAATATCTCTAAAAAATCCGAACAAAATCATAAACTCCTGCCTTTGTTTTGCTGGTTTGGCAAATAAGGAAACTTACTGATGCAAAACAAAAAATGCTGCTTGTAGCGTCTCAGTTTCTTTATTTGCCGCAACTTTTAATTTAATTAACGTTTTAACAACGAAAATACAGAACTTCGCAGTTGGTTTTTGTTCCGGCCTGCTGGTTTTATTACAGTAGTTTTACAACCTCCTGCTTCTTTCAATCCGTATGAAGAAGATTAATTCTATTTAATAAAGCCACATGTAACAAATTAACTTATTAAGTTTACGTTCTAATATCAATTCACTATATAGCCAATGGATTCAAAAAACAACGCAGAACCCACCAGGACCAGAAAATATGTACTGACCAGACGCCTGGATCGCATGTTTATGGAGCTTACCAGGGTTTACCTTTTTGTTATCCGGTTCTTCAAAGAAGTCTTTTTCCCTCCGTACGAGTTTAAAGAAATAATAAAGCAGTGCTACGAAGTAGGCGTGCGTTCGCTGCCGCTCATTGCCCTTACCGGCTTTATTATCGGTATCGTGTTCACTAACCAGTCGCGCCCCTCTTTGTCAGAATTTGGAGCCACCTCCTGGTTACCTGCTCTTGTTTCTATTGCTATTGTGCGGGCACTTGCGCCACTGGTTACGGCTATTATTGCTGCGGGGCGGGTCGGGTCGAGCATTGGTGCCGAACTTGGGTCTATGCGCGTTACAGAGCAGATAGATGCCATGGAAGTTTCGGCCACTAACCCCTTTAAGTTCCTGGTGGTGAGCAGAGTATTGGCTACCACCTTCATGATTCCTACACTTACCATGTTTACCATGGTGGTGGCCCTGGCAGGTGCTTATTTGAACGTGCACCAGAACGAGCAGACGAGTTTTGCTACCTTTGTGCAGCAGGTGTTCAATGCCATGACCTTTCTGGACATTTTCTCTGCCATTATTAAAGCATTTATTTTCGGGTTTACAGTAGGCATGGTAGGCTGCTACAAAGGTTATTTTTCGTCTAAAGGAACTGAGGGTGTGGGCAAGGCGGCTAACTCTTCGGTGGTAACGGCCATGTTTCTTATCTTTATTGAAGAACTGCTGGCCCTCCAGATCATTAATGCCATAAGAGCGCTATAAGCTTTCGTAAATGAAGAAGAACATTCCTAAAATAGATAAATCGAACAAAGTAATTGCCATCAAGGGCCTGAAAAAGGCATTTGATGAATTTGAAGTGCTCCGAGGTGTAGACCTGGATCTCTATAAAGGTGAAAACCTGGTGGTACTAGGCAGGTCGGGCACAGGAAAATCAGTATTGATAAAGATAATATCCGGGCTCTTGCGCCAGGACGAAGGCCAGGTGAATGTGCTGGGGCAGGATATCAATAGCCTCTCGCAGAAGGAGCTTGATAAGCTGCGGCTGAAAATCGGGTTCTCGTTCCAGAACAGCGCCCTTTACGATAGCATGACGGTGCGGGAGAACCTGGAGTTCCCGCTTATCCGCAACTCCAGAGACATGACGCGCAAAGAAATTGATCGCATCATAAATATTGTGCTGGAGGCGGTGGGGCTGTCGCAGACAATAGATCAGATGCCATCGGAGCTTTCGGGTGGCCAGCGGAAACGTATCGGTATTGCCCGAACGCTTATTCTGAAACCAGATATTATGCTTTACGATGAGCCAACTGCTGGCCTCGACCCTATTACCTGCATTGAGATTAATGCCCTGATAAACCAGGTACAGCGACGCTTTAATACTTCATCCATCATCATTACCCACGACCTTACCTGCGCCCGCGCCGTTGGCGACAGGCTGGTGATGCTGCTCGACGGCCAGTTTCAGAGACAGGGAACCTTTGAGGAGGTTTTTGAAACAGACGATGAGCGGGTTAAATCTTTTTATAACTACAACTTTATAGACTAAATGAGTGCTGCAGAAAATAAACGTTCCGTCATGGTCGGCATCTTCGTGTTGCTGGGCATCATCATTTTCATAATTGGCATTTTTACGTTGGCCGGGCAACAGAAACGCTTTATCAATAGCATCAGCCTGCACACCACCTTTACCGATGTTGCCGGTCTGAAGCCAGGCAACAATGTCTGGTTTTCGGGTGTTAAAATTGGTACGGTAAAAGCCATCAATTTTTCAGGTGAATCGCAGGTAGAGATTACACTGAATATCCAGACAGATGTGCAGCAGTATGTGCGCCGCGATGCCAAAGTCAGAATCAGCTCCGAAAGCTTAATTGGTAACAGAATTCTGGAGATTTTCGGAGGAACGCCTCAGGCTCCCCAGGTGCAGGAAGGCGACAGGCTGCAATCGGAGCCCATGCTGAACACCGACGATATTCTGGTGACATTGCAGGAGAATAACAAAAACCTGGTAGCAATCACGACCGACTTTAAAGAACTCAGCTCTAAACTCGTAAATGGCGAAGGTGCAGTAGGTGCCATGCTCACAGATACCACCCTGGCCAATAACTTCCGGAACATGGTGGCGAGCCTGCAGCAAACATCTGCCAACACGGTAAGAGCTTCGCGTTCGCTGAACCAGTTTACCGCCAAGCTCAACACCCAGGGTGGCCTCGTAGACCAGTTAGCCACCGATACAGCCGTTTTCAGGCAATTGCAGGCTTCTGTGGCCCAGCTGCAGCAAGCCACTACCTCAGCCACGGCCATCACCAATAACCTGCAGCAGGCCAGCGGCCAGCTGAACAACAGCAGCAATGCGGCCGGGGTTTTGCTGAACGACCCCGAATTTGCCAACCGCCTGAAGGCCACCATGGAAAACCTGGAGACCAGCACCGAGAAATTTGACCAGAACATGGAAGCACTGCAGCATAATTTCCTGTTGCGAGGCTTTTTCAGAAGGCAGGCAAAGCAGGAAGCAAAACAGCAACAGTAAGCTCCTTCAACAAAAAAGAGAGGCTGCAGCATTTATTTGCTGCAGCCTCTCTTTTTTGTTGAAGGAGCTTATTCTAGGTATTATGGATAGAACTTATCGGTAAAACTCAGCCTTTACTCCTCTCTGTAAATTATCTGAATGAAAATGGCCTTCCAAAGCCTTTTGGACAAAAAACACGCCAAGGGTACAAGGCTGTGTTTATACAGCGCTATAAGCTGCTTTAATTTTTTCCAGCACGTCTTCAAACTCTTCTTTGCTGAACTGCTGCTTGTTGGCAAAGTTCATGTCTTGCATGCTGTTCATGGGTATAAGGTGCACATGCGCATGCGGCACTTCGAGCCCTACCACTGCCACACCGATGCGTTTGCAGGGCACTGCTTTTTCTATAGCGACTGCCACTTTTTTTGAGAACAGCATCAGGCCGGCATACAATTCGTCTTCCAGGTCGAAGATATAATCGATCTGTTGCTTGGGCACCACCAGGGTATGCCCCTTGGTTGTCGGGAATACATCCAGGAAAGCCAGGTAACGGTCGTCTTCCGCTATTTTGTAAGCAGGTATTTCGCCGTTTACTATTTTGGTGAAGATAGACGCTGCCATACGCTTAGCGGCTTATGTCCAGTACTTCGAACTGCAGCTTGCCGGCAGGTACGGTTATCTCCGCTATATCGCCCACCGATTTACCAAGTAAGCCTTTCCCGATCGGAGACTTTACGGAGATTTTGCCGGCTGCCAGGTCTGCTTCTTCCTCTGCTACCAGGGTATAGTCCAGCACCATGTTGTTCTTCAGGTTCTTGATCTTCACTTTAGAAAGAATCAGGGCTTTGCTGGCATCCAGGTTCGACTCGTCGATGAGGCGGGCGTTGCCTACCACCTCTTCGAGCTTCGCGATTTTAAGCTCCAGGTGACCCTGTGCATCTTTTGCTGCATCATACTCCGCATTCTCGCTCAGGTCGCCCTTATCGCGTGCTTCAGCTAACTGGCGTGCTACTTCTGCGCGCCCTTTTGTCCTCAACTCTGCCAGTTCTTCTTTCAGTTTTGCTAAACCTTCGGCAGTGTAATAAGAAATGTTGCTCATAATAGTTTCTCTGTTTAAAACACAAAAACAAAAAGAACGGTTATGGCATGCATAACCGTTCTTTTTGTAAGTATATGTTGTTTGTTAATGCAATCTATCAAAATAACAGCAGCAAGGTTAGCGCGTCGCGCTTTTCCGGTTGTCTGTTAGCTACTGTTCCGCTTCTGCTAAAATTAGTTTTGTTGTTCCACTTTTAGTGCAGACATGGGCAAATATAGCAATTTTTTGTATACCTGCTTCACTATGGCTACAATAAAATTATAACGAACGTAAATTAAAAAGGATAAAGCACCTGCTTTATTTTAGCAGCAAGAACCTCATTTATTTTTTTGTAAGATTCCTGTGTCCAGCCGGCTATGTGCGGGGTTAGCACGACATTGGAAGCATTTTGAAGGTACTCAAAATCCTGCTGTTGCCGTTCCGAGAAGGTCTGCAGCTTTTCGTTTTCCAGTACATCTAAAGCGGCACCTTTTACCTTACCCTGCTGCAGCTGCCGCACCAGCGCCGACTGGTCTACCACTTCTCCTCTGGCTGTATTTATAAACCATATCGGTTTGGCGAAACCTCTGAAAAAAGCCTCATCCGCAAAGTGTCTGTTTCCGGCGAAATACGGTATATGCAGGCTCACAATATCGGCTTCGGTTTGTAGCTGCTCTATGGTGGCGCTAATGGCAGGGGTGCCAATTTTTTGAGGTGCATAGCAGTCGTACGCCAGAATGCGGCAGCCGACACCGGACAGAACCCGACTGAAGCTCTGCCCCATGTTGCCATACCCGATAATGCCTACTGTTTTACCGCCAATCTCCTCTCCCCTGTTTTCCTCGCGCAGCCACACCTTGTCCCGCACCTGCCTGTCACTCCGGGCGATGTTTCGCACCAGTGCCAGCAGCATACCCAGCGCATGCTCGCCCACTGCCTCTCTGTTGCCTTCGTTTGCGCCAAGCACTTTAATTCCGAGTTGCTCCAGTTGCTCCACCTCTATGTTATCGAGGCCGGCACCTGCTCTGGCTACAAAACGTAGTCTGGTGGCTTTGGCTACTGTTGCTGTAGTTATACGCATCTTACTTCTGACGATCAATCCATCAACATCTTCTAAGGCAGCAGGAACCTCCGCAGGCTGCATCTCCGGCCGATAATCTGCCGCCACACCAATTGCCTCCAGCATTTCCAAAATACTGGGATGCATCTCATCTATTATAAGGCAGCGGAAGGTACTTGTTGACATAAGTAAATATAGTATTTATGAAGTTTAATTTTTTAGTAAAAAATTAGGAACTGAATCGAGAATTAGTTGATTATACCTGGGCCATGACTAAGCACCTCCATTTTCAAAATGAAGAACCAACAATTAAACAGTTGAGCCATTTAGCTCTAATTCAATTATTCCAATAAAAATACCCTTCAGAAGGTAAAATGCTATTTTATCGTCAAGGGTATCAGAGGTTATACAAGGCGTGCGCCACGGCAAAGTAAATGGCCAGGCCTAACAGGTCGTTGGCAGTGGTAATAAACGGCCCGGCTGCTACAGCAGGGTTAATGCCAAACCGGTCGAGCACCATGGGAGTTAACGTACCCATTAAGGAGGCCAGCATCACCACCGAAAACAGCGCCACCGATACGACCAGCGACAAGGTAAGGTCGTTCCGGAAAAGGTAAGTCAGGCCAAATACCAACATCGAAATAATAGCTGCATTAAGCAAAGCAACGAGTAATACTTTGAGCATACGCTGGCCAAAATGCTCAAAAATAACAGTGTTGGAGGAGAGGGTTTGAATAATAATAGAAGAGGACTGTATACCCACGTTGCCGCCTGTGGCTGTAATGAGTGGTACAAACAAGGCTACTGCCGGTAACATCGCAATATCGGCTTCGAACAAGCCCATGAACTGCGCCGCCAGCAGGCCCCCCACCATACCTATAATAAGCCAGGGCAGCCGAGAGCGCGATATTCTATATACACTGTCGTCTTCTTCCACGTTCTCGGTTATACCCGTCATGAGCTGGCGGCTGAGTTCGGCCTGCTCCTGCATCACATCCACCACGTCATCAATAGTGATGCGCCCCAACAGGCGGCCTTGTATGTTCACTACCGGAATAGATTCCAGGTCGTATTTCTGCATAAGGGCCACTACTTCGTTCTCATCTTTATAAGATTCAATCGAGATCACATCCGGGTTATAGATGTCTTTTATCAGTACATCGTCTTTGGAGAGCAGCAGGTTTTTTACGCTTACCCTCCCTAGCAGTATATCGCGGTTATCAACCACATACACCGTATAAATTCGGGCTACGTCTTCCGCCTGCCTTCTTATTTCTTCAATACATTGCCGCACGCGCCAGTTCAGGTTTACCTTTATCAGCTCTTTTGCCATCAGGCCACCGGCACAGTCTTCTTCGTAGTGCAGCAGATCCAGAATAGCAGCTGTTCTGTCTTCGTCGAGCAGGGCAATAATCTCTTCGCGCCGCTGCACCGTTTGCTCATTCAGAATGTCCACCGCATCGTCAGAGTCCATCAGGTTCACGTAGCGGGCAATCTCCTTTGTAGTGAAATGCTGCAGGAAATCGGTGCGGATGTCGTAATCGAGGTCACTCAATATTTCGGACCCGACTTCGGGAGGCAGCAGGTCCATCACGTATTTACTCTCGTTCGCATCCAGCTCGTACAGCACCGTGGTAATATCGGCCGCATACATCTCCGACATGGTTTCGAGTATAAAGCCCTTGTCCTGGCGCTCTATAGCTTCTTCTACCTGGTTTATATACTCGCGCGTGATCTCTACGTGCATCATAACTACAGATTCTGCTCTATGAGTTGGGTAAGTTGAATAAACTCCTGCACCGATAACTGCTCTGCACGCTGGTCAAAAACAGGTTGCGTGAGCACTTCTGGTGGCAGGTTATAGGTTTTAAGGCAGTTACGAAGCGTTTTACGCCGTGTTCCGAAGCTCAGCTTCACCACCTCAAAAAAGCGTTTCTCGCTGCAGGGCAGTTCCTGCACCTCGTTGCGCAACAAACCGATCACCGCAGATTTCACTTTTGGCTTCGGGTGAAACACCTGCTCACTTACCGTAAACTTATAGTCGATGGTATAGAACGCCTGCAGCAGCACACTTAAAATGCCATAAGTTTTAGAGCCCGGAGGTGCTGCCAGTCGCTCCGCCACCTCCTTCTGTAGCATGCACACCACCTCCGGCACCTGGTCGCGGTGCTGCAGCACTTTAAAGAAAATCTGGCTGGAGATGTTGTAAGGGAAGTTGCCGATAATAGCAAATTTGCCAGGAAACAACTCGCCTAAATCGATGCGTAAAAAATCAGCTGAAATAATGCGGTCCTGCAAACCCGGGAAATGTACTTTAAGGTAAGCGATTGATTCCCTGTCGATATCGATAACGGTAGTCGTGTACTCTTTGTGCTGCAGCAGGTACTGGGTCAGCACGCCCATACCGGGGCCTATCTCCAGCACATCCGTTACACCGTGGTGCAGCGTTAGTTGCTCAACAATATTTATGGCGATGTTCTGGTCTACCAGAAAATGCTGCCCCAGGTGTTTTTTCGGACTTACTTTACTCACGGCGCTCCTTTACTTTAGTTGGTCAGGTGTTGGCGATATCTATTCTAAAACAAACTACTCCCCTGCCACAGGCCAAACCTTCACATTAACTTATATACTTACTATATTGCGTCCTCAAAGATACGAACGACAAATGCCGACACAACTTAAATACAGCGCAACACCCGGTAAAAATACCGATATTGTCTTAATTGTGCAGGCAGCGCAGCCAGCGCTCCCCGAAGATCTGTCACAAGAGGAGGCCACCTACGTGCAGCAGCAGGTAGCACAGGAGACAAACATTATAGCACTAAACCGCTACACGCACCGCCTCTACCTGGTGGTAGCGCCAAAAGCAAAAACAGAGCAGTCAGCACATGAGGCATTACGACAGGCAGGCTACAACCTCCTGAAGCTTATAAAGGCAGACAAAGTACGGTCGGTGGAGGTTTCGGATACGACAGGCTCCCGCGCTGCTTTGTACCTGGCAGAGGGGCTTTACCTGAGCAACTACCAGTTTCAGAAATACAAAACAAAAGATGCCAAGCCCAGCCCGCTCGAAAACATTACTATTGCTGATACGGCCATTTCCGAAGAGGAAGTACAGGAACTGCAGCACGTGCTGGAGGCAGTAACCATAGCACGCGATCTGGTAAACGAGCCGCACAGCCACCAGTCGGCTGAGCAGTTTAGTGAGCAACTCGAAGAACTGGGCCAGGAAGCCGGCTTTAAGACCGAAGTACTTGATGAGATAAAAATACAGTCGCTGAAAATGGGTGGCCTGCTGGCCGTGAACCAGGGCAGCGAAGATCCTCCGACTTTTACCATTATGGAATGGAAGCCGGAGCAGCCGGTGAATAATAAGCCTTACGTGCTTGTAGGCAAAGGAGTAGTCTATGATACTGGCGGCCTCAGCCTGAAACCAACGCCACAATCCATGGATTTTATGAAGTCGGATATGGCGGGTGCTGCAGCCGTGGCAGGCGTTATGTATGCCTTAGCCAAAAACAAACTGCCCCTGCACGTTATAGGCCTGGTGCCAGCCACCGATAACCGCCCCGGCGGAAAAGCCTTTGCTCCCGGCGATGTGATTACCATGCACAACGGAATGACGGTTGAAGTTTTAAATACTGATGCTGAAGGCCGCCTGCTACTGGCCGATGCCCTGAGTTTCGCCCAGAAATACCACCCTGCCCTGGTGTTCGATTTAGCAACCTTAACCGGAGCCGCTGCGCGTGCCGTTGGCAAAGAAGGACTGGTAGCCATGGGCAATGCCGGCGACGAAATAATGCAGGCACTTAAAAAAACCGGGGAGCAGGTGCACGAGCGGCTGGTGGAGTTTCCGCTTTGGGATGAGTACAAGAAGCACATCGAGTCTGATATCGCGGATCTGAAGAACCTGGGCGGTATAGATGCCGGAGCCATTTCGGCCGGTAAGTTCCTGGAGTGTTTTACCAGCTACCCCTGGGTGCATTTCGATATTGCCGGTGTAGCCTATTTACATGGCGAAGATTCGTACCGTGGCAAATTAGCCACTGGCGCTGGCGTTCGTCTAATTTATCATTACCTTCGCGCATTGGCCCACTAAGTAAGAAATGGAGAAACAGAAAATAAGGTTAGGCATTAGCATCGGCGACACCAATGGCATTGGCCCCGAAATCATTGTGAAAACGCTTTCTGACCAGCGCATCCTGAATTATTGCATTCCTGTAATTTATGGCTCTGCCGCTCTTTTCAGCAGCATCAAGAAAAGTTTACAGGCTGAACATTTCCATTTCCTGCAGGTAGACTCAGCCGATGCTTTAGTTAACCGCAAAGTAAACCTGATCAATTGCTGGCAGGAAGAACTGGTGCTGGAGCCCGGCAAACCTACGCCAGAATCGGGGAAAGCTTCGCTGCAGTCGCTGATGGCAGCTTGCCAGGATCTGAAGGCGGGCAAGCTCGACGGGCTGGTGACGGCCCCCATCAACAAAGACAACATACAGGCAGAGGAATTCAGGTTTCCGGGCCATACGGAGTTTTTAACATCATATTTCGACGCAGCCGAAAGCCTGATGCTGCTCGTGAGCGACGATTTACGGGTCGCCACCGTAACCGGACATATGCCGATAAACGAAGTGTCGGGCAAACTTTCTGTTGAGTTGCTCCTCCGGAAGCTTACGATTTTGCTCGAGTCGCTCCGGCTTGACTTTGGTATTCAGAAGCCACGGGTAGCTGTGCTGGGCTTAAACCCACATGCCGGCGAAAACGGACTGCTAGGATCAGAGGAAACAGACATCATACGGCCGGCCATTATACAGCTGAAAGATCGCGGTCACCTGGTGTTCGGGCCTTATCCGGCCGATGGCTTTTTTGGTATGCGCCAGTTTAAAAAAGTAGATGCAGTGCTGTCGATGTACCACGACCAAGGGCTTATTCCGTTTAAAACACTGGCATTTGAGAACGGTGTGAACTACACAGCCGGCCTGCCAATCGTACGGACCTCCCCCGACCACGGCACCGCCTATGATATTGCTGGTAAGCGCCTTGCCGACGAAACCTCCTTCAGGGAAGCTTTGTTTGCAGCCTGCGACATTATCAGGAAAAGAAAAGAAGCTGAAAATCCGACTGCATAATATCGGGCAGTTGTTTTATTTGTCAGAAATTAGTTATAATTTTGCGTCTTGCAAAAAAAGCAGCAGTGTGAAAAAGCTAAAAGACTATGAAATCGGCATAGCCAAACTCAGTAACAAGAAACACTTGTACGAGTTTGCCATGGACGACTCATTTTTCGATTTGTTTGGGAAGGAGATTATTCAGGGAGGAAACCTGCAGGCAAAAGTAGAACTCGATAAAACGGAATCGCTGTTAACGCTTACCTTCGACATTATAGGAGCCGTAACCTTAACCTGCGACAGAAGCCTGGAAGAGTTTGAGCAGCCAATTGATTTGCAGGAAGTGCTGCGTATGAAGTTCGGGCCTGAAAACAAGGAGTTAGACGACGACTTGTGGCAGATAACCCCGGAAACGCAGCATATAAACGTGGCACAGCATCTTTATGATTTTATTGCGCTGTCGCTGCCTATGAAAAAGCTTCACCCCCGCTTTCAGGAGGAGCTCGATGAAGAGGATGACCAGGACATTCTGATCTACTCTTCGCGCAAAGCAAGCCCGGAAGATGGAGACGAAGACGGAGGAGACGACGATGAGGACATAGACCCGCGTTGGGATGCCTTAAAGAATCTGAATTAAGAATAATAATATCAACCAAGTATAAACAGCAAGTAAACTATTTAACTAAAAATGGCACATCCTAAACGTAAGATTTCGAAGACCAGAAGAGATAAGAGAAGAACTCACCAAAAACTTTCTGAGAAAGCCATTGCTCTTTGCCCTACTACCGATACACCTCATCTTTACCACCACGCTTATGTGGTAGAAGGTGACTTGTTCCACAAAGGCAAACTGGCTATCAAAAATTATACTACGAACGCCCAGTAAGCAATAGCCTGCTTTTGATTTAGTTCTGTATAATTTAAAACCAAAATATCCCAGTACATGAGGATCGCCTTAGACGCTATGGGCGGCGATTATGCACCTGAGGCTATCATTAAAGGTGCATTGCTCGCCGCAGAGCAGCTTGAGAAAGAAGACGAAATCCTGCTTATTGGGCAGGAGGAAGTTGTTCATTCACTGTTAAAAGAATACGGGTACACGGGTCAGAACATTAAGGTTGTAAACGCCACCCAGGTTATCGGGATGGCGGAACACCCGACTAAAGCCCTCTCCCAAAAAACTGATTCCAGCATTGCTGTAGGGTATGGCATGTTAAAGGCGCAGCAGGCTGATGCCTTTTGCAGCGCCGGCAACACCGGTGCCATGCTGGTAGGTGCCATGTTTAGCGTAAAAACAATTGAAGGCATCATCAGGCCGACAATTGCAGGCTTCGTACCTAAGCTAAGCGGTGGATTTGGCGTGATTCTGGATGTTGGAGCCAACGCAGAGTGCAAACCCGAGGTACTGGAGCAATTCGGCGAAACCGGATCAATCTATGCCAAATATGTACTCGGCATCGAGAACCCGAAAGTGGGTTTGATGAACCTGGGAGAAGAAGAAAGCAAAGGAACCGTTGTGACGCAGGCTGCACACCAGCGACTGAAAAACAACCCCAACGTGAACTTTGTTGGTAACCTGGAAGGGCGGGATCTTTTTAACGATAAAGCCGATGTGATTGTATGTGACGGTTATACCGGTAACATCATTATTAAAATGGCAGAGTCGATCTACGAGATCATGCACGAAAAAAATATCAAAGATCCTTTCTTTGACAATTTTAATTATGAAACAGCCGGAGGAAGCCCGATTCTTGGCATCAATGGTAACGCTGTGATTGGTCATGGTGTTTCCAGCCCGTTGGCTGTCAGCAACATGGTAGTGCTGGCTCAGAAAATGATATCATCCAAAATTTCCGAGCGTTTCCGGAAGAACTACAGCGTGTAGTTTTCCAAGAAAGTACTAACCTACCCTATCGTTTCTATACCTGGTACAAACAAAACAGCAACTCTTTTGAGTAACTGTCAGTTTATACCAGGTTTTTTTTATTAATTTGCCCGCTCAAACATTTACCCTAAGAAACCATTATAATATGAGTAAAATTACTGCCGCTATTACAGGTGTAAGTGGCTACGCTCCTGAATATGTGCTTACCAACAAGGAATTGGAAACAATGGTGGAGACCAACGATGAGTGGATCCTTAGCCGTACTGGTATCAAAGAGAGACGTGTCCTGAAGGGAGAGAACCAAGGAACTTCACAAATAGCCATTCCAGCAGTAAAAGATTTACTTAAAAAAACGAATACAAAACCAGAAGAGGTAGATCTGCTTATTTGTGCTACCACTACTCCCGACATGGTTTTCCCGGCTACGGCCAACCTTATTACAGCAGAAGTAGGTGCTATAAATGCTTTTGGGTACGACCTGCAGGCTGCCTGCTCCGGATTTCTGTTCGCACTGGCCACTGGTGCCAAGTTTGTGGAGTCGGGGCAGTACAAAAAAGTAATAATAGTGGGCGCCGATAAAATGTCGTCTATTGTAGATTACACCGACCGCACTACCTGCATTATTTTCGGAGATGGTGGTGGAGCCGTTATGCTGGAGCCTAATACCGAAGGCTTTGGCGTGCTGGACCAGATCCTGAAGTCCGACGGTTCGGGTGCTCCTTTCCTGCACATGAAGGCGGGCGGCAGCCGCAAACCCGCTACCATCGAAACCATTGAAGCCCGCCAACATTATGCTTACCAGGAAGGCCAAACTGTCTTCAAGTTTGCCGTAAAGAACATGGCAGATGTATCGGCAGAGGTTATGGAGCGAAACAACCTGACATCGGAAGATGTTGCATGGCTGGTGCCACACCAGGCAAACAAACGCATAATAGAAGCAACTGCTAACCGTATGGGCGTTTCGAGCGAGAAAGTAATGCTCAACATCCAGAAGTACGGCAACACCACTAGCGGCACCATTCCGCTTTGCCTCTGGGAGTATGAGCCGCAGCTAAGAAAAGGCGATAACCTGATTCTGGCTGCCTTTGGAGGTGGCTTCACTTGGGGTTCAATCTACATGAAATGGGCCTATGATCCGAAATAAATGTTATTTATTAGCTAAGTTGAAAGCGGCCCAGTGCCGCTTTTTTTGTGCCCTTCTAACTTCACCCTTGACCTTCAAAAGCTAAAATCTCTTAGGAAGGCCATTTTTATTTGAATAATTTTTGCAAACGCTTTAGCACTACAACTCAGCACTTCTTCCAATCCTCGGAAAGTTCGCCAATACTATAGACCTTGCAGCGTCTTCCAGACCTGCGAGCGTCTTGCCGCGAAGCAAAACAATGACCAAGAATAAAGCCCCGCTTCTTCCCTACCCTCGTAAGCAAAAATGCACCTTTTTGATTCCTGCCGATGCTCCCCAGTACCTGCACCTCCCAGTGAAATATATCCGGCTCGGTAAGGTAATGTTGGTCCATAATTATTCAAATGAAATTGCCCTCCGGAAGGTTTTTCAGCAGAATTTTGCCAAGGGTTATTAGCTATTCTTCAAGATTTGTACATGCTGATGGCTCCCTATTATTTCAGCGACTATTCACCCTCGACAGATTTTGATCAATTTTTCTTTGGAAGGCTAATTTCATTACAATAATTTGTAAGAGTCTAATGGAGATATTAGCTAAATTTGAATCATTGTCTATTCACACAACAGCACACGCTTCTTTAGCAAAGAAATCAGTTCATATGAAAATTAAAAAAGCAGTTATTACTGCCGCCGCACGGGGCGAACGCTTGTATCCGGTGGCAGATACCATTCAGAAAGCCATGCTTCCGGTTATCGATATAGATGGGTTGCACAAACCGGTTATCCAGATTATTGCGGAAGAGGCTTTTGCCAGTGGTATAGAAGAACTTTGCATTGTGTGCGCACCAGGCGACCGCGAGCGCTATCTAAGTGCTTTCGCATCGTTGCGCGACAACCTGCTGAAGTCTTTTAAAAGCGTGGATTGGGCAAAAAAGCAAGCCGAAAAAGTAGATGACCTCCTGCAGCGGCTTCAGTTCGCAGAGCAGGAGGAGCCGCTGGGCTATGGGCATGCCGTGTACTGCGCCCGCGATTTCGTGAACAACGAGCCATTTCTCCTTTTACTAGGCGATTACCTGTATGTGTCGGATATGTTGCAAAAACGTTGCGCAGCTCAGCTGGTGGAGCTCGCCACACAGGAGGCCTGTTCTGTTTCTGCGGTTAATCCTACAATTGAGCATCAGATTGGCCGCTACGGCACCCTTACCGGCAAGCAGCTCGCCAATAAAACCGGTGTTTACCAGATAGATACCATCATAGAAAAACCTTCTTTAAGTGTAGCCGAGCTGGAACTCCAGACACCCGGCTTACGGGTTGGTTACTACCTCTGCTTTTTCGGAATGCATGTATTTACGCCAGCGGTTTTTGAGCTACTGCAGCAACAATTGGAGCAGCAGGCACAACCTGTTATGCTCACTCCTGCCCTGCAACAACTGGCCTTGCAGGAAAAATACCTGGCCCTGGAAGTGAAAGGGCAGCGGTACGACCTTAGCCGGAAACACGGCTTACTCAGTGCTCAACTAGCTCTGGGCCTGGCAGGCGAGGCACACAGCGAAACCCTCTCCACTCTTGTGGAAATGCTGGCCGAAGCCAATGGCCGGAAATCAAACTGAAAAGATACAAGACGCAGGACACAGGATTTTAAGGAAGGCATAGACAATAAGTCCTTCATGATAAAGGCAAGAGTAAAGGGAGCTAACACATAAAGAATAAGATCGGAGGTCAGGCAATTCTTAAATGAAATTTGACTTCCACTATCGTTTTCACCTGCTGCTGCTGTTCCTCTAGCGCGTAACATAAAAATCTTGTGTCTTACGTCCTGTGTCTGGTGTCTCAAAATTCAAAAAGCATGAACCTTTTTATACAGACCATAACTGCCACCGATCCGGCTGTTCGTAACCGCTCTTTTTTCGAGATCAGTAGGCAATTTTCGGCTAAGGAACTACTTATTGCCATGCGCGAGCTCGATTCCTTCAGAAAATCGACTGCTAACCTTTACGATAAAGTGCGGGCCATACAGTTTCTGTATGCGGGCTACCGGTTTTTCCTGGTGCAAGCCAAAGAAACGCCGGCTGTAGGTAAAATAGCTTATGCCGGTTTTGAAGATCTGCTGGCGAGGCGTTTCGAGCAGGCTATTACCACGTTTCTGCAGGAGCTGGACAAGCATGGGCCAAATGCTGCTTTGTTCAGTGCCCTGGCCGAAAGTTACCACCACCTTTCGTTTCAGATACTAGCCGATCAGGTGCGAAAAAGTGTGCGGTCCAGCAAAGGTAACCAATGGATGTTCCGTGTGGGGCATCAGGAGGAGCATCCTATCCGGATTCACCCGCGCCTGTTACAGCGCCAGCCCGAATCGCTTTTCTACCCGATGCTCCACGAGCAGACCGCTGTTCGCATGGACCTTACCCACAGTGGCTGGTCCGATATTTTCTTCCTGGGAATGGATTACCCGGAAGGTGCGCGTGTGGTAAATCTATCCATCGATCTGGGTGTATTTGGGCGCGACACAGATATCAGGCCTCCATTGCACGCCTATGTGCGGGTGATTCAGGAGCCGGTGCTGCGCCTGACCAGTATCGACCTGAACACGACAAAAGATATTTATGACCTGGCAGACCTCTTTAACTTCGGTAACGATTACCTGAGCCTGGTTAAAGCCGGCGTTATAGCATCCGGACTTATTCCGCCTTCTTTTGAAAGTACAAACCAATCGTTGCCCGATATTCTGGCCCGCATTGTAGCGCCAGGCATGGGCATAGAACTGGTTACAAAAGTAAACGACATCCCGAAAGGCTCCCGGTTCGCCGTATCCACTAACCTGCTGGGTTCTATCATAAGCCTGCTCATGCGTGCCACCGGCCAGACAAAATCGTTAGAAGGCGGTTTAGAGGAAAGCGAAAGACGATTGGTAGCCTCCAGGGCGATATTAGGCGAGTGGATAGGCGGTTCAGGTGGCGGCTGGCAAGACTCAGGTGGCGTTTGGCCGGGCATAAAAGCCATACAAGGTACTTTCGCCCAGGAAGGAGACCCCGAGTACGGCATTAGCAGAGGCACGCTCCTGCCCCGCCACCGCGTATTACAGGGCGCAGAAGTACACCCGCAGGTTGCCGAAAAGATCATGAATTCGCTGGTGCTGATGCACGGTGGCATGGCCTCGAATGTTGGCCCTATTCTGGAGATGGTAACAGAAAAATACCTGCTCCGGGGCGAAAAGGAATGGGCAGCCCGCCAACAGACAAACCAGATTTTCGATAATATACTGGAGGCCATACGCGAAGGCGACATTCAGAAATTAGGAGCCAATACTGCCCGCAACTGGGAAGGCCCCATAAAAACGATTATTCCGTGGGCTTCTACCTATTTCACCGAACAAATAATTGCAAAGGCTAAAAAAGAATTTGGCCCTGATTATTATGGCTTCCTGATGTTGGGTGGTATGTCTGGCGGTGGTATGGGTATGTTTGTGAACCCGGAGCGCTATGAGGATTATAAACTCGGGGTACTTGAAATTCTACGTAAAACAAAAGCTGAACTAGCTGAAGCACTGCCTTTTGCCATGGAGCCTGTGGTGTACAACTGGAGCATAAACCACAAAGGAACGTGGGCTGATCTGCACCTGGGGAACGAAGCCCTGATGCCGGAGCAGTATTATGCCATTCATGTGTCGGAGTTGGTTAGAAAAGATCCGGCTACCATTTCCTACATCAGGCGCGCCGAAATAGATTTGTTTACCACCTACTGCGACCAACACAACCTGGCTTACCCCCTGCTGCGCACCATTGTGAGCAATTTGTTTAAGGTTTCGGACCCTACAACGCAAGGCAACCGCAGCCTCGAAAACGAGAAAGCCGACCAGGTAAAGAAAGCGAACGGCTTTGATTTTATTCAGCATGAGGAGATCCGGGAGCAGTTGCAGAAAGGCCGCATCGGTTTATCGCGCAACCGCCTCGCTGCTGAAACATCCATAGCAGATGTGCGTCCTGGAGATGCTGTTTTACTTGAGGAAGTACATGCCGCCGAAGCAACTGGCAAAGCAGCTATACAGGCCGGGAGTGTAGCCGTTTTCAGCCTGGCCGCTGGTGTGGGCAGCCGCTGGACCAAAGGTGCCGGCGTTATAAAAGCGCTCAATCCGTTTGTAGAAATACATGGCCACCACCGCAGTTTTCTGGAGATACACATAGCGAAAACCCGACAAGTTGCCAACCGCTATAAAGCGCAGGTTCCGCATATTGTCGCCACGAGTTACCTAACGCATGAGCCCATCCGCAAAAAACTGGAGCAGTCGCAGAATTTCGGGTATGCCGGCAAAGTGTACTTATCAGAAGGAAGATCTATTGGCCAGCGTTTTGTGCCGATGGAGCGCGACTTACGGTTTTTGTGGGAAGAAATGCCGCAGGAAACCCTTGACGTAAACAAGCAGAAAGTGCGCGATGCGGTACGTCAAAGCATGATCAGTTGGGCAAAAGGTAAAGGCGAAGGCACCGATTATGTCGATAATATTGCAGCGCAACGTTTCTCGCCGCTTGGCCACTGGTACGAGGTATCGAACATGTTGCGCAACGGCACGTTAGCCCGCCTTTTGCAGGACCAGCCTCAGCTGCAAACCCTGATGCTGCATAACATCGATACGCTCGGGGCAGATGTAAACCCCGCTGCACTGGGTTACCACCTCGAGTCCGGCAACATGCTTACTTTTGAAGTAATTCCGCGCCGCATTGAAGACCAGGGAGGCGGTTTGGCACGAGTTAACGGCCAGGTGAGGTTACTGGAGGGGCTGGCGCAACCCCGCGAAGAAGATGAGCTTAAGCTTAGTTACTACAACTCCAACACCACCTGGATTCAGCTCGACCCATTGCTGCAATTGTTTGGCCTCAGCCGCGAAGAAGTTATACATGGAGACGCAGCCCGCTTAGCCAAGGCAGTAAGAACTGTGGCACATCGCATACCGACATACGTTACCCTGAAGGAGGTAAAATATCGCTGGGGCCACGGGCAGGAAGACATTTACCCAGTGGCACAGATCGAAAAGCTCTGGACCGACATGACAGCCCTGCCAGATGTAACGTGCGGCTATATGGTGGTGCCACGGGCCAGAGGGCAGCAAATGAAAGACCCTGCTCAGTTAGATTCGTGGGTAACAGATGGCAGTAAAGATTTTGTCGTTTCGTTGGGAGATTTTTAAGTCCGGCAAATTATAAAGCGAAATAAGAACGTCTGAATGTGAGGCCTTAGCTGCCAATCATTCGGACGTTCTTATTTTGTTGTACTGGTGTAAGTGGAGGCTAGAAATAGTTAACCAAAGGAATGGTGTTTACTTACTCCTGAAAGTGAAGATGCCGTCTATCCTATTCCAAATTATTCAGATAAAAACAGCCTTCCAACAAGTTTTTTGTTTAAAAAGGTCAAGGGTTGCTGGCTAGCTGATGCAGGTTAATCAGCAGTCGCATCTTTTACCTGAAGTGGCTGCATCGCCTCTTGCTCCTCCTGCTGAGACACCTTGTCAGCCACAGGTCTGCTACGCCAGTAGTTCGCCAGAATAGAGCCGGAAATATTCATCCAGGGGCTGAATACAGCTGCCGCAAGTCCTACTGTTCCTAATTTGCCCATCGTGCCGGCCAGCCCTGATGCCATACCCCCGTTCTGCAAACCTACTTCGAAGGCCATAGAGCGGGAAGAATTTTTATCAAGCCCGAACAGGCGGCTGAACCAGTACCCGAAGAAATAACCGGCAGCATTATGAAGTGCAGCGGCAATGAATAACAGGAAGCCTACCTGCAGCAGGTTATCGCGACCGGCAGCTGTGGTAACGGTGGTAAAATACACAATCCCAAACATGGAGAAATAAGGCATAAAGCTGTCTAGCTTAGTGAATCGGGTGGCGAACAAGTGGTACAATAACCCGGCTAACACCGCCCCGGCAAAAAAGCTGAGAACCTCTGCTACTTGTAGCGCCGCTGCAGACAGGCTGGCCTCCAGGAAACCCCACAAGCCCCACGGTAATGCCAGCAGCCAGAGTAGG
>NZ_VRTY01000095.1 GCF_008017455.1 Pontibacter qinzhouensis | reverse complement strand
GTTGTAGACTGGGTGGATATTTTCACCAGGCCTGTTTACCGCCATGTAATAGTGGACGCCCTAAAGTTTTGCCAGCAGAAAAAAGGTCTGGAGCTTTATGCCTGGTGCCTGATGAGCAACCATTTACATTTGATAGCCGCAGCTGAGGAGGGAAAACGACTATCCGACTTACTCCGCGACTTTAAAAAGTTTACAAGCAGGCAACTTGTAGAAGCCATTCAGCAGGAAAACGAAAGTAGAAAAGGATGGATGCTGTACCGCTTTCAGTTCGCTGGTAAATATGACCCTAAAATTACCCACTATAAACTTTGGCAGGAAGGAAACGAAGCGAAAGAAATTCATTCTAATGCTTTCCTGAAGCAAAAACTAGCATACATACACCAGAACCCAGTAAGAGCCGAAATCGTGAGCGAACCAGAACATTACCTCTACAGCTCTGCCAGCAACTATGCCGGGCACAAAGGTCTCCTTGAAGTTATTCTTGTTTAACAGCTACTTTTTACCACCCACAACAACTCCTGAAACACCTTTACCGGATCCGCTGCCTGCCAAATAGCTCCCAACACCGCTGCTCCGGCAAAACCTAATTCCCGCACAGCTGCCAGGTTATCCGTATCTATGCCTCCTAAAGCCACAACAGGCACAGTGGCTTTTTTTAGTGCTTCCTGAACAGCTGCAGGAGTAAAAGCTGCCTCATACCCTTCCTTGGAAATGCTGTTGAAAATAGGGCTTAAAAAGGCGTAATCGAACAGCGGCTGCGGTTGTTGCAGCTCTTCCAGCTTATGAAAGGAGGTGGAAAAGAGCAGGTGCTGCTTTGGCATGTTTGCTGCCCCAGCTCTGGCTGTTCCCGGGAAATGAAGGCCTTTTAGCTTATACTCCTGCGCCAGTTCGTGGTGGCTGTGCAGCATCAGGCGGGGGTGGTACGGAAGGGGAATTTCATTCAAATAATCGCGCATCTCCTGGCAAGAGAACTCCGGTTTACGCACATGCAACGTTTCCAGCCTCATTTCCAACAGCTGGCACACGAGCGGGATCTCGCCTGCAAAAGGTACCGGTGTGGTTATAACGATGAGTTTCATGTGCGGCAGGTGTTGCATCAAAAGCGGTGGCAGAACAGCGGCCTTTTTTAAAAAACTTTATCAGGTTCACGCAGAACGGCTTTCATTAAACTGGTGTTGCAAAGGTAGCAAGTCCGACGACAAATCGTTTCGGAATCCGGGCGTTTTTCATTAATTTTAACATCCCGAAAATGACTTCTGAATATAGTTTTCCACTAATACAGAAGTCATTTCTAATTCATAATTTCTAATTTTTAATTCTTCAGAACCTTGCCTGTATTCTCGCATTTACATACGCACACACAGTACTCGCTGCTCGATGGCCAGGCCAGCATTAGTGCCCTCATGAAAAAGGCGCAGGCCGATGGCATGCCAGCCGTAGCCATGACCGACCACGGAAACATGTTTGCCGCCTTCAACTTCGTGGCCGAGGCAAACAAATATAACGTGAAGCCGATTGTGGGCTGCGAATTTTACCTGGTGAAGGACCGCCACCTGAAGACCTTTACGAAAGAACTGAAAGATGTGCGCCACCACCAGTTGCTGCTGGCAAAAGACCAGGATGGTTACCAGAACCTGGCCAAATTATGCTCGCTGTCTTATATAGAAGGTGTGTACAGCAAATGGCCTCGTATAGATAAGGAGCTGCTGCAGCAATACTGCAAAGGTCTGATTGCCACCAGCTGCTGCATTGGTGCCGAGGTGCCGCAAGCCATTCTCTGGAAAAGCGAAGAAGAGGCAGAAGAGATATTTAAGTGGTGGCTCGACCTCTTTGGCGAAGACTATTATATTGAAATACAGCGCCACGGCCTGCAGAACATAGATGGCACCGGCAAAAGCCAGGAAGACATTAACCAGGTGCTGCTGAAATGGGCGGTAAAGTACAACGTAAAAGTAATCTGCACCAACGACTCCCACTACGTAGACCAGGACGATTGGAACGCGCACGACATCCTGCTGTGCGTAAACACCGGCGAAGACCAGAGCACCCCTGTAGGGGATTTCCAGACACGCTATTACCGATTTCTGTCGGATGACCAGAAAGTTATTTATGATACCGTGGATAATGTGCGCAACAAGTACGGCAACAGCCAGAACATTCGCCAGATGCTGCAGCGCATAGAGGATGCCGGCCCGAGAACACGTTTTGGTTTCCCGAACGACCAGTTTTATTTTAAGACACAGGCCGAAATGAATGAGCTGTTCAAGGATGTGCCGCAGGCGGTGGATAATACCAACGAGATTGTAGACAAGATCACGCCGCCCAAACTGAAGCGCGATATCCTGCTCCCTAACTTCCCGATACCTCCTGAACACGCTGATGCCGACGCTTTTCTGCGCCACCTGACCTATGTGGGTGCCAAAAAGCGCTACACCGACATTACCCCAGACATAGAAGAACGCCTCGATTACGAGTTGCGCATTATCCAGACCATGGGTTTTGCCGGTTACTTCCTGATCGTGCAGGACTTCATAAACCGTGGTCGCGACATGGGTGTGGCCGTGGGGCCGGGCCGTGGGTCGGCGGCAGGTTCGGCCGTGGCTTATTGTATTGGTATCACGAACATCGACCCGATAAAATACAAGCTGCTGTTTGAGCGATTCCTGAACCCGGAGCGTGTGTCGATGCCCGATATTGATATTGACTTCGACGACGTGAACCGCCAGCGCGTGATCGACTATGTGGTAGAAAAGTACGGTAAAACGCAGGTGGCCCAGATCATTACTTTTGGTACGATGGCGGCCAAATCGTCGATTAAAGATGTGGCTCGCTCTACTTCTTTGCCACTATCCGAAGCAAATGAACTGGCGAAGATGGTACCGGACACCCCGGGCACGACCTTAGCCAAAGCCTTTATGGAGAACCTGGAACTGGCTGCTATCCGCGAAGGCAACGACCATCGCGGTGCCACGCTCCGATTGGCCGAAAAGCTGGAAGGCTCCATCCGGAACACAGGTATACATGCGGCAGGAGTTATTATTGCTCCGGATGATATTACGAACTATATTCCGGTTTCGACCTCCAAAGACGCTGACCTGCTCGTAACCCAGTTCGATGGAAAAGTAATTGAGAGTGCCGGCATGCTGAAGATGGACTTTCTAGGGCTGAAAACCCTGACCATCATTAAAGATGCCATCGAACTTATCAAGAAAAACCACGGTGTAGAAATTGATATCGATGAGATTCCGATAGACGACGAGAAAACTTACCAGCTTTACCAGCGCGGCGACACCATTGGCACGTTCCAGTTCGAGTCGGAAGGGATGCGGATGTATCTTAAAGATTTGCAGCCCACCAACATCGAGGATTTGATTGCCATGAACGCCCTGTACCGTCCGGGCCCGATGCAGTTCATCCCGAACTTTATTAACCGCAAGCACGGCCGCGAAGAAGTGGAGTATCCGCACGAACTGCTCAAGCCGATTCTGGAATACTCCTACGGCATTATGGTGTACCAGGAGCAGATCATGCAGACTGCCCAGATTCTGGCTGGTTACTCACTGGGTGGTGCCGACTTGCTACGCCGCGCCATGGGTAAAAAGGACATGAAGAAGATGGCCGAAGAGCGCGAGAAGTTCATAAAAGGCGCCGGCGAAATCCATAAAATTCCGGCGAAAAAGGCTTCTGAGGTGTTCGACGTGATGGAGAAATTTGCCCAGTACGGCTTTAACCGCTCCCACTCTGCCGCTTACTCGGTAGTAGCTTACCAAACGGGTTACCTGAAGGCGCACTACCCGGCCGAATACATGGCGGCCGTGCTTACCAACAACATGAACGACATCAAAAAAGTGACGTTCTTTATTGAGGAGGCGCGGAAGCAGGGCGTGGCCGTACTTGGCCCGGACGTGAACGAATCGTTGCTGAAATTTAACGTGAATGAGCAGGGGCAGATCCGTTTCGGTTTGGCCGCTATAAAAGGTACCGGTGAGGCTGCCGTAGACGCCATTATTTCTGAAAGAGAAAATAAAGGGCTCTACCAGGACATTTTCGACTTTTCGAAGCGTATTAACCTGCGAGCCGTGAACAAGAAAACCTTTGAGAGTATGGCCCTGGCCGGTGCTTTCGATTCGTGGGGATTGTATAACCGTGCCCAGCTGATTGAGGTGCCTGAAGGCGAGAACATTAGTTTACTGGAGAAGGCGGTTCGCTATGGCAACAGCTACCAGGCAGAGCAACAGGCCGCACAACAATCGTTGTTCGGAGGGGGAGCCGCTGTGGCAGCACCTCTGCCCAAAATACCGGATGTAGCGCCTTGGACACAGGCCGAGATGCTGCGCCGTGAGAAAGAGGTGGTAGGCTTTTACATCTCCGGCCACCCGCTCGACCAGTTCAAGCTCGAAATAGACTCTTACTGCTCCTGCTCGCTCGATAAAATTGCGGAATACAAAAACCGCGACATTAACGTGGCGGGTATGGTGGCGGATGTCGTTATACGCACAGCTAAGAATGGGAACCCGTTTGCGCTGTTTTCTATCGAGGATTATGATTCTACGATGCAGATGGCGCTTTTCGGAGAAGACTACGTGAAGTTCTCACCTTACCTTAAAACAGGCTTGTACCTGTTCATCCGGGGCAAAGTGCAGCTGCGTTACCGCACCGAGGACCAATGGGAACTGAAGCCTACAAATATCCAGCTGCTTGGCGACATAACCGACAAAATGGCACAGGGCGTGCACATCAATATAAACGTGCAACTCCTGAACCAGGGACTGGCCGAAGCGCTGGAAAATGCGATTGTGACTAGCCCTGGGCAGAAGCGACTGGAGATTACGCTGCACATGCCCGAAGAAAAGCTAGCCCTCCCCACCTACTCCCGCAAATACCGCATCGACCCGAAACTGTTCCTGGAGCAGATTAAGGAGCTGGGGCTGGGTGAGTGTAAGTTGATTTAAGATTTGGTGATTTGAAGATTTGGAGATGAGCAGTACCCTTGGAACGAAAAAGTCATTTTTTGCTTTGGAAGGCTGATTTCATTCAAATAATTTCTGGATCACGGATTAATAGGATTTCTCGGATGACACAAATTGAAAAAGCAATTCTAATCTGTGTCATCTAAATTATCCGTGATGCGGACAAGTTGATAGCAAAGCCTTTGAAAGGCCCTTTTCCTTTGCGCCATTTGGATAATATCCTGAAGCACGCCCCCCCTGGAGCAATGGCTGCTCCAGGGGTTTTTGTTTTGATACTGCTCTAAGTACATTTAGCTTACTTGTGCAGGGTAAAGGAGCAATTATTCTAATGAATTTGGCCTCCGGAAGGTTTTTTGGCTAAATATGTCCGAGGGTTCTTCATCCAACTATATTCATTGCATACACTTAGTTGTAGTAGTATTTTAAAGCGGCCAGAGGCCTTGGAATAGCCGTCACGAGCGAGGACGCTCGCGCCATGATAATTTTTAATTTCTAATTTTGAATTTGGCGAAGCCTTACATCAGTTACCAGTTCTGTTCAGCTCATCTAGGTTAGTGTTGCGGCTTTTTGCATCGAACTTTGTGCCTTTGTTGAAGTTGTAGCGTAGGTTCAGCCGAACACTTTGTATGCCCTGGTACTGGTTAATGGTGTTGAAATTGCCGTTAATGTTAGAATCGATCAACAGTTCGCGGGTTCTGAAAATATCGGTGAAGTTCAGGGCGACAGAAAGTTTATCGTTCATAAATGAGCGCTTCAGGCCAGAATCTAGCCACCAGTTTGCCTTTATAGAGTACAGGCCATATACCGCAGGGCCCTGGTAACCGCCGTTTACTTCCATCTTCAGCCCCCAGGGCAGCTCGATGTTGTGGTTCGACTGCAGCATAAAGGTTAGCTGATCGTTTTTAACAGGGCGATCATCTATGGTTTTCAAAAACTCCTGGTAGAAACCGTTTATGGTATTGTTTATCTGCCACTTGTCCCACACCTTTACGGGTAAAATAAGTGTGGCACCGGCACTTTTCATATTCTCCACATTTTGCTGCTGAAACACGGTAACCTCCGGGCTGTACTGCATCGGCACCTCCGCCATGTAGTCTTTTGTAACGCCATAGCTAAGCACCAAGGTGTAATTGTCTTTCAGGGTCTGAGTTATCTCGAAGGTGTTGGTGTACTGTGGGCGCAGGTAAGGGTTACCTTCGGACCAGGTGTAAGGGTCGAGGTAAAATATAAACGGGTTCAGGGCGCTGTAGTAGGGGCGGTTTATGCGGCGGTTTACCTTATAGCCTACTTTATAAGCCTCGCTTACCTCCTGCTGCACAAACAAAGTCGGGAACAGGTCGAAATAGTTTCGGTCGGTGGTTTGGTTAGTCGTTTTGGAGAAGCCTTCGGTTTGTGTCTGTTCGGCACGGAGGCCAGCCTGCACGCTCCATTTTTTTCCAAACTTAGTAGTAAAACTGGTGTAGGCGGCAAAAATATTTTCTTTGTAAATGAAGTGGTTGCTCCTGTTCGGGTCCAGGGTTTCGGATTCGCCGGCGTTCTGGTAAAAGAGGATCTGGTTATCAGAAATAACGTGGCTTGCTTTTGCGCCTGTCTCCAGCTTAACGTTTTTCCAGAGGGTTTTGGTAAAATCTACCTTTGCCGAATAAATATTGTAGCTGTTAGGGTTTTGGCTCCGTAAGCGGTCGCTGGTGGCGGGGGCATTGGTATTGATTTCCTGGTAAATGTTACGGAAGGAGCCAAGGTCTTTGCTGTTCAGAATAACATAATCGAGGTCGGCAGCCAGTGTTGTACCTACAGAATCGAGTTTACCGGTGTAGTGGAGGTTGAAAGTGCCGTTATTCGATATATCGGAGTTGTTGTTGAATGCCTGCACGAACAGATCATTAGCCGGGTCGCTTTCGCGAAGATAGGAGTCGGTGTTAAAAAAGCCATCGTAGTTGGTATGCGCTAAATAAGTGGTGAAGCCGATGCTATGGTTGTCGTTTATGTCGTAATCGGTGCCGATGCGGAGCGCTGGTGCAAAACGTTTGGTTTCTTCGTAGCCGTTCTGGTCGAAGTAAAACGACTCGCCTGCTTTGTTGAATATCCGGCCCATATATATGTCGCGGTAGTTAATGCGCCGGGCTACATCCAGGCTGGCAGTTGAGCTCCACTTGCCATACTTATAGTTTAGGTTACCTCCTGCCGTGTAAGTATGCTGACCATTGTAACGGTAGCCACTATACACACTGCCATTTACACCATAAAGCGCATTTTTTTTCAGGTTGATGTTGATAACTCCCGAAGCACCAGCCGCATCGAAACGGGCAGAGGGACTGGTGATGATCTCCAGGTCTTTCAGGTTTTCGGCCGACATGCTCTGCAGCAGGTTCTGCAGGTCTTTGCCCGACATGTAGGTTTGTTTGCCATTGATCATGATCTGCACCCCCGATTTGCCGTTCAGCTGAATATTTCCATCCTGGTCCACCCACACTCCCGGCGATTTAGCCAATACTTCATAGGCTGTGCTGCCCTCTGCCATGGCGGTGCCTTCTACACTCACCACCATTTTGTCGGGGTGTGTTACAATAGTAGGTCGCAGGGCCTGTACGTTTACTTCCTGCAGCACCTTGGCATCTGATTTCAGGTATACTTCTCCAAATTTCTTTGAAAAGCTTTCCTCGGATACCTCAAATGTGGGAGTTTTATAGGTTGCAAAGCCTAGCCCGCTAATTTGTAGCAGATAAGTACCTTTAGCAGGCGATTTGATCTGAAAATGACCATCCATATCGGCCACAGCACCTGTTACAACGGCAGCAGTACTGGCATTTAAAACAGATACGTTTGCAAATCCGACACCTTCTTTTTTGTCATCAAGCACTGTTCCGGTTAGCATTCCGCCCGATTGGGCAAAGCAACTGATGTAGACGTTCACGAGCAGGAATGCCAACAGGAAAAGATAAAATTTTTTCATGTTTTATTTTGTATGGTTTGGGTTGATAGGTGCAGCGTGGTAAAAGCAAAAACAGCCGCCAGTGGAGCTGTTATAACTAAGAGATGTAAAAAGGAAGGGGGTGGTTGCTTGGGGTATTTAAAATTTCTTAAAATTTCTGGAGACACGCCAAATATACATGATGGCTCGCTACCTATAAAGGTTAGAATAGTGGCTTCCAATGCTCTCTATTGTTTCTTAATGCCAGGTGAACCCTTGACAGTATTCAGCCGAAAAACCTTCTGGAGGCTATTTTTATTTGAATAATTTGAGTTGTGCGGTAGCAATCAGTTTCTTGTTGCTACTTTCACTTTTGGTATGCCGCAGATAATTTTTGTGCGGAAGTTCTCAGAGGCATTGGCTGCAAGCTTGTAGTGTAGAAAAGTTAAGCGCATAAAAAAGGCCAGCTTCTTGCGAGGCTGGCCTTAACAGAAAACAGGTTCTTTTATTCGGCATGGATGTAGATAGAGGAAGCTCCTGCCACATCAGCTTTATAGACCGGGGCAGGGTTTCCGTTGGCAGTAGGCAGGTTATACACCAAAACCTGGCCACCTCCGTTTGCTCTTTCTGCTACAAAAATACGTTTAGAGGCATCATCGTAGGCAACATCTACAGGGTTACCCAACAGTGTGCTGGAGCCGGCAATACGAACCTGGCTCGACAATGGAATTGTGGCTCCGTTGGCAGTGCTGTTAAAAACTGACGTAAAATTATTGATCACATGGACAGCGCCATCCGTGTCAGAAGCTGCATCGGCAACATCAGTTAAGACCATAATGTTGTCTTGAGTTGAATACCACAAGCCGTGTGTCCGGACGATTCCTTCTACGGTTACGCGCTTGGTAGGCATAATCATGCCGTTGTTGTTGGCAAAAAAGTTATTGAACACCACCATATCGCTTGAGTTGTCAACAATGGCGTACAAGTTTTCGCCAATCGCACGAATTCCCCAAAGGTTAAAGTCTACATCATACGTGTTCAGCAGGTTAAAGCCTTGCGCTGTACGCTCATATACCAACAGGCGGTTCATGCCATTCGGGTCGTTATCCATGGCATCCTGGGCTACAACTACTCTGTTTCCGCTTACGGTAAGCCCGCGGGCATTTGTAAAGTCGGAGGTGCTGCTGGCTTGCAGGTTTAAGCTCTGCCCCTGGCCCATTACATTGTTATAAGCATCAATTCTGTTGTTCGTTCTCGATGCCTGCAAAATTTCGTCTCGGTCGCCATCGTAATAAATACCGTCTGCATCGGCAGAGTTTATAGACTTTTGCATAACCGATATCATCGACATATCTGTAATATCCATGGTGGTAATCATGCTGCTGGTGTTACTCGACACAAAGGCATGTACCATGGTCGGTTCGGTTGGCACCATTACATCGTCGTCGTCGTTGCAGGAAGTGGTGGCAAACACGACACCGGAAAGAAGGCTGAGAGCTAGTAATTTTTTCATAATTCAATTTTGGTTTTAGGATTTGAAAACCTACTTACGAAGTCACTATGCTCACCGGATCTTTACATCAGCAAATTTAATATCGTTTTAACATCATAATTTAATTAAAACCTATTTTGCAGTGCTACAATTAACATTTTAGCAATTTATACTTAAAATAATAATTATTTATTTTTTCCGATTTTCAAATTTAACTTCGCATTATTATATTTTTCCGCTGTCCTAAATTTGAATTCAAGTGTATTTCTACCTGAAGCCAGGCACTACTGAATCACAAATTTTTCTAATGAAAGGAGCCTCCAGAAGCTTTTCGGCCATTTTACCCTCAAGGGTCAGGAGGTGTTTCTGACACATTGGGTATAGCTACAATTACACCATTTACCAGACTTTGTGATTTTTTCTGCTGTTAGTATTGTTTCTGAATCTTTTATTCACAACATTTGTTTATACAAATATAACATACCCATTCAGCAGGTTCTGACGTACGTATAGGATACTTAGGTAGAGCGTAAACAAAGAGGATGTCGGACAGGTTGTCATATTTTCTTAATTGGGCGTATATTTGCCCTCTCTATTTTTATAAATTGCAAACAGAATTATAATAACAAACTGTTAAAATTATGGCTAACAAAGCAATAGAAATCACAGACGCTAACTTTGATGAAATCATCAATTCAGATAAACCGGTTTTAGTGGACTTTTGGGCTGAGTGGTGCGGACCTTGCCGCATGGTAGGACCAATTGTTGAGGAACTGGCCGGCGAATACGAAGGTAAAGCCGTGATCGGTAAAGTAGACGTAGACGCTAACCCGCAAACATCTGCTAAGTTCGGTATCCGTAGCATTCCGACACTGCTCGTTTTTAAAGGCGGCCAGGTTGTAGACAAGCAAGTAGGTGCTGTTCCTAAAAATGTATTATCGCAAAAACTGGAAGCGCAAATAGCTTAATCTCTTTCAAGCATAAAAAAGCGAGCGTCGCTACTTTAGGGTAGCGGCGCTCGCTTTTTTATGCTTGGTCAAGCCTTAGCCGGCCTCGCAGTTGCAGATCTTTTTGTCGATGCTGTAGATCATGTTATAATCATTCTCGACATCTTTCATAAGCTGCTCTAACTTTAGGTTATACTCCTGCACCCGTTGCAGACTAGAGGCGTTTAACTCGAGCTTGTTGTGCTCATCGAGCAGCTTTATGTTTTTAGCCAACTCCGTGTTCTTCTCAGAGACCCTGTTTATATACAGGTCGGCTCCTCCGTTAAGTGAGGCAACGGCAGCCTGCAGGTTGTTCTGGATGCAGAGCTGGCGCTTGAGGTAATTAAACACCTGCTGCTCGGCCTCCTGGTTCAGACTATTTTTCTTTTTGAGCGCCTCCTGTAGCTTAAATACTTCGTAGCGCTTGTTATACTCGGCTACTGCATCTTTTACCTTGTCGCGGCACGAGAGGCACTTGCTGGCAGCAGACTTCTCGAGCAGGGCGTTGCGCTGGTCTATGGTCTGGTCGTTAGGCTGCAGTTGGGCTATCTTTTGCACATCCTGCGCAAATACCTCGGTGTACTGCATGTCTTCGAGCTTCTTGGTAAGCCTTACTACCGCCTCGCCCTCCACAGAAGCCGACAAATACTCTGGCTTTGGCAGCTCCACGGCATAGAGTTTTGTTAAGGCTGCTTCGCGCTGAGCAGGAGTTGTCCAGGCTTTAGGGTTGTTTTCCAGCTCCCGAAGCGTGTTAACCAGACCTTTGCCGCCTTTCAGGTTATGGTCGCCCTCCAGGTAAAGGTCGGCATTGTTTAATATAGAAGTGTACTCTGACCTGAAGATAGTTTTATAGGTGCTGTTAGAGGCAAATTCCTGCTCACGGGCATCGAAGGTTCCTTTTAGGCGCTTGTACTCTTGTATAATGGCGAACAGGTTTTTGGCATTTACTTCGGGGCTGTTGTTGCGGTAGTTCAGTCTGTAGGAGTTCAGGTGCTGTTTCATGTCGGCGAATGTGCGCAGGAACTCCACATACAGCTTTTCCTGCCGGTAGGTCTCATCGTTTACCATATGGTTAGTGTGAGCCGTTTCGATCTTCTGCTTCCGCTTCTCTATCAGGTCCTGCGTTACCTCATCGCCTGTGAGCACATCCATCTTGTAAAGCGACTTGTAATTGACCACTACCATGTAAGGGTAATCTTTATAGCCGATCAGGTCTTCGAGCTGTTTGCGCTCCAGCTTCTGTACACCTTTATTCAGAAAACCTTCGAATCTAGCCGGTTTCAGGGTAACGGTTTTTACCTCGCCGGGCACAAACACATACACACGTACCGAGTGCAGGCGTGTATCGAAATCCTGGCCTTCGTAAAGCCTGATGGTGGAGCTGAACTTGTATTCCTTTTTCTTGGTGCGGGCACTCAGCAGGTTCCCGAACTCACCTACCAACGACAGCACCGCGGCCGGCGGGCTACTGGCCATTTTAGAAATGTTGGTCAGCTGCGTTGCTACCAGGCCAAACATCTGGTCGCTCTGGTCGTTGGTTATGGCTTTGGCCTGAATAAGGGCATCGATGCTGTTGTTGGCAGTTGTCAGCGGCATTTTGTCTATTATCCGGACTACCTCCAGATGATCGGAAACCAAGGCGCTGTAATCCTTTTTACCGTCGGTGGTTACATTGAAATTGTAGAGCGGGTACACAATTTCATCGTTGCCGAAAAGTTTAATGTTTTTAAGCTGCGCTGTTATAAACAGGTGCTCCAGGTTATCAGCGTAATTCTTTTTGTTCTTTTTTACTCCGTTCTCTACCTCGTTCAGCACACGGCTAAATTTGGAGCCGTTAAAAAGGAAGAGGTCGGTAGACAGGTATTGCCATTCATCCGAAAATTCATATTTATCGTTATAGGTATAGCCTAGCCGGGTTTCGATAGCTTGCTGGGCAAAAAGAGGCTGCCAAAGCAGCGTGAAAAGGATGAAAGCGTAAAGAACTCTTTTCATATACTACTTAACAAAAATTTTATACGGTAGCGTTGAGCAAAAACGTAATGAGTTAGCACTGAGGCTAACAACAATGAACTGAATAAAGTGCATTCAAGTTAGAAATAAAAAGTCAGATTTAATTAGAAGGTATTCATGAGGAAAAACATTCTTACTTTAAGCTTCCTGTGCTCTGCTTTGTTGCTGTTGCTTGCGCCCTGCCAGCGCGCGCAGGCACAGCAGGCATCGGCTAATCCTACTGCGCAGCCAACGGCAAGCCTAACTGAGAGCGACAAAATAAGCAGGTTAATATACTTTGTAGGTAACTTACAGGGTGCCACGTTTATCAGGAACGGAGGTGAGCATACTCCCAAAGATGCAGCGGCACACCTGCAATCGAAGTTGAATAAACATCATGCCAAAATTAAAACGGCGAACGACTTTATAGATCTGCTGGCTACCAAATCTTCTGCGACGGGCGAGTATTACCAAATTAAAATGGCAAACGGCTCTACCACCGAAACTTATAAGTTGCTGCAAGCAGAACTGGCACGCATCGAGAGCGGCAGCAGCCACTAACCCGACAAAGCAGCAAACGAAATTTGCCGGAACTATGCAAGGTTTTTGTTTACATTACGTTATAGCTATATACGCATAAAACGAACCATCTACACTAACGCAACAGAAAACATGCTTCAGGTACTAGAAGAATCGAGAGGCGATTTATTTGCCGTACAGCTCAGTGGCCACATCGATAAGCAGGATTATAACATTATGCTGCCCATGCTGGAAGAAAAAATAAAACAACATGGCAAAATTGATGTGCTGGCAGAGGTTGCTGATCTGAAAGATGTGTCGTTGGAGGCGCTTTGGGAAGAGATAAAGTTTGATTTCAGGCACGCTGCAGACTTCAGGAAAGTAGCAGTGGTTGGTGAACCCAAATGGCTCGATTGGTTAACCCTGGCTGCATCGCCTTTTACAACTGCTAAAATAAAGCATTTCCCGCCTCAGCAGCGCCTCGATGCGTTGAATTGGATAAAGGAACAGGAAGTTTAGGTGCCCCTACCCTTGTACTTCTTCAGATGAAAAAGCTTCTGGAGGCCTTTTTCATCTGAAGAATTTATTTTTTAACGATCTGGTTTTTAGTCTTTGTAGATGGCGACTTCGCTTTTGCCATTTTTGATGTAGCCACGGTACATGCCTGCTGAGTTGAAGGGCATGGCAAAGTTTCCGTTTCTGTCCAGGGCAATTACACCAGCCTCGCCACTTCGCTCTACCAGCTTTTTCAGCACAACTTCTTCAGCAGCCTTTTTTACAGTGTATTTTTTGTAGGCCATTAGAGCGGCTATATCGTGGGCTACCACCGACCTGATAATGAACTCCCCATGACCGGTGGCCGAAACAGCACAGGTGTTATTATCGGCGTAGGTGCCGGCCCCCAAAACAGGCACATCACCTACCCGGCCGTAGCGTTTGTTTGTCATGCCGCCTGTTGAGGTAGCGGCTGCCAGGTTCCCGAAAGCGTCGAGTGCCACTGCTCCTACTGTACCGAATTTATTTCCTTCTATAAAAATGTTTTCGGTACTGCCTGTGCCGTTGCCGGAGTGGTCTAGTTCGGTTTTTTCTTTATCTTTTATGCGCTGCAGTTGCTGGTAGCGGGTTTCGGTCCGGAAGTAAGCCGGGTCTACGATCTCCATGCCTTTCTCCTGGGCAAATTTCTCGGCTCCTTTTCCGATCATCATCACATGCTCCGACTGCTCCATAACCGCACGCGCGCCAGTAATGGGGTTTTTAATGGTGGTTACACCTGCTATGGCTCCGGCATTTAGCGTTTTGCCATCCATAATAGCGGCATCGAGTTCGTTGGTGCCATCGTTTGTGAAAACAGCACCTTTACCCGCATTAAAGAGCGGCGAGTCTTCCATTACCCGCACAGTGGCCTCAACTGCATCGAGGCTGGAACCACCCTTCTTCAGAATTTCGTATCCGGTTTGCAGCGCCAGGTTCAGAGCTTCGTGGTAGGCTTTTTCTTTTTCCGGTGTCATGTTGGCTCTTGTTATGGTACCGGCACCACCATGTATAACCAGTGTAATTTTATTGTAGTCGGTTTTTTGGTGTTGAGCAGACGCAGTAAACGCTACCAATAAGAACATGTACGAGAAGAGGAGGTTTTTCATGAGAACGTGATAGAGCGGAAAATTTAAATAGTTTAACTTACGAATTTAACTAAAAGCATACAACTACCAAGGCGCATAGCTGCTTTACCTTTATTATATTAAACATCAATACGATATGTTTAAACTTATGAGTTTTTGATTGTCCAATTCTGTTCTGGTGCTTGTGTGTATTGACTCGTACCGGAAAGAGCGTCAGTTATATTTTGCAAGGCAAGAGCATAAGCTACTCTATACAACTTTAGAACAAGAAATTAGCAGTACATGCTGGTAAAAGGCAACGTACTCTTTACCTGCCTAACACCAGACAAAAGCAGCAGCAAAGGCTGTAATTTTTTGTTAGTACACGGCTCTTTTAGTCTTTTTTTATTGTATCAATATATCTAGATAAGATTAGAAAATTTATTTTTACATATAGTGAAAAAACTATACAACAGGCATTATATTTGGTGCAAAATAGCCGGTGCAGACTAGTAACCGTTGCACTTGTGTATTTTATCAGCCCAGAATTAAAGTTCGCCTCTGAAAACAGCTTTGAAGATGCGTATATAATATGCGTATTAAATTTTATTTTTATCACTGCCTCAACTTATATTAATACTGCACAATATTTGCTAAGATCAGACATTAAGTAAACAACTGTTAGAGGAACAGGTAAATTGAACACATTAGCAGGACTTCGTAACTTTTGCGATATTTGCACCCGAAATTAAAAACCAATAATTTTCAACCTAATAACCTTAATCAATCCATCCATGAAGTTTAATTTTTTTAAAGCATCCCTTTCGTTGCTGTTGTGCACGAGCCTACTCGCTTCTTGCGTGTCTTCAAAAAAATACGATGAGCTGAAGGCCAGCAAAGAAGCCCTCGAAAAAGAGCAGGTTGCCAGCCGTGCTAAAGTTGATGAGCTGACCAACAGCCTGAAAGAGCGTGAGCAAAAGCTTGCCTCTATGGAGCGTGCCATGAACGAGCAGCAAAAAATTCTTGATGACCTGCGTAATCAGGTGAACACTGCCCTTGCCGGCTTTAACCAAGGCGACCTGAGCGTAAGCATCCGCGATGGCAAAGTATATGTTTCTATGTCTGATAAATTGCTTTTTGCTACTGGTAGCACCAAAGTAAACGCTAACGGACAGAAAGCCCTTGACCAGCTTGTTTCTGTTCTGAAGAAAAACCAGGAAGTTGGTGTTATGGTAGAAGGCCACACCGATGACGTAGAAGTATTGCCAGGCACTAAAAACATTGCCGACAACTGGGACCTGAGCGTGCTTCGTGCTACTGAAATTACACGTTTAATGGCTACTCGTGGCCTGTCTCCTGACAGAATTACGCCTGCAGGTCGTGCATTCTTCCAGCCTGTAGACACTGGTCGTTCTGCCGATGCAAAAGCTAAAAACCGTCGTACTGAAATCATCCTGACGCCTGACTTCTCTGAGATCTACAAGATTCTGGGCATCAAAGCTTAATTTTTCAGTCGCTTAACTTAAAAGCCAGAGGTCGTTACAGGCCTCTGGCTTTTTTTGTTTCGAATTGTCCGGAAAGAGCCAGCACGCAATAAGCCGTCACTTTTATCCTGCAGATAAGTGTTCTTCTTATAAAGTTGAAGTGAAAGACTGTTGAACGCTTGAGAGAAGGTTGGAACTATTAAGGCTAAGCTATTGGCAGCCAATTAATAATATCTTAAACTGCCAAAGCAAAGTTAAGGATTGACTGCAGCCGGTGGAATTCGGACCTTTACAGCCTGAAAGCTTCCGAATTATGCTAATGAAAACGGCCTCCAGAAGGAATTTAACCTACAATTCGCCAAGGGTTACGGTTGTGCATGTGAGCAACTACATCGGCAGGCAGCTTTACTCTGTAGTTGTAGCTTTGCTGTTTTTGGCCTGGCTAATGGCTTCAAAAAGTTCGTCCGGTTTCTGCGAACCGATCAATAAGGGTTTCCGGTTATAAAAATGCAGCTGCACTCCCTGGTTCCCCGACATGTTGTAGGCCTTGCCTCTGAAGCCCCACCGGATACCCCAGCCCCCGTACTCGCCTATGGCATTGTAGGTTACCTTTTCGTAATCGCGCACCAAGTGTAACGGAATCTGTACGGGTTTTATATGAAACGGGAAAAAGCGGATGCTGATCTGGCCAGGGTGCACCTCTGTGTTAAGCGACATCTTATAGAAGAAATAAGGAAGGCCAATGCCAACCAGCACAAAAAGAACAGCTGCTTCTACTCCTACAATCGGGTTTCGCCCAAAGTTATTGCCAGAAAGTAACTGATAGAAAAAGCCAACCCAGAAAATAGCCGCCACCCCCAATAACACCACCCACAGCCATACCTGCGTAAAGCGCTGCTTCTCCTGAAAAAGGATAGGTAGAGAGGCCATAGTTTGAATTTTGGATGAATGGTTGAGAGAATTAAATACTTTAACTGAACCAGTCTACGCTGATGTACAGCAGCTAGTGTTTCGTCGAATTACAAATTCAAAATTAGAAATTATGGCAAACAGGCCTTTTTATAGTTTTATGACGTATCTTCATAAAACTTAATTATCAATCATTTACAAAAAATACCTGATCAGTATTTCTAATTTTGAATTTGAACGAACGTTACCCAATTGCCTGCTCCAGGTCGGCGAGCAGGTCTTCTGCATCTTCTATGCCTACGCTCAACCGAATCAGGGAATCGCTAAGGCCTGCTTTCAGACGCTCTTCTTTCGGGATGCTGGCGTGTGTCATACTGGCCGGGTGCCCGCATAACGATTCTACCCCGCCCAACGATTCGGCCAGAGAGAAATAACGAAACTGCTCCAGCGTTTTTATGGCATCTTCCTGTCTGTCGCCTTTCAACACAAAAGAAATCATGCCGCCAAAATCGCGCATCTGCTCTTTAGCAATGTGGTGGTTTTTGTGGTCTTCAAAGCCTGGCCAAAACACTTTTTCTACTTTCGGGTGCTGTTGCAGGTACTCAGCCACCTTGCGCCCGTTCTGGCAATGGCGCTCCATCCGGATGTGCAGCGTTTTAATGCCGCGCAGCACCAGGAAACAGTCTTGCGGCCCAGGTGTACCGCCGCAGGCATTCTGTATGAACGCCAGACGCTCCGCCAGTTCATCGTTTTTTACAACCAATGCACCCATTACAACATCGGAGTGCCCGCCCATATACTTTGTGAGCGAAAGCGTTACAATATCGGCACCAAGGTCGAGCGGTGTTTGCAGGTAAGGTGTAGCAAAGGTGTTATCTACAATCAATAAGATGTTTTTACTTTTGGCAATGGCCGCACACCCTTTTATATCTATTATGTTGAGCAGTGGGTTTGTGGGCGTTTCGACCCAGATCATACGGGTTTTCTCGTTTACCAGCGCCTCCACATTGGCCAGGTTGCTCATGTCGGTGAAGTGAAATTTAATGCCGTAGTTCTGGAATATCTTTGTAAAGATGCGATAGCTGCCGCCGTAAAGGTCGTTTGTAGAAATTACCTCATCGCCGGGCTGTAGCAGCTTTATAATAGCATCTGTGGCCGCCATGCCTGTAGCAAAGCAAAGGCCATGCTTTCCGTTCTCCAGTGCCGCCAATGCATTTTGCAATGCGGTGCGCGTGGGGTTATGCGTGCGGGAGTACTCATAGCCTTTATGGTCGCCAGGCGACTTTTGCACGTATGTAGAGGTCTGGTAAATTGGTGTCATGATGGCTCCTGTAGTGGGGTCTGGCTCCACGCCGGCATGTATAGCTTTCGTTCCGAATTTCATATAAGGTTGTTTTTTAATGCTGCTGGTAATCGATATGCTGCAAGATAGTAAATTTACATTTTCGAGTGGTTGCCTGGTCTCCTGTCTGTTCGGTTTGGGAGGTTTTTTCTGCTTATCATGTTAAAATTTAACTTTCACGTTTAGTAAAAATAAATTAACTCCTCAATGCCCAAACGACTTATACTGCTCAGAACCTTTATACGCGAAAACGCATCATCGTTTATTTCGATGTTGCTGCTGGTGGTGGTGCCGTTGGTTGTTAGTTCCACGCTTGCCTACTCTCTCTACTCTTACCAGGAGCTGCTGCAGAACCTTCCGCTGGGGCACCTGCTACTGTATTTTGCCGTGGTGTCGCTTACCATGGCGCTGGCTCTTACGCCTACTACTTTTGTGGCACTTGTAAGCGGCTTTTATATCGGTTGGGTCGGCTTTCCGGGCTTAGTGGTAGCCTATGGCATTGCGGCTCTTATAGGCTACAGCCTGGCCCGGCTTATAGATCACGGCAAAATGATGCGCTTTCTGAACAGATTCGAGAAGGCACGCATTCTAATGCAGGAACTCCGCCACCAAAGCTGGAGCCTTATTTTCCTGACACGCATTTCGCCGGTGCTGCCTTTTGCGCTCATGAACTTTGTGCTCTCGCTGCTGCAGATTAACAAGCGGAAATTTTTGCTTGCCAGCATGGTGGGAATGCTGCCGCGCACTTTTTTCTTTTTCTGGATCGGTACGCAGGCAAATAATATTATCAGTCTTTTAGAAAACCCCGATAGTGGCCGCAACGGACAGCTGCTCATGATTGCCCTGATAATCATATCGATAGGCGGTTTGTACTTTGTTTTTGACCGGGCTCTAAAGAAGGCGCTGCGAAAAGCTGCTAATCAAAATATATAAATCTTGAAAAAGGGCTTGCGTATTACAAAAAAAGGCATTTACTTTGCATCACAATAACGGAATGGTCACGTAGCTCAACTGGATAGAGCATCTGACTACGAATCAGAAGGTTAGGGGTTCGACTCCCTTCGCGACCACTTGAAAATCAGCCATTTACAGGTAAAACTGCTAAGTGGCTTTTTTTATGTACACACTATTTGCACACAAACTTTTGCTTTTCAGCCGCCTTCTTATTTGCAAAATAATTCTCTCTATAGCTACTTAACTTTTTTTCATCTTTCCTTCTTCCGAATTATACTGCTAGACTTAATTATTATTTCAATTAATCCTCATTAAGGTTTTGAGCTCTCAGCTACTGCCTCGTAAGGTATGCTTTGAGAGCTGTTATACTTTCCCATCCTATTTTTTCACAAGCCTCTACACGTCCGGTTTCTTGTTTTAGCAACTGGACACACTTTCTTAATGTCTCTATAGTTAATAACATCAATGGTAATATAGCTAAGGCCATCAAATAACCTAGCTCCTACTCTATTCTTACTCACTCGTTTTAAGATGACTGTATCCTCCTCCATTTTTAGACTGAGGCAAAATAGTTTGAAGAGAAGTTAAAAGGACCACCCACTCAAGACACTCCAATACAAAAGTCCAGTGTCATTCATTCCGGCGCAAAGTTAGCCTGCCGCCCGGACACGGGACAAGGTAGTCCGAACAAAATGGGTATCCCGGAGGGAGCCCTCCGCATTTTCTTCGGCTCCACCTTGCCCTTAGTCCGTTCGCCAGGCAGGGAAGGCACCATAATCAATTCCTTAAACCTTAAAAGAACAAGATTATGGAAAAGCCAACTAATAAAACCGGATTAACTAAAGTAGCAGAAATCAAGCTGACGTACCGCTCCAAAGTAAAACCGTCCGAGCGCCCTCAGGTGACCAGTTCCACCGACTGTGCAAAGGTTCTCCGTCAAAGCTGGGATGCTGGCAAGATCGAATTTATAGAACAGTTCAAGGTGATGCTACTCAACAGGGCCAACCGCGTACTAGGTATCTATGAGCTTTCTACGGGAGGTATCGCAGGCACCGTAGCTGATCCCAAACTTATCTTCGCTGCGGCACTCAAAGCCTGCGCCTCCTCCATCATCCTTTGCCACAACCACCCCTCCGGTAATACCAAACCAAGTGCGGCAGATCTACAGCTGACAAAGAAAATGAAGCAGGGAGGAGAATTACTCGATAATATCGTTCTGGATCACATCATCCTCACCAGTGAGACATACTACTCGATGGCAGATGAAGGGCTCTTGTAGCCCTTCATTTACTCATTAATTGTGCTAATTAGTTATGTTACTTTTCTTTTTCGTCCAGGCCGATAATTTACCTTATGTTAAATATAGGAGCGCTGATTTTGGCCATCTTGTGAAGTGTGGCAGGAAGAAGCTTGCTAATGCTTTCAGCCTCAGCCTCCGGTGAGTATAGTTCCTGTATACAGTCAGGTGCTATGCCCTATGCAATTCTAAGTGCCCACTGGGAATATCAACTTTAACTTATCCCATGTCATCACGATGGCACCTTTATCCTCACTTTTAGATACGATTTCATAACGAAGCCGCTCCTGGTGTTGATCCGTAAATTCAGGTTTTATGGAAAAGCGCACTACATCTTCTGCTTCAGCGTAGTCGTCTGTAAGGTGCTGATTCCAGTTCCTGTTGATGATAACGACCCACTCCTGTTCTCCGGGGATAGTAAACAGAGCATACTTTCCGGCCAACAGTTGCTCTCCTCCTATCGTGATGGGGTGGTCTGTCTGCAAACTGGTCGCTGAATGCGCACCCGTCACCCACACCTGATTGTTGGCTACCAGTCCGCCCCAGATCACCCTACCTCGTACAGCAGGGGAATGATAGGCCATGGTTAAATGCGCAAGTCCTATTTTACCGTGAGCCTCCGCTTTCAGGCTGCCTTTCAGGGTATCAGGCTCTGATTGAGCCCCTATCGCCAGTGCTCCTCCTAACTCCTTTAATTCTTTGGTAGTGGAGTGGTGGCTTGTGTGTTCAGATGTCCCCTCCACTGCTGTTTCCTGACCACAGCCAGGAAGGAAGGCACAGATGGCTAGAACAAAAAAAGAGTTGTACAGCTTAGGGATCACGTTCATCAGTATCGAAGGGTATAACTTAAAAGCCTGTATATACAATATACAATGGTACAAATATCCCATAAATCTTTTGTATTCCAAGCTACCCTGTTACTAAGCCTATTGAGACAGTAGAACAAGTGTTTCTTTGAATGAGACTGTTAAATGGTTTGCTTCGCAAATAAAAAATCCGGTGCACAAATTAATATGCACCGGATTTGAAGGGGCAGCAGCTTACAAAGGCTGCGCTTTGAAGCCTGCCTTCTCTACAGTGGCAACAACCTCATCGGCGGAAAGCGAATCTGTCTTCACAGTCAGGATCTTGTCTTTTTGGGTAGTGTCAACGTTCCACTCGCAAACGCCTTCGGTGGCATTTAGAACTGGAGTTACCTTAGAGACACAGCCTCCGCAGTTGATATTGGTTTTGAATTGTAAGTCTTTCATGGTTTCACTCATTTAATTATCCTACTTATTTTTAACTCTTGAAGGCAAAGTAGGTAAAAGGCCTACCTGCCATACGTTGTTTTGTATTTGTATCACTTCTACTTTCAGGCGCAGCCTATATTTTCTGCACCTTCAGTCGCAGGCTGTTTATTACCACTGACACGGAACTTAGTGCCATGGCCGCGCCTGCTATCATTGGGTCCAGTAAGAACCCGTACAGCGGATAAAGGACTCCTGCTGCAACTGGAATGCCGATCAGGTTATAGATGAAGGCCCAAAACAGGTTTTGTTTTATCGCCCGGACTGTTTGCTTCGACAGATTTAGTGCTTTGGGGATCTGCTGCAGGTCTGACGAAATAAGTGTCATTTTGGCTACATCGATGGCTATGTCAGAACCCTTACCCATAGCAATGCTTACATCAGCCTGCGCCAAGGCATGAGAGTCGTTGATGCCGTCGCCTACCATGGCCACCACTTTTCCTTTTTCCTGCAGCTCCTTTACAAAAGCTGCTTTGTCAGATGGCAGCACCTCCGCTCTATAATTCCTTATTCCCACCTGTGCAGCTACACTTGCAGCTGTTTGCTGGTTATCGCCAGTTAACATGTACACTTCTATTCCTCTCTCTTGCAACGTCCTGATGGCTGCCGCAGAACTCTGCTTAATCCGGTCAGCAATGGCTATCAGGGCAACGGCGTCGGTATTCTCTGAAAAGAAGATAACTGTCTTAGCTTCGGCTCTTAAGGCTTCCGCCTGTATTGTCAACTCCGGCGTAATACGCACACCTTCCTCTTTCAATAGTTTACTATTGCCGGCCAGGTACCGGTTTCCCTGCAAAGAGGCTTTCACGCCGAGTCCTGTCAGGCTATCAAAGTTATCCAGTTCCAGCGACCTTACCTTTTGATCTTTCAGATGGCGTACCACTGCTTCAGCCAAAGGATGCTCAGATTGGAGTTCCAATGACAGAAGTAGAGTTTGCAGGTTTTGTTTCCGGGGCTCCACTCCATCGGCCCACAATATATCCGTCACCACAGGTTTACCCTCTGTTATAGTACCGGTCTTATCGAGTATGATAGCATTAACTTTATGAGCCTGTTCCAGACTTTCCGCATCCTTAATTAGAATACCATTTTCAGCACCTTTACCCACTCCTACCATAATAGCAGTTGGCGTCGCCAGGCCAAGGGCACATGGGCAAGCAATCACGAGCACGGTCACCATAGCAAGCAGCCCTTGCGTTAGCGCATTATCACCACCAAGCGTTAACCAGGCAGTAAAGCTTATGAGTGCGATCACCAGCACGACCGGCACAAAGATACCCGCGATTTTATCCACCAGTTTCTGCACAGGTGCCTTGGACCCTTGCGCCTCCTGCACCATTTTTATGATTTGGGCCAGCATGGTCTCGATTCCAACTTTCTCGGCAACGAACCGGAAGCTTCCTTTTTGGTTAATGGTCCCAGCGTAGACCTTGTCTCCTTTATGTTTGGCCACAGGTACGGGTTCCCCTGAAATCATTGCCTCGTCGACATAAGAGGATCCTTGCGCCACCTCTCCGTCCACGGGAATCTTTTCACCGGCACGTACCAAAAGCAGATCACCTTTTTGCACCTCTGAGATGGCCACCTCCCGCTCTATTCCCCCTTCTACCCGCCACACGGTCTTTGGCTGAAGGCCCATCAGTTTCTTGATAGCCGTGGAGGTGTTAGACTTGGCCCTTTCCTCGAGCAGCTTGCCCAACATGATGAATACGATGACCACGGCAGCGGCTTCGAAGTATACGTGCGGGTGCAAACCACGCTCATGCCAGAACTCTGGAAAGAAGGTGTTAAACACACTGAATCCGAAGGCAATTCCCGTGCTCATCGATACCAGCGTATCCATATTCGCCTTCCCGTTTCTAGCCTGCCTGAAAGCATTGATGAAGAAACTTCGGCCAAAGTAAAACAGCACCGGCGCGCTCAGCACCATCATGACCCAGTTGCCGTAGGGCATATCCATGAAGAACATTCCGATGATAAACACCGGTATGGTAAGAATGGCCGCCGCTATGGTCCGCTTCTTCAGCGCCAGGTAATGATTCTGCTGCGCCTCCTCCTGTTTCTCCTGAGCATTTTCCTGGTCGATGATCAGATCGAAGCCGATATCCTGCACATTTCGCTGTATATCCGTTAGGGTGACCTTGTCAGGATCATAAGACACCTGCAGTGTCTGAGAGGCAAAGTTCACCGCCGCCTGAGACACCCCTGGCTGTGCCCCCACCATGGACTCCACGCTGAGTGCGCAAGAGGCGCAGCTCATACCAGTGACAGGTAAAGATGCTTTCTGCTCCTTCACAGCAGGTTGGATGATAGTTTTATCCGGGGTTACTATATTACTTTCCATAACTCCTCCTCGTTTTATCATTTTGGATGATACAAAGGTACGTCGTCCCCATGCCCTGACTGTTACACAATTTGATGTAAAAGTTACATATTTTCTTATGCAGAGCTGTAGTGGAATGCATTGTTGAGCAAAATGAAGACGCTCTTAAATTAGATCATTAGTGTCCAACTATAACTAAAACATATTCAGCTGGTTAGAATTATCATCACCTGGTTTTTGTAATT
>NZ_VRTY01000094.1 GCF_008017455.1 Pontibacter qinzhouensis | reverse complement strand
CTCCTCAAAAGGATGGTGGCCGCTCCTCCACATCCCTATAAAATGGTTATTGCTTAAGTGCCTAATTCAATCATTTTATTAGCTGCTGCAGGGCAGGTTTACATTTCTGTTAAGGAAAGCAGCAGATATTCGTCTGTATTGCTTAATTTGCCGGCATTATTTAACAAAGAAGCACCTGATGGTATCGCATGTACTTTTAATTAATTGCCCTGATCAGCCTGGCCTGGTTTTTAAAATCACGGGCATACTGTACCACTACAACCTCAACATTATAAGTAATGGGGAGTTTGTGGAAAGGGGATTCAACTACTTTTTTATGCGAACAGAGTTCTCAGGCAAGTTCGACCGGGAGGCCCTGCTTCAGGACCTGACCAATGTGCTGCCCGAAGGTGTAGAGATAAAGCTGACTGATAAGAAAAAAAAGAGCATTGTGCTGCTGGCAACCAAGGAGCACCACTGCCTCAGCGACCTGCTTATTCGCCATGCTTTTAATGAGCTGAATGCACATATTCTGGCGGTCATCAGCAATTACGATGTGCTGGAGGACCTGACGCGGAAGTTCGATATTCCGTTTCATTTTATCAGCCACGAAGGCCAAAGCCGGGAGGCGCATGAGCAGCAGATACTGGAGGCTGTGCAACAGTACGAGCCGGAGTTTGTGGTGCTGGCCAAGTACATGCGCATTTTATCGGCCGATTTTGTAGCGCATTTCTCTAACCGGATCATCAACATACATCACTCCTTCTTACCTGCCTTTGTAGGTGCCAGTCCCTATGCGCAAGCCTACGAACGCGGTGTAAAGATTATAGGTGCCACCGCTCACTTCGTAAACGACCAACTGGACCAGGGACCAATTATCGCGCAAAGTGTGATACCGGTAGATCATACCCAAAGCGCCAAAGAAATGGCTCAGGCCGGTCGCGATGTGGAGAAGATTGTGCTGGCAAAGTCGCTGCGGCTGGTGTTTAACGAGCAGGTGTTCGTGTACCGCAACAAGACCATTATTTTTGAGTAGGTTATGGCGCGAACGTCCTCGCTCGTGATTGCTATTCCGCGGCCTCTGCCCGCTTTGAAGCTCCTTCGCAGGAACATGTATTCCCCCAAATTGAATTGGAGGAGCGTCAGGCGGTATGGCAGACTGAATTTTTGAATAAAAAAGGACTTACGGAGGCTCTGCTGCTGCTGCTTTGTCTGAATCATGATATTCAAGAATAACAGAATTCCATGCTATACATCTTGTTAGCTAGTGCAAGCTTGTAGCTCGTACTTTCATTATACTTGAACATTCGAAATGGGCAACAACATTTGAAGGGTTAATGCTTCACATGCTTTTAGCCCATAAAGAAAAAAGGTACGAACTATAAGCTCGCACCAGCGGTGCATCCATGTATAAAATAATGGGTGAACCCTCGGAAACATTTTACAAGAAAACCTTATGGAGGCAGTTTTCATTAGAATAATTGCCCCCTGATCGCAACATACTCCAGTTGAAGGTACTTCGTCTACGGCCCAGCTAAATTATTCCAATGAATTTGCTCTTCAGAAGGTTTTTTCATTGTTAGACCACTAGGGTAGAAGCCGGACTTTTCTTCTGCTTAACCGACAAGACGCTCGCAGGAGCTGCGCACGCTGCGAGGTCTTAGCGACTCTTGCCCAAATCAACAACTAACAATTAGCAACTAACAATCAACTACCAACAACTACTCCTTCCGGACCCGCTCCAGGTTCAGGGTGTTCATGGGGTTAGGTACCAGGCCTTGAACGTTGTTCTGCGTCAGGCGCACCACTTCGTCGTAGTAGAGCACAATTACGGGTGCCTCTTCCACTACAATCTGGTCCATCTGCTGGTACAGAGCCCAGCGCTTCTTGGCATCGCGCTCCAGCTTGGCCAGCTCATACAGGCGGTCGAACTCGGTGTTTTTGAAATGCGTTTTGTTCGGGCCGGCCGGCGAAAAGTTTTTGCTGTAGAAAAGGGCGAGGTAGTTCTCGGCATCAGGGTAATCTCCCAGCCACGATTTCATAAAGAAAGGGGCCCGGCCATTGTCTACCGTCTCCTGGTGGGCCGGGGCCTGGTTTATGTCTATCTGCACGCGCACTCCTACTTCGGCCCACTTCTTCTGCATGTACTCTGCCAGCTCCTTGTGCTCCTGCACCGTGCTCAGGCGCAACTGCAACGGGTGTTGGGCAGAGAAACCAGCGGCCTGCAGCAGTTCCAGCGCTTTTTTGGGCTCGTAGCGGTAACCGCGCACCAGGCTGTCGTTGTAACTTGGCAAGGATGGCGGCACAATGCCTGAGTGACCTGGTAAACCGATGTTGTTACGGAAATAGGCCAGCATTTCTCTTTTGTTGATGGCATAACTCAGGGCCTGCCGCACCCGCTTATCCTGCAGGGCCGGATTCGGGTCTTTCAGGCCGGCAGGGTCCAGCTGAAAACCAATGTACTCGGTGTTCAGGTACGGCACCTTCTGCACCCTGAACTTGCCGGCAAAGTCTTCCTGCACGGTACCATCGTTGTTCAGAATCATATCGCGGGAGCCTTCTGTTATACTCGACAGGAAATCGAGCTTGCCCTGCATAAACGTCAGGAACTCTGATTTGCGGTCGGTGATGAAGGAGATCTGCACGGCATCGAGGTAAGGCAGCAGCAGCCCCTGCTCATCGCGTCGCCAGTAAGCAGGGTTTTTGTGCAGTACAATGGCATTTCCTTCATCCCAGAGCTTAAATACAAATGGCCCTGTCCCGACCGGGTGTGCCCTGAAATCTTTGCCATACTCCGCCACGGCCTCCTGCGGCACCACGTAGGCATAAGGCATGGTCAGAATCTCCAGGAAAGCAATAAATGGCTCGTTCAGGTAAATTTTAAAAGTAGTGTCGTTCACCGCCAGAAAAGCTGTGTCGGAGATAGCGCCAGTAGTCACATCTGTCAGCACCTTGTCGTTAAAGACCCAGGCGCCGGTGCTGGCGGTGCTGGGGTCGATGATGCGCTTAAAGCTGTACTCAAAATCTTTAGCTGTAACTTTTCGTCCTTTACCGGCCGGAAAGACCTCGTGGTCGTGGAAAAATACGCTGTCGCGGAGGTAAAAGGTATAGGAGCGGCCATCTTCCGACACATCCCAGGAGTGGGCAATGGCCGGCCCTATTTTCAGCTCCCCATCCAGCTCCACCAGGCCATTATAGAGCTGTGTGGTGGCCCATATATTCGCCTGGTTCCGGGCAAAAGCCGGGTCGAGCGAGGAGAGCGCACCGGGTTGATTATACTTAAAAACTTTTTTGTCCGTTTCGTCTTTAGTGCCATCGCTACACGACAAAAGCACCAGTAGGAATAGGATCAAAAATATAGAGGGTCTTTGCATTGCGAACATCTTAGTTGGCTAAAATAATGTATCTTTGTGGAAGTTTAAGGTATGTTGTGTAGATATTAAAGCATTTTTCAGTCTTATGATAGAGATCACGTATTACGGCCAGTCTTGCTTTTTATTTAAAATAGGAGAACACAAAGTATTGTTCGATCCTTTTATTTCACCAAATGAATTAGCCAAAGGCATTGATGTTGACAGTATTAAGGCTGATTATATTCTGCTTTCTCACGGCCACCAGGACCACGTGCATGATGCCGAGCAGATTGCCAAAAATAACAACGCCACGCTTGTTGCCACCTTCGAAATTGTGAACTGGTTCAGTGCCAAAGGTGTTGAAAAAACGCATCCCATGAACACCGGCGGAAAGGTGACTTTTCCTTTTGGCACGGTTAAAATGGTGAATGCCATCCACTCCAGCTCTTTGCCCGACGGCTCGTATGCTGGCAGTGCGGCAGGCTTTGTAGTGGAAACAGAAAACCAGGCATTTTATTTTGCCGGAGACACAGCCTTAACCTACGACATGAAACTGATTCCGGAGCAGTTCGACCTGGATTTTGCCCTGCTCCCGATCGGCGACAACTTTACCATGGACATACACGATGCCCTGGTAGCAGCCGATTTTGTGCAGGTAGATAAATTTATTGGCATGCACTACGACACCTTCCCTTACATCAAAATAGATAAGGAAGAGGTGAAGGAAGTAGCGCAAATGGCGGGCAAGGAAGTAATTTTGATGGAGATAGGCCAAACGATAAACCTCTAATTTTAGAATGGGAAAAATAATTGCGGTTGCTAACCAAAAAGGTGGGGTCGGCAAAACCACCACTGCCATAAACCTGGCAGCAAGCCTGGCAGCCTTAGAATATAAAACGTTACTGGTAGATGCAGATCCGCAGGCAAACGCTACCTCCGGCCTCGGCTTCGACCCTGCCAGCATTACAGCCAGCATTTATGAGTGTATGGTAGAAGAGGCCAAGGTAGAAGACATTATTCTAGTGTCGCCTAACCTGGAGTTTCTGCACCTGATCCCCTCCCACATCGACCTGGTGGGGGCTGAGGTAGAGATGATTAACCTGCCGGACCGCGAGGAAAAAATGCGCGAGGTACTTGCCCCGTTGCGCAATACCTACGACTTTATTATTATAGACTGCTCCCCGTCGCTTGGCCTGATAACGGTAAACTCGCTAACGGCAGCAGACTCTGTGGCCATACCGGTGCAGTGTGAGTATTTTGCGCTGGAAGGCTTAGGCAAATTGCTGAATACCATTAAAATTATTCAGTCGCGCCTTAACACGGAGCTGGCTATTGAAGGTATTCTGCTCACCATGTACGATGTGCGCCTGCGCCTGAGCAACCAGGTGGTGGAAGAAGTAAAGACACACTTCCAGCAGATGGTATTCGACACCATTATTCCAAGAAACGTGAAGTTGAGCGAGTCGCCGAGCTTTGGTATTCCGGCTATTCTGCACGATGCAGAGAGCAAGGGAGCGTTGAGCTACCTGAACCTGGCCCGCGAGATTGCAGAGAAGAACAGTGTAGCGCTGGCGAAATAACATATTGCTTACATGTCTGATAACAAAAATTCAACAGCAAAACGTAAAGGAGGCCTGGGCCGGGGCCTGAACTCTCTTCTTGAAGGGAACAAGTATACCGGCAAAATCGATTCTACCACTTTAAACTCTGTCAATACCATCGCGGACATAGCCATTGATCAAATCCAGACAAACCCTTTTCAGCCCCGTACGCACTTCGATCAGGCGGCGCTGGAAGAACTGGCCGAATCTATAAAAATACAAGGCATCATTCAGCCTATTACAGTTCGTCAGCTAGACCAGAACAGCTACCAGCTTATTTCAGGAGAGCGACGTTACCAGGCTGCCAAGATTGCCGGATTAACATCTATTCCAGCTTACATCCGCAAGGCCGATGACCAGCAGATGCTGGAGATGGCCCTGATCGAGAACATTCAGCGCGAAAGCCTGAATGCCATCGAAATTGCCCTCTCCTACCAGCGCCTGCTAACCGAGTGTAGCCTGAAGCAGGAAGAACTGGGCGACCGCGTGGGCAAAAAACGCACCACAGTAACCAACTACCTGCGCCTGCTCAAGCTCCCGCCAGATATCCAGATCGCCCTGCGCGACAACATAATTACCATGGGCCATGCGCGTGCCCTCATCAACATCGATACCATCGAGAAACAACTCGATGTGTTTAAGAAAGTGGTAGCCGATGAGCTGTCGGTGCGGAAGGTAGAGGAGTTGGTAAGAAACCTGCAAAATGCGAATAAAAAGCCAGACCCGCAGCAAAAGCTCCAGTTCAACAAATACGAGGAGGAAGTAAAGCAGGTAGAGACGCGCCTATCTTCTCAGTTTGGCACCAAAATCATGGTAAAAGCCAATAACGAAGGCAAAGGTGAGATAAAAATTCCTTTTGTGTCGGTAGAGGAGCTGAACCGAATCTTAGAAATCTTAAACTACTAGTGCCAGATGAGGCTGATCTGTTGCTTTGCTGCGCTATTACTTACTACACTCGCCTGTAATCCCGCTCAAGCGCAGGTAATTACCGAAGGCCAGGACTCTGTGCTGGTAAATGTTCCGGTCACTGTTGCCGCAACAGACACAACGGAAAAAGGATTCTTCCTGGACCGCTGGGACCGGCCAGCCAAAGCTGCCTTCTACTCAGCCATACTTCCGGGCTTAGGCCAGGCTTACAACAAAAGCTACTGGAAAATCCCGATCCTATATGCAGGCCTGGGTACTATCGGCTATTTTCTTATCGATCATAATAGAAATTACCAGGAGTTCCGAACCGCCCTTATTGACCGATCAAATACTGATCGTACAGATAAGTATATTGATCACCCTATATTTGGTCAAAATAACCCTAACGGCAGAGCAAACCTGAAACGTGCCCGCGACCAGTATCGCAGATGGCGCGACATGAACGTGCTGCTAGCTATTGGGGTTTGGGGTCTGAATGTTGCCGAAGCACATGTGCACGCCCACCTCAAAGATTTTGATATCAGTGATGACCTGTCGCTACGGGTGCAACCTGGTCTCATAAATTCTCCTATTCCTACAAAGAATGCCCTCACACCGGGCCTAACGCTAACATTATATTCAAGATAAGATGAAGATTTTATTAATCGGCTATGGAAAAATGGGTAAAACCATCGAACAGATGGCCCTGGACAAAGGGCATGAAATAGCCGGCATTATAGACCAGCACAACACTTATGAACTGGCTAACTTCTCAGAAGCCAACGCTGACGTAGCTATAGAGTTTACGCATCCTGAATCTGCTTTTGGTAATATATCTTACTGCCTGCAACATGGTATCCCGATCGTATCTGGCTCTACGGGCTGGCTGGCGAAATACGAGGAGGCAGTGGCGCTATGCAAGCAGCAGAACGGCGCGTTCTTTTATGCTTCTAACTACAGCGTGGGTGTAAACCTGTTTTTTCATTTTAATGAGTATATTGCCAGTAAAATGAAGGATTATCCGGCGTATGAAGTAGCTATACGGGAGGTACACCACCTGCAGAAGGTCGATAAACCAAGCGGCACGGGCATTACTACAGCAGAAGGTATTCTGGCCAGCTACCCTAGCCTGCAAGGCTGGTCGAGCGATGAAGAAGTAGAGAACCGGATAAACATTGTTTCGGAGCGTGAGCCGGATGTGGTAGGCACGCACATCGTAGAGTACAAATCTGCCATCGACAAAATTGAACTGGGCCATATTGCCCACAGCCGAACTGGTTTTGCCGGAGGTGCTCTTATGGCTGCTGAATGGCTGAAAGACCGCAAAGGCAATTACGGCATGAAAGACATGCTCAACCTGTAACATTAGTGCAACGCATGAAAGTTAAATTCTGGGAAACAAAACCTACAACGAAAGAGCCGAAAAAGAAGAAAAGCGCTGCCCGTGAATGGGGCGATGCCATTCTCTTTGCTGTAGTGGCTGCCAGTTTAATCCGCTGGGCAACCTTTGAAGCCTATACCATTCCGACACCCTCCATGGAAAAGTCGTTGCTGGTAGGAGATTTTCTGTTTGTGAGCAAGCTGCACTACGGCCCCCGAACACCTAAAACACCTCTGCAGGTTCCGCTTACACACCAAACCATCTGGGGCACCAACATCCCCTCCTATTCTGACCTGATTCAGCTGAAATCTTACAGGTTGCCAGGTTTTTCGGAGGTGAAACGAAACGATGTGGTGGTATTTAACTACCCACCGGAAGAGGAACACCCAGCTGATTTGCGCACCAACTACATCAAGCGTTGCATAGCCGTAGCAGGCGACTCTATTGAAGTGCGCAACCTGCAGGTATATGTAAACGGTCAGGCCGTGGAGAACCCTGCCCAGATGCAATACAAGTACCTGATATTGGCGAAGAACCACCTCTCTCAGAAATTTTTTCAGGACAGGAACATTAACCTGAGTGATGTTTACACGACAAATGGTGGTTACATGGTTGATGCCACGCCTGAACTAGCTAAGCAAATAAAGGAGTTAGACTTTATAAACGATGTGAAACTCATGAACAATGAGCCTGGTAATGCTGATTCCCAGATATTCCCACATGTGCCAAGCAAATACGAATGGAACTTTGACAACTTCGGGCCTGTGTATGTACCCAAAGAAGGCGCTACCGTAGCCATTACTCCGGAGTCTTTGCCTTTCTATGAAAAGGTAATACTTAATTACGACGGGAACGAAAATGCGGAGATTCGCGATGGCAAGCTGTTTATAGCCGGCCAGGAGCAAACCAGCTACACGTTTAAGCAAGATTATTATTTCATGATGGGCGATAACCGCCACAACTCCATGGACTCCAGAGCATGGGGCTACGTACCAGCCGATCATATTGTAGGCAAGGCAGTGCTCATCTGGATGTCAACGAACGTAGAAGGCAGCTTCCTGAGCAAAATTCGCTGGAACAGGCTGTTTAATACAATTGAGTAAGATTATTCCTGCAAAAACAGAGAGGCCAGCTACGGGTAACGTAGCTGGCCTCTCTGTTTTTATAGTGGCATCAGTTCGGTTGCTGAAAACTTCAGGAACGGTTAATAAATTATTCTAATGAAAATGGCCTTCCAAAGATGTTTTGTGATTTTTGATGCAAGGCCTTCCCCTTGAGATTGACTGATCGTTCTTCTCTCAGCCTCTCAACCAAACCTGCCTAATCTATTGATGAAAAATCAGCGAATCAGTAGCTTGGCATTTATACCAGTTTATTCTAATGAAACTGCCCTTCAGAAGCAAAAATACAGATTTTGGGTCAAGGGTAACAGCCTTAAAACTTACCTGTAGGCACAAAAAAAGGACGCGCTCTAATGAACGCGTCTTTTTTGGTTTGGAAAAAACTACATCTACAATCGTACTCAAACTAACTTGACTTACTTACAAAAAGTAAGTCGCAAAATCTATATAATGGTGCTTAAACCAACTTCTATGTTGTTCTTGTCGGGCATTACCTCAATGCCATGCATAACAAAATAAGCGATGAAATTGCCTACCTGCTCTGTGGTATAAGGTGAGGTGGCATTCAGCTCCGGTGTCAGCACTTTCTTATCTAAGGCATTATGAACTGCCTTTTTTACCAGATCCGCTTCTTCCTGCAGGCCAAAATGCTCCAGCATCATGGCAGCAGACAGAATCGTAGCAATCGGATTAGCGATCTTCTTGCCTGCTCCCTGCGGGAAAGAGCCATGAATAGGCTCAAATAGCGCTACCGTATTACCTACAGAGGCAGAAGGAAGCAAGCCCAGCGAACCAGCTATTACAGAAGCCTCATCAGAAAGGATGTCGCCAAACATATTTTCCGTCAGGATCACATCAAACTGCTTCGGGTTCAGAATAATCTGCATGGCGGCATTGTCTACGAACAGGAAGTCCAGCTCTACATCCGGATATTCGGGAGCGATCTCTTTCACTACTTCGCGCCACAGCCTGGAGGTTTCGAGTACGTTGGCTTTGTCTACCAGCGTAAGTTTGTTGCGGCGCGTGGTGGCAGCCTGAAAGGCCAGGTGCGTGATACGTACAATCTCGCTGCGGTCGTAGGTGCAATGGTCGTAAGCTCCTTCGCCATCTTCCGTACGGCCTTTGTCGCCGAAATAGATACCGCCGGTCAGCTCACGGTAAATAAGCATATCGGCTCCGGCTACACGCTCGTTCTTAAGCGGTGAGTGCTCCAGCAGTACATCGTAAGCCGTTACCGGACGAATGTTGGCAAACAGCCCCAGCGACTTACGCAGTTTCAGCAGCCCTTGCTCCGGTCGTACTTTAGCAGCCGGGTTGTTATCATACTTCGGGTCACCGATGGCACCGAGCAATATAGCATCAGCTTCAAAGCAACCCTGCAATGTTTTATCTGGCAATGGTTCGCCGGTAGCGTCTATAGCACAGGCTCCCATTAAGTGTGTTTCAAACTCAAACTGATGACCAAATCTATCGGCAACTGCTTCCAGCACCTTAATAGCTTCGTCACACACTTCCGGCCCGATTCCGTCGCCGGGAAGTACAGCAATCTTTTTTCTTAATACGCCCATGGCCTGTTATTCTCGTAAGCTTCTATAGCCTCTTTCTGATTCACTAAAAAGTCAATATCGTCGTAGCCGTTTATCAGGCATTCTTTCTTGTACGGGTCGATCTCAAAGGATACACGTTCCTCCCATAGCGGCACATAAAACTCCTGTGCCGGCAGGTCCACAATTAACTCGGTTTTTGGGTCCTTCTCTATCTGCACAAACAAGCGCTGCAGCATTTCATCAGACACCACCAAAGGCAGCAGCCCGTTATTCAAGGCATTTCCTTTAAAGATATCGGCAAAGTAGCTGGAAATTACCACTTTAAAACCGGCATCATAAATAGCCCAGGCCGCATGCTCGCGGCTGGAGCCGCAGCCAAAATTCTTTCCGGCCACCAATATTTTTCCGGCATAGCGGCTATCGTTCAGTGCAAAACCCTCAATAGGGCTGCCTTCACTGTCGTAGCGCCAGTCGCGGAACAGGTTCTCTCCGAAACCCTCGCGTGAGGTAGCTTTCAGGAAACGTGCCGGAATAATCTGGTCGGTATCTATATTCTCGATCGGCAAAGGTACTGCAGCCGACCGTAAAACTTCAAACTTATCCATTAATTCAGATATTGGGTTATATCCACAATTTTACCTTCCACAGCCGTAATAGCAGCTACCAACGGGCTTGCCAGCAAGGTACGTGCCCCTGGCCCCTGGCGGCCTTCAAAGTTACGGTTAGAAGTTGAGACGCAATAGGCACCAGCAGGAATTTTATCTTCGTTCATAGCCAGGCAGGCACTGCAGCCCGGCTCACGCAACTCAAAACCAGCCTCAGCCAGTATTTTATCCAAGCCTTCTTCTATAGCCTGTTTCTCCACCAGTTTAGAACCCGGCACGATGATCGCCTCTACGTTGCGGGCTTTGTGCTTGCCTTTTACAAAAGAAGCCACCGTGCGCAAATCCTCGATGCGGGAGTTGGTGCAGCTGCCAATAAACACATAGTTAATTTCTTTACCAAGTAACGATTCACCTGGCTGAAAGCCCATGTACTTTAATGATTTATCGAAGCTAACCTTCTCACTTACAGGCACATTATCTGGTATAGATGCATTTAATGCGATTCCCATTCCAGGGTTTGTGCCGTAGGTGATCATTGGTGCAATGTCTTCAGCAAAATAAGTCAGGTCTTCCTCAAACGTAGCACCTTCTTCTGAGTAAAGTGTTCTCCAGTAAGCCAGTGCCTTCTCCCACTCCTCGCCTTTTGGTGCGAATTTTCGGCCTTTTACATATTCAAAGGTGGTTTCGTCGGGGGCAATCATACCACCACGTGCTCCCATTTCTATGCTCATGTTGCACACGGTCATACGGCCTTCCATGCTCAGGGAGCGGATGGCGCTGCCGGCATATTCCACAAAATAACCTGTGGCTCCGCCAGTACCTAGTTTGGAGATGATATATAGGATAACATCTTTCGCAGTTACGCCCTTTCTTAGCTCACCGTCTACGGTAACGCGCATGCGCTTAGGCCGGCTCAGTAGCAGGCACTGCGAGGCCATTACCTGCGTTACCTGGCTGGTGCCAATACCAAATGCAATGGCTCCAAAAGCTCCGTGCGTAGAGGTGTGGCTATCGCCGCACACAATCGTCATGCCGGGTTGGGTAATGCCCAGTTCCGGACCAATTACGTGCACAATGCCCTGGTGCTGGTGCCCCAGTCCGTATAATTCTACTCCAAACTTCTGGCAGTTCTCGGTCAGTTTATCTACCTGCATTCTGCTCAGAGGTTCCTCAATCGGCAGGTGCTGGTTTTTAGTGGGTACGTTATGGTCAGCGGTAGCCACAATCTGCTCTTTGCGGTAGAGTGGCAGGTTACGCGCTTCCAGTTCATCAAAAGCCTGTGGGCTGGTTACTTCGTGAATTAAATGCTTATCGATGTAAAACACATCCAAGCCACCACCCGGAATCGACTTCACGACGTGCGCATCCCAGATCTTATCAAATAATGATTTTGCCATAAATTAACTAGCAGCTACCAAATTCTCCTGTTCAACAATTTCATGCAGATCGGTATCTACAACTTCTTTTTTCTGATCAGCCAATTGCAGGAACGAGGCGTAGGCCTTGTCTAAAGTGTTTTTATCAAAAGTATACCCTAATTTCTGCAAACGATAGGCCAGGGCAGCACGGCCAGAACGGGCAGTCAGCACAATAGAAGAGTCGCTAACGCCTACTTCTTTAGGGTCTATAATCTCATAGGTTTCTCTGTGCTTGATCACGCCATCTTGGTGAATACCACTGGAGTGTGAAAAAGCATTTGCTCCCACAATGGCTTTGTTCGCCTGCACCGGCATACGCATCATATCCGATACCATAGCCGACGTAAGGGTAAGCAGCTTCGTATTAATGTTTGTATCGAGGTTCAGGTACGGATGCTGGCGCAGGATCATAACAACTTCCTCCAGTGCTGTGTTCCCGGCTCTCTCGCCAACTCCGTTTATAGTACACTCTATTTGGCGGGCACCGTTTATAACACCAGCTATAGAGTTAGCCGTAGCCAGGCCAAGGTCGTTGTGGCAGTGCGTAGAGAGGGTTACTCTGTCTATTCCTTTCACGTTCTCCACCAGGTATTTTATTTTAGCTCCGTATTCTTCAGGCAGGCAATAACCTGTTGTGTCCGGAATGTTGAGTACGGTAGCGCCTGCTTTAATAACTTCTTCGCACACTCTTGCCAGAAACTCATTGTCTGTTCTGCCGGCATCTTCGGCATAAAACTCTACGTCTTCTACAAAAGATTTTGCCAGTTTAACGGCAGCAAGGGCACGTTCAATCACATTCTCCTGTGAGGTACGCAGTTTGTATTTAACATGCAGCTCAGATGTGCCGATGCCAGTATGGATGCGGGGTCTTACTGCACCTTTCAATGCGTCTGCCGCCACCCGGATGTCGTTTTCTACGGCACGTGTGAGACCGCACACAGTGGCAGTTTTGGTTTGCCTGGCAATTGCTCTGACGGCCTCAAAATCGCCGGGGCTCGATACAGGAAAGCCAGCCTCTATTACATCTACACCGAGCAGTTCCAGCTGATTTGCAATAATCAACTTCTCATCCATGTTCAGCTTGCAACCCGGGACTTGCTCCCCGTCGCGCAGCGTAGTATCAAATATTTGTATTTTTTGAACCGACATTGTTACTTTGGTCATTAAAGCAGAAATAGTCTATTTTTCTTCTCACAAGAACAGAGTTTATCTGCTGCTCTAAAAACAATTATTAACTTTATCTACTATTTCTAATCAGAAATTTATTTATTACAATTTATTGATAACAAGAAAGTTAACTTACTAAAATATACAATGCCTAACGCCCATACTGATCCGGTTTTTCAATTAGTTAAATCGCTGACCCGATCTGAGAAGCGGCACTTCCGCCTGTTTACCAACAGGCAGGGCTCCAGCGAGGGACTTAAATTCCTGCAGCTTTTCGATGCTATTGATGGGCAGGATAAGTTCGATGAGGAAAAGATTCTGAAGCAGGTTCCGGCTATAAAAAAAGTGCAGCTCGCCAACCTGAAAGCCAACCTGTACAAGCAGTTACTCTCGAGCCTGCGCATCTACCATGCCAGCCAGAACCAGGACATTCAGCTGCATGAGCAGCTCGATTATGCGCGGGTGCTTTATAACAAAGGCTTCTATCAGCAGAGCCTTAAAATGCTGGAGAAGGTAAAAATTGCTGCGCGCCAGGCCGAGATGCTACACATTGCCTTGCGCGCCCTCGACTTTGAGAAACTAATCGAATCGCAGTACATAACCCGTAGTCTGAAAGGACGGGCAGAATCGCTGTCGGACGAGGCCATGGATACGGCCCGGCACGTTTCGCAGATGCATGCGCTCTCCAATGCCTCGCTACGGCTTTATGGTCTTTATATAAAAGTTGGCCATGCCCGTAACAAGGAGGAGCACGAGCAGATCACTGAATTTTTCCATGCCACCCTGCCCGACACCGATCTGAACGGAGCCGGATTTTTCGAAAAGCTGTATTATTACCAGTCGCATGTGTGGTATTACTATATTATACAAGACTTCAGAGCCTGCTACCGTTACGCCCAAAAGTGGGTCGATTTGTTTGAGGCCAACCCCGGCATGCAGGACCGGCAGAGTACCCAGTACATAAAAGGGCTGCACAACCTGCTGGCGGCTTTGTATAACCTACTCTATTACAGCAAGTTTAAAGAAGTTCTTCGGATGCTGGAGACCTTTGCCGCTGACGAGAACAGGCGCAGGAGTTCTAACACCGAGCTGCTCCTGTTCCAGTACATCTACGCCGACCGGATAAACACGCACTTCATGGAAGGCACTTTTTCGGAGGGTGTAAAACTGGTGCCCGAAATTCTGGAGAACCTGAAGCTGTACCAGTCGCAGATGGACCCGTACCGCCGGCTGATCTTTTACTATAAAATTGCGAGCCTTTACTTTGGCAGCGGCGATAACTCCACCTGCATTCAATATCTGAACAAAATCATCAACTTCCGGGATGTGGGCCTGCGTGAGGATTTGCAGTGCTTTGCCCGCATCCTGAACCTGATCGCGCACTACGAAGCCGGTGAAGATGAGGTGCTGGAGTACCAGATACGGTCCGTTTACCGCTTCCTGGGCAAGATGAACGACCAGCAGCAGATGCAGATCGAGATTTTCAGGTTCCTGCGTAATTTAGGAAATGTGGCTCCGCATGAGTTAAAGGAAGCATTTATTGCGCTACGCGAAAAACTACTGATCATTGCCGCTGACCCTTACGAACGCAGGCCTTTCCTGTACCTCGACATCATTTCCTGGCTCGACTCCAAAATAGAAGGAATTCCGGTGCAGGAAATCATGAAAAGAAAGCACAAAGAGATGAAATAAAGCTGCTACCCTTGACACTAAAAAGCCCTTCCCGCTTCGGAAGGGCTTTTTCATTAGAATAATTGGCTTGGTAGTTAGTTGTTGATTGCTGGTTGTTAAAATTATAATAAGAATGCCAAATCGTCTATTCTACCGCTTCTTTCGTTCCTTGTATTCAGTTAAGGCGAACAGCCGTTTTTGCACCAGTTACTCTTTCAGCCAACTAAGTTTGAAAAGTCTAATATCTAGTATCTAGCATCTAAATAGATTACCACTCAATCGACTCCTTCCCTTTCGACGCCAGGTAGGCGTTGGCTTTACTGAAGTGGCGGTTGCCGAAAAAGCCGCGGTCGGCAGCGAATGGCGAAGGGTGTGCTGATTGTAGCACAAAATGCTTGCTGCTGTCTATAAAAGCACCTTTTTTCTGGGCATAAGCTCCCCAGAGCATAAACACCACATGCTCCTTCTGCTCGTTTACCTGCTGCACCACGGCATCGGTAAACTGTTCCCAGCCCTTTTTCTGATGCGAACCTGCATCGCCGGCACGAACGGTGAGGGTGGCATTTAGCAGCAGTACACCTTGCTGCGCCCAGCGCTCCAGGTTACCGGTGGGCGGCAAGTCTTTTCCCAGGTCACTTTTGATTTCCTTGAATATGTTGATCAGGGATGGTGGCATTCTGACCTCGTCCTTTACCGAAAAGGCAAGACCGTTGGCCTGGTTCGGGCCGTGGTAAGGGTCCTGCCCCAGAATCACCACCTTTACCTCATCAAAAGGGCACATCTGGAAGGCATTGAAAATCTGGTTGCCCGGCGGATAAACTTTTTGAGTGGTGTACTCGTCTTTAACAAAAGCGACAAGATCTTTGAAATACGGCTTTTCAAATTCATCTTGTAGCACTTTTTGCCAGCTTTCTTCTATCTTTACGGTCATGAGTTGGTTCGAATTGTGGGTTGCCATTACGGAATCTTCAGCTGATTTAATCTTAACATCAGCCCAAAACGGTTCCAAGTATACAAAAAACTCTGAAACATGGATGCAAAAACAACAGAAGGCGTAAAAGTTACGGTTACTACCAATTACCTTCCAGATTATTCCAGTCCGGTTCAGCAGCACTATGTATTTGCCTATAAAATCAGTATAGAAAATAACAGCGAATTCACGGTAAAGCTGCTTCGGCGGCACTGGTTCATCCACGACTCTGCAGGTGTTGTACGAGAAGTGGAAGGAGAAGGTGTTGTGGGCCAGCAACCAACCCTGGAGCCGGGCGAATCGCATGAGTATGTGTCAGGCTGTAACCTGAAAACAGGCATGGGAAAAATGCGCGGCACTTACCTGATGGAGCGCATGGTAGATGGCAAACAGTTCCATGTCACCATCCCGGATTTCGTACTTATCGTGCCTTACAAGCTTAATTAGATGTTAGATGCTAGATTTTAGATACTAGACTTTTTGTAAAGTGTATTGAAGTAAATAACAAAACATTATTTCCATCAGGACACCATCTTGTGTCTTGTGTCCTATGTCTTAAGTCCTAAAAAGAAAAAGTGCTTCCTTTCCGATTTGCTACTGAATACCTGCTTTACCGGCTGCGGGCTTTTAAACTGCATGGTGTTCATTCTCCTTTCGTATTCGACCTATACCACAACGTTATCTGCCACGATGGCCATTTTGAGGCCTACGACCGGGTGGAGACACTACGGGAGAAACTGCTCCAGAGCCAGCAACAGCTACAGGTAACCGATTTCGGGGCCGGTTCAAAAAGCGGATTGAAAAAAGTTCGGAAAGTAAAAGACATAGCCCGCACCTCTGCCAAGCCTGCCAAATACGGGCAGCTGCTTTACCGGCTGGTGAACCACTTCCAGCCTAAAACGATCTTCGACCTCGGCACCTCACTTGGCATTACTACCAGCTACCTCGCCGAAGCCCGAAAGCTCGCCAGCCTTTACACCTTCGAAGGCTGCCCCGCCATAGCACAAGCTGCCAAAGAAAACCTACAGTTGCTGGGCCTGCAACAGGTACAAATCGTAGTTGGAAACCTCGACAAAACCCTTGAAAAGCAACTAACGCACACAAATCTGTTGGACTTCGCCTTTTTCGACGGAAATCACCGGTACGAACCTACCATGCGCTATTTCGGAGCCTGCCTGCAGAAGCACCACGAGCTAAGTGTTTTTGTTATGGATGATATATATTGGTCGAAGGAGATGAAGCGGGCGTGGCAGGACATTAAAAAACATCCGCAGGTGCACCAGACGGTGGATCTGTTTTTTATCGGTTTAGTCTTCTTCCGGAAAACCCAGCCAAAGGAGCATTTTACACTCCGCTTCTGATCTGTATGGATCAGGATTCACAGCATGCTCCTGAAATTAAATTATTCCAATAAAAATAGCCTTCCAAAAGGTTTTAGGGCAAAAACCTCCAAGGTTACTGGAAATATACTTTTAAGTAGAAGCTCGAAAAAAGAGGAAGTGAAGCCTATTGCGTCACTCCCTCCTTTCAATCAGATAACTTTCTAACTTTAACCTCTCGAACTTTCCAGCTTACAAGACCGCTTGCCTGATACGGATAAGCTTTTGCATGAGACCTTCCAGCTGGTCGAGGGGCAGCATGTTGGCACCGTCTGATTTGGCGATACTGGGCTGCGGATGCGTTTCTATGAACAAACCATCGGCTCCTACGGCTATGGCGGCTTTGGCTATTGTTTCGATGAGGGCAGGTTTACCACCGGTTACGCCAGAGCTTTGGTTCGGCTGCTGCAGCGAGTGCGTTACGTCCATGACCACGGGCACCTGGTTAGCCTGCATTTCGGGCAGGTTACGGAAGTCTACCACCAGGTCGGAGTAACCGAAGCTGTTGCCACGGTCGGTCAGAATAATTTTTTCGTTGCCTGATTCCCGCACCTTATCTACTGCAAAGCGCATGGCGGCACCCGATAGGAACTGGCCTTTCTTGATGTTCACCACTTTGCCTGTTTCAGCGGCTGCCACCAGCAAATCGGTTTGGCGGCACAGGAAAGCCGGTATCTGAAGCACATCCACATAAGCAGCTGCCAAAGCGGCCTCGTGTGTTTCATGAATATCGGTAACAGTAGGCACATTAAAGGTTTCTCCGACCTTTTGTAAAATACGCAGCGCTTTTTCATCGCCAATTCCCTGGAAGGAATCGAGGCGGGAGCGGTTGGCTTTGCGGTACGAACCTTTAAACACAAGCGGAATCTGTAGTTTATCGGTAATTTCTTTCAGGCGCTCGGCAATTTGCAGAGCCATGTCTTCGCCTTCTATGGCGCAGGGGCCGGCCAGCAGAAAAAAGTTGCCGGAGGTGGTATGTTTTAATTTTGGTATCTCGAACATGTTCAACTAGTTTGTGTTTGTAGAGCTGGGTTAGTAGCGGTAAAGGTACAAATTATGCCGAATCTGTCTAACAACTGTTATCTGTCTGCGGGCTTTTGTAAACAAATAAACAGCTCCTTCCCCTGCCTCGGTGTAATAGAATTATAAGCCGTTTCGTAGTGCACAAATTCGAAGTAGGGCGCAAAATAGCTGCGGTACTCTTCTCTGCTGCCACCAAAAGGCGGGCCTGGCTGCAGGAACTCCGTATCGAATAACAAACCAACCAGCTTTCCGCCCGGCCGGAGCAGCTCGGCGCATTTTTGTGCATAGGCTCCGCGCAGGTTGGGGTCGAGGGAGCAGAAAAAGGTTTGCTCCACCAGCAGGTCGTACTGGCCTTGCAGTTCAAAAAAATTCGCGTGCAACAGCTGCTCCTTCGGAAAGGCAGGAACTCGAGCTGCAAAATGCTGTAAAGGCGCTTCGGCAAAATCGGCAACAAAAATGTTTCTGAAACCGGCATTGAACAAGTACTCAGCTTCCCAGGCGTTTCCACACCCCGGAATAAGAATCTGCAACTGCCGGTCAGGGAGCTGATCAAAATAATCTTGCAGTGGTTTCGTTATTTTGGCAACATCCCAGCCGGTTTGTGAAACCTTATATCGGTTCTGCCAGTAACTGGCGTTAAATTGTTGTAGCATGCTATGTAATTAAAGCAAATCGCGTATATTTGATTCTTGCAGTATGCTGCCGATCAGCTAAAATGTGGTTATAAAATCGGCTTTTAAATTAAACTAAAACCATTTTCTATGGCAACTAATTCTCCCGAAAACAGAGGAAACAGAAAGCTCCTTATTGGCGGACTTTTCGTAATCCTTGTTAGTATTAACGGAATTCTGCTCTACAGTAACTACCAGAAAAAAGAAAAAACCGAAGAGCAGGCAGAGGTAATACGCATCAAAAACAGCGAACTCGAAAATCAGATAAAAGTTTACGAAGCACTGAAATCCGATTTTGAGCGGCAGAGCCAGGAATTGCAGGCCATGGGTCTCGAAAACGACTCTTTAGAAGCCAGAATAACCGTTATTATGTCGGACCTGAACCAGTTGCGCGGCTTCAGGAAAAGCAGCTTTACTCTGGCCGACCAGCGTAAATTCAGGGAAAGAGCCGACGTTTTTGAGAAACAGCTGAAAGTAAAAGACCAGGAAATTGCCCGCCTCAAGCAGGAGAATGAAGTGCTGTTCACAGAGAACACCACCCTCAAAACCACCCAAAACAAACTTAGCGACAGCCTCACCACGATCAAATCTACGAACCAGAACCTGTCGGAGAAAGTGAAGCTGGCCTCCCGCCTGGAAGCACAGAACATTGCGGTAAATATTATTAACCAACGTGGCAAAGACAAAGACGATAAATCGAATGAGTTCAGAGCCCGCCAGGTAGATAAAATTCGGGTAGCTTTCAGGTTTGGTAAAAACGATGTTGCCCCAAAAGAGCCTAAAACAGTTTACATGCGCCTGATCGAGCCAGACGGTGCTGCCCTTTATAACCTCAGCACCGGTTCCGGCTCTTTCCAGATCGAAGACAAAGACATGTACTACACCGCCAAGCGCGACTTCGTTTTCGATAATACCCAACAGGAGGTAAGCTTTGTTTATGACAAAGATGCTGATTACAAAAAAGGCGAGCACATTATAGAGTTGTATGCTGATGGGTTTATGATAGGTTCGACCACTTTTGTGCTGAAGTAGAAACCTGCTTTCTCTTTTCAATACTTGAAACTAAGACGGCCTCCGCTACAAAAGTAGCGGAGGCCGTCTTAGTTTAGATGGTTTGTGAGTATTGTGGTATACCTCCAGGTAAAAATTATTCAAATGAAAATGGCCTTCCAAAGCATTTTAACAGAAAGTAGGCAAAGGGTGCAAGGGCTTATAACAAACTGTGCAGGCTTGCGTTTAAAAGTTAAGGCTACAATTAAAAACTAAAAAAGCCCATTCCAGCGGAACGGGCCTTAGTCCATCATTCACATTGATATTTTTAAGGATCAGGTAGGACTATCCTGCTCCAGCAATATTTTTCTGTCTTCCAGTACTTTAAAGTTCTCGACCATTTTTACAGATTCTGCTACATCTTCTGTGAAAATGGCGATAATGGAGCCTTCTTCTGCATGCTCCAGCGCATAGGCGATGGCGCGCATTTCCTCCGGAATTACCTTCACCGGCTTTTTAGCAGCCACTTCCTCTATTCCCAGCATCAACTGATTTATGATTTCATCGGGCGTTTTGCCGCGCAAATCGTTGTCTAACCTGATGATTATTTCATCAAACACTTCCCCGGCGATTTTTCCCAATTCGTAGATATCCTGCGGCCTTCTGTCTCCTACACCTGCCACAATTCCGATCTTTCGGGTTACAGGAAGGCCACTCATAAATTCGCCTACGGCTTTCAGGCCTCCAACGTTGTGAGCATAATCTACCAGCACCTCAAAATTCGGAAATTTAAACAAATTCATGCGGCCCGGCGTTTTGGCAGGCGATGGAATAAAGGTGCGTAAAGCGGTTTTAATATCTTCTATGTCGAAGTGCGAGATGTAACCAGCCAGTGCAGCAGCCAGCACATTCTCTATGTTAAATTTGGCGCGACCACCAAACGTGAGTGGCACATCGGCTACCCGGTCGATTCTTATTTTGTAGCTGTTCTTGAAGATGGAGATGTAGCCATTCTCGAAAACTGCTGCCAGGCCACCTTTGGCAATATGTTTCAGTATGCGCGGGTTGTTCTCGTCCATGCTGAAGAAGGCCACTTTGCAGTGTACCTCTTTCGCCATGGCATATACCAGGTCATCGTCCGCATTCAGAATAGCGAAGCCTTCTTTACTCACACTTTTCGGAATAACAGCCTTCACACGAGCCAGTTCTTCAAGGGTATGAATATCGTTTAAGCCCAGGTGGTCGGAACTGACGTTGGTAACAATACCAATATCGCACTGCTGGAAACCCAGACCGGAACGGAGCAAGCCACCACGGGCACACTCCAGCACAGCAAAATTCACGGTGGGGTCTTTCAGCACAAACTCGGTGCTATAGGAGCCGGTGGTATCGCCTTTTTCGAGCAGCTTGTCTTGTATATATATGCCATCGGTGGTGGTATAGCCGACCTGGTAGCCTTTGCTGCGCACCATGTGCGCCACGAGCCGGGTAGTGGTAGTTTTTCCGTTAGTGCCGGTTACAGCAATAATCGGGATGCGCGTTGGCTTACCATACGGGAACAGCATATCTATTACAGGCTCGGCCACATTGCGCGGTAACCCATAGGTTGGCGAGGTGTGCATCCGGAAACCTGGGGCTGCGTTCACCTCCAGCACCGCTCCTCTGGCCTCGTTTAGCGGAATGGCAATATCAGAAGTCATGACATCGATGCCGCAAATATCAAGGCCGATTAACCCGGCTATGCGTTCGGCCATCAGGATGTTGTAGGGGTCTACCAAATCTGTTACATCGGTGGCAGTGCCGCCCGTGCTGATGTTGGCTGTGCTTTTGAGATAGAGCACCTCCCCTGCCGGCAGCACACTTTGAGCAGTAAGTCCTTTGGTGCGCAGAATGCGGCGGGTCTGTTTGTCGATGGCGATCTGGGTCAGCACCTTTTCGTGGCCGATGCCTCTTCGAGGGTCTTTGTTCTCGCGGTCCACCAGTTGTTTTATAGTAGATACGCCATCGCCGGTTACCATGGCAGGTGTACGCATGGCAGCCGCCACAAATTTACCGTTAATCACGAGCAACCTGAAATCGTTTCCTTCAATAAACTCCTCCACCATTACTCCCTCAGAAAACCTGCGGGCATCAGCAAAGCCTTTTAAGGCATCTTTGCTGTTGGTGATGTTGATGGTGGCTCCTTTGCCGTGGTTCCCGTCGAGAGGTTTAGTAACAATAGGGTACTGGAGCCAGCTCAGCACATTTTTCAGTTCTTCCTGCGAGTAAACAGTGGCACCTTTGGCGACAGGCACGCCTGCCTGGCGCAGCATATCTTTCGTAGCTTTTTTGTCGCCGGCAATTTCTACGGCAAAGCAGGCGGTGCCAGAGGTCATGGTAGCCTGAAGGCGCTTCTGGTGCACCCCATACCCAAGTTGAATAAGCGAGTGGCAGTTTAGCCGGATGTAAGGAATGCCTCGACTCACCGCCTCCGACACAATAGAGAACGTGCTGGGCCCGAAATACTCATCTTCGCGGATCTGGTGGAGCCGGGCAATATCGGCGGTAAGTTTATAGTTTTCGCCTTTCAGCAGCGCCTCCGTTACCCTAACAGCGGCATAGGCAGCATATTCCCCTGCCCGCTCCTCCTGGTACTCTAACACCACAAACACATTTTCGGGCTCGTGCGTGGGTTTGCAAAACCCAAATCTAATTTCCATACCCGCCAGCCGCTGCAGTTCCAGCGCTACGTACTGCACCACCTGCTCTACCAGTATGCCTTTTTCCAGGGCCTCATAAAAACCAAACTCCTCGCCCTCATCGGAGCGGTAGTTATGGATGTTGGGCAGTAGTTTCTGCAGGCGGTAAGGTAAGTGGGGCAATGTATCGGTAAGGGTGTTCTGCCATTCTTCCAGGGCAATTTTTATCACAATTAACTTCGGATGACTGACTGACCAGTAATTTGGCCCGCGCATAATGCGCAAATCTAAAATTTTCATGTCGCTGAAACGGTGTGTGCTACTAGTTTGTCTGAATTCAGGTGTTATAGGAACGGAGTTCACCTAAGCGGCAGGCCTTGCCATTTGCGAAGGAGCATGCTCAATAGCTGTCTGATTGTTTTGCGCGTGCACCTGGAACGTGGCTGCCATAGGTGCTTTTATTTGTTAGATTGATTCCTAAACCTGGTTCAGATAGTAAGGCTTTCTACGGAAGTGTGGCAGCAAAAGATTAGGCAGGCTGCAATTATCTAGCTAAAAACCTCCGGTGTTGACTTCAATCTGAAAGAAGCAAACAGGAGGTTCGTTATCAACAGAAGCAAATTTCGTTTTAGAGAATAACCAGGCTGTGGGTTATGTATGGGGCAGAAAATTATACCGAGGCTATGAAACGTTACTCTTAATCTCAACTACAAATTATTCAAATCAAAATAGCCTTCAGAGCGTTTTTTAACCGAAAATTGTCAAGGGTTGTGGCGGTAAACTTTTAAATTGTAAGGCTAATAAAACAACTAAGCTGTTGAAAGCCTGGTGCAGGAGAGGCTAAAATCACAAAAGTCCCGCAAGTAACACTTACGGGACTTTTGTGATAAGAGAGGTAACGAGCGGATTCGAACCGCTGTAGCAGCTTTTGCAGAGCTGAGCCTAGCCACTCGGCCACGTTACCGTTATTCGGAGTGCAAATATACACAGACATTAACAGGAGTCAAATTATAGGCACAATTATTTTAACAGAAATGCCAACTACCTTTTATCCTTCTCCACCTGCTTGCCACCTTTGCCAGCTTTACCAGTTCAGGCTCAGCAGCTTATAAAAGAACTTCCGCGGCTTCTCTTATAAATACTTTTTGTAAAGTTTAAACAGCACCCGCCTGTCCTGCTCCGTAAGTGGCGTGTTTATATCGCGCTGAATAAAATGAAGCTTGAAAGCACGTACAGCAGCTGCCATGTCGTGGGTGTCGTAGCCAATAATGCGCAGGGCCTCCTGCGGATTAAAACTATCCGGGATGCTATCGTAGACCAGCTTCTGCACCAGGGCCACCGTAGAATCGGACCTAACTTCGCTTTCGAGCACCAGGGTTGGCAGCAGGTCGGCTTCGTTGTACCACAGGCCATAGCCATTGTCGGCCAGTAGCTTCCAGGGAAAATGCACGCTCGGGTCTACCTTCCGGACCGGGGCTATGTCGGCGTGGCCTATAAAGTTCGCATCCGGAATGTTGTAGTTCTTTTTGAGCATGGCCAGCACCTGCAGCAGACTCTGTATCTGCACCTCCGGAAAAGGCTCCTGCCCGTTATTATCGAGTTCTATGCCGATAGAGGATGAGTTAATATCGGAGTTGTTGCCCCACTTGCCGATGCCACCGTGCCAGGCCCGCAGGTAGTCGTTCAGCATGTGGTACACCTTTCCATCGCGCCCGATCACATAATGGGCACTTACCTGTGTTTTGGTTTGCGTAAACGTGGTTAAGGTTTGAGCGGTAGAGTCCTGCTCGGTATGGTGAATAACAACTATGTTCGGCTTACGGAGGTTAAAATTGGTCGTTCCTACCCAATAATCACCTTGCGGCAGCGCCTCCTCGCCAGGGGTAACAACCGGTGTCTGCCGAAGTGCTTGTGCATATGCCTTTACCTGCTTCCTATAAACTTTGTTTGTAGTAGCATATGGGTTAGAGGAGCAGGAGGCAAGTAAGGTTCCTGCTCCTACAAGCAGGGAAACCAGGG
>NZ_VRTY01000093.1 GCF_008017455.1 Pontibacter qinzhouensis | reverse complement strand
TAATCTTTTTACTGATGTGCCTTCAGAGTTTATGTTTCAATCCTTGTTATGCTGGATAAGCTGCTGGAAGCAAATGACCGATATACCGAAACATTTTGCTTTGCCAGTTTCAATCCTTGTTATGCTGGATAAGCTGCTGGAAGGATAATGTTTGATTGTAGAATCTATATGAAAGAAAAGTTTCAATCCTTGTTATGCTGGATAAGCTGCTGGAAGGCAGCCCAATCATTTATTGAAGCTACAGCCCAAATTCGTTTCAATCCTTGTTATGCTGGATAAGCTGCTGGAAGGTGCCCACCTGAAAGAGCCGCACAGTACGAGAGCTAGTTTCAATCCTTGTTATGCTGGATAAGCTGCTGGAAGAGGCGAAACGGGAAGGAATACAACTATCCGAAGCCTGTTTCAATCCTTGTTATGCTGGATAAGCTGCTGGAAGGTGCTCCTTTCGAATAGTTTTTTATCCTGTAACTTTGTTTCAATCCTTGTTATGCTGGATAAGCTGCTGGAAGCACAATGGCGGCTCCTGCCTTATTGCCCATTGTTTCGTTTCAATCCTTGTTATGCTGGATAAGCTGCTGGAAGTTTCGTCTAAGTCCCCATTGCGGTGTTTGGCTATGAGTTTCAATCCTTGTTATGCTGGATAAGCTGCTGGAAGAGCAGCTGTGCAAGTCCTTGTCAATTATATGGACATGTTTCAATCCTTGTTATGCTGGATAAGCTGCTGGAAGGCCTTTTGATGATCCGGCATCACTACAACTTGATTAGTTTCAATCCTTGTTATGCTGGATAAGCTGCTGGAAGAGATAAGCCCAGGAATAATTGCGAGATCATAGTAAAGTTTCAATCCTTGTTATGCTGGATAAGCTGCTGGAAGAACCTTTAAGCACGTTGGCAGTTTAGCTGACTTGGTGTTTCAATCCTTGTTATGCTGGATAAGCTGCTGGAAGCTAGCTCCAGTGCTTGAGCAGAAACAGTAATAGTTGGTTTCAATCCTTGTTATGCTGGATAAGCTGCTGGAAGTCGTCACGTTCCACATCGATCTGATTCTTAGTGACATAGGCACTATTTCCTACTCCTCTTTTTCTGATTTTACAATATGTCAAAGAGCTGAATTTCATATAAATTTTTTATTTTTCCGAATACGTTATTAATTGTAAATCAATGCTTTAAACCTTAATTCTGGGAGTACTGAAATAAATCCGTACCCGGAACCTCGTTATTTGACACAAACATTCCTGTAGGTGCAATCTAAACATCTTTTACGGTATTTGGTAGCTTTTGGGAAATGGTTTTCCTCGATTATATGATAAATCTGTTTCACACAATTTTCTACTTCTTTCTTGTCTGTCTCCAAAATCGGAACCTCTACTAATTTATTCTGACTCCGTGTGTATACAAGAAAGCCTTTATCCACCTTTTTACCGAAGTTCTGCTCTATCAGCCAGGCATAGCAGTAGAGTTGGGTGCGGTATGTATCGTATATTTTGTCTTTGAATTGAGCGAATTTATAGTCTAATGGTGCCATAGTACCATCCTGTAAGAGCAGAACCTCATCTATGCGGCCTCGCAACAGGTCGTTGGTCAGGTACTGGTCTACAAACTTTTCCTGCACGCCAATCTTCTTGCGCAGGTACTCTTTGTTCTGCTCCAGCTTCTGGTCGTGCACCTCCCGGCCACGCATTACTTTGTAGTTCTTTGTTTCGTATTGCGGAATGCCCAGCACATACTCAAAATACGTAAACCGGGGGCAGTACAGATACTCGATGATATGGGAAGGTGTCAGGCTCATAGCGCTTCAGAAAAATAATGCCCTTACTTCATCCGATACCAGGTCCTTATCGAAAGCCTGCCCCAGTAACTCTGTCTGCTGCAACTCAGCCTTGTTCATCGGAAAGATGTACACCTTGTCGATCTCCTCGTCAATGTAATCTTCAATCTGCAGCCGGAGCGTATCTTTCTCGTGCGCATTTAGCGAACCCAGGAAAACAGAGAACTGTACCCGGTACAGCCCTGCCTGCTTACAAAGCTTAGCCACTTTGGTGCGGCTGCGGTCATTCTGGATATCATACAAAACCCAAATAATCATACTTTTTCTATTAGGATGTTGGCAAAGGTGTGTGCATCGTACTGTATACTATTGCTGCGCGTCTGGTTCTTGCCTTTGTAGCGGATAGTCTCCTCATCGAAGTACTTGTTAAAGGCAGCCACCAGCAATGCCTTACCCTCGCTATTAAGAGAGTAGCCGTTGGTGATCTGGTCTGTGTGGATTCTGTTTACTTTCTTACCTGAAAAGAGCCGGAACACCACGGTTTCGGCATAAATGCGATAGGGCTCAATAAAATCATAAACAAAGCTGAGCTGGTTATAATCGTCGCGGTGCAGAAAGCCCAGGTACGGGTCGAGCCCGGCAATAATAAGGGCCTTCTCAATCTTGCTGTACAGGATACCGAAGGCGTAGTTCAAAAAAGCATTAAAAGCATCTTTGGCAGGCCGGCTGCTGCGCCCACTAAACTGGTGCTCCCTGGTGAGCACATAACTCAACGTGCCAAAGTAGAGCCTGCCCGCCGTACCTTCCAGGCCGCGTAACGTGTCGGCAATGTCGGCTACGCAATCGGCCTGCAACGTGGATATGCTGATGGCCAGCGCCTCCAGCCTGGTAATCTTGTCGTTGAGGTAATCTACCTGTGGTGCCCGGTGCTTTTTCAGGTCCTGGATAAAGTCACGCTGGTTCTCCAGCTTCGTCAGGAGCCAGGCTTTCGTCCATTGCACCCCTATCCCATTCAGGCTGGCCTCCAGTTGCCGCTTCCGTATTTTAGTCGTGCTCCCAAGCTTACTGTGCCACACACGCCCCAGCGGCTGACCGTCTTTTTCGGTGAACACAATATCCACATTGTTTATAATTGCCAGCCGGATGGCATCGGTACTCAGAGCCGCCCCGGTAGTCATAATGATGCTGGTAACCTTGGAGGCGGCAAAATGATGTTTCTTTACATCGTTAGTTTCCTTTTCCTTGATGCGCACCTCAAACATTTCGTCTTTGATATGCACATACGTGCCGTAGGTGTTAATGTATAGCTGCATGCTTTGTTATGTTAGATGCTATTAGAGGTAGTGTAGCGGCGTAATACCGTTACGCCGTACTGGCCGAGAGAACTGCCTGTTTTAAAAGAAAATCCCGCTTAAATTATTCTAATGGAAATTGCCTCTCTGGGGTATAGCTGCTGTTGCCATTCCTGCTGTTGCTGCGCTGTAGATACCACGGCGTAATGTTATTACGCCGCTACATTACTAAACACGGCATACGGTGCCGAAACCTCTGGCTACAGATTTGCCTAACCCTACAAAATCGGGAAGCAGGGCATTGGTTGTAAAGCCCCCGCTAAAAGCCAGCATGTGCTGATCCTTAAAACGCGTACTCTTTTCCTGCACCTGCAGGCTGAGCATGATGCGCTGTTCCTTTGGCAACAGCAGGTCGAAAGCCTTATAAAATGCCAGTATATTGCTGATGGCAATGCGCTTGAGCTGTTCCTGCCGCTCCTGCCCCGGCTCAGTCTGCATGTAGCGCTGGTGGTTGTCCTGGTTCAGCCCCATCCAGAGCGTCTCGTAGCGGTAATGGTGCAGGTCGCTATCCACACCTATTTTCCAGCGTTGGTTCCGTATATTCTTACTAAGCACCGGGTATGTAAGGCCATCCAGCTGAAGTTCCTGCACTTTCAGGAACAGCGATGTGAGCAGCTCCGCGCCCTCGTTCAGTCCCAGCAGCATAGGCGTTTTGCCCGTCACTTTGTACTGCACCAGCGGGTAGCGGTACTGGCTCTGCCCGCTCTCCAGGTGGTTGTGCAGCAGCGGCGAATGCTCCCGAAACAGGTTTCCGAAGTAGCCCCGCAGCTTATGCGCATCCCGCGTCTGCAGCTGTATTTCAGGAAAGGTGATGGCGGTGGTATGTATGGTTTGTTGCATGGGTTTAACTGTAATTTCAGGTTTAGTAGTTGATGCAGAACTTATCTTCGGCCCACTTCTCCGGGTTGGAAATAATGTACGCTTCCATCCTTTGCAGCTCCTGCCCGTTGCAGATAATACGGTCGTGAAAATGGTTTTGCCAGGCAAACGGATTGGTGCTCACGCTCCTGATCATGCGGGTACAGGCTGCTTTATAAGCCCCGATAATACGGGAAATGGAACCAGCCTTCGGCGCTAAACCGGAAATATGCTTCATATCGCTGGCAGTTTCAACCGTAGCGGCCTTACATTGTAAAGCCATGGTGACAGGCAGAGAAGCACGCTCTAACCCGATTATCCCGTGCACATGGTTCGGCATCACCACAAATTCACCCAGCAGCACCTGCGGGTTATGATCAGAAATCTCCAGCCAGTAATCCCGCGCAATAATACCTTCGTCCGACAGTTCCATTAAGCCGTTCCTTACTTCCCCAAAATAAGGTAGCCTGTCTTTGGTGCAAATGGTGATAAAGTACAGCCCTTCCGCCCGATAATCGTACCCCTGCAGCCGCCGGTTCTTCTTGCTGAAACTATCGTGATGTGCCATTTTCATTTCCTGTTCATTTCCTGGTTCTAACAGATTTGGTTGATAATCCTAATGCCCTTTAGCTCAATAGCATCTACTGAGTTTTTAATCATGATTTGCCTGAAATCTGTCATAAACTATGTTTTCAATCAAAAAAAACGCACCCACCACATCTATTAGAATCAGTTAATTTCAATTGTAGCGGCCTTACACTGTAAGGCCGTGGGGGCAGGCGCTGCAGCCAAGGCTACACAGGCATGGGTTGTGTTCATAGGCAAGGCTGTTGTTGGTATTCATGGGGTAATGCGTTTGGCTGGGGATACGGCCTTACAGTGTAAGGCCGCTACAGGCATTATAGCATCATGTATGAAACCACTTCTTTATCCTCCCTTTTTCTTATAAACCCTGTTTCAAAATCATAATCATCAGGCTGTGCAATCATGATTGATTCAGTTAAATTTTGATGTCTATCCAAATTTTCTGTGTAATAAGATGGTACAGCGATTATGCGTTGATGAAAATCCTTTTTGTATTTCTCATCGAATTCTTGTTTGGTGATTTTTTTATTAAAAAGGTTTAAGAATGCTTGTCTGACTTCATCAGCCCGATCGTCAACGAGTACAAACACTGAAATAGCTTTTTGCTGTTCTTCAATTACCTTAAAATCTGAAACATATTTTTTACTAGGGTCTTTGTCCGATGTATCATACCTTAAAATTTTCATTGCCTCAAAAACATCACGGGAATACTTGAAAGAACTGCTATTAGTAAGTTTGGTGAAATAATTTTCGACTAATTCTAGGTAATCGGCTTCAGGAATTTCATTCGCTAATGTTAAGGCTCCTTCTGCATTTACAGTTGTAATAGTGCCATAAATTTTCTGGCAATCTCCTGTGTTAATCACATAAAGTGGCAAATGCAAACGCTCTGGGTTTTGAGGATCACTTTGTCGGTTGATGCGGCCAGCTACCTGCACGATAGAATCAATAGGACCTAAGTCTCTGAAGCCCATATCAAAATCCAGATCAACACCAGCTTCTACAACTTGTGTAGCTATAAGAATTGGTTTTTTGCCTGCCTTTAGGTCTGCTTTTATTTGTTCAATTCTTGATAGTCTGTGAGCAGGTACTATGTTTGTCGAAAGGCAATAAACAGAGTTTTTGAGCTGTTTATTTTTCAGGTATTCGTTAACTTTTTGAAAAAACTCAATACAGCGATTTACCTTGTTTACTACAATCAGGCATGATTGGCCTTCTGTCCATTTTTCTGAGAATAGTTGCTCTATAAATGTGTCTGCTACGGAATCTTTGGGAAATTCTACATCCAGTAAAGGAACAATTTTTGTCCTTTTATAGCTTTTGTAGATTTCCTCGTGCTCCTGTAGCAGTTCACAAGCTTTATAATCAATCTCTGCCTCACCTTCAGCTTTCAAAATTTGCTGGTAAGCAAGTTCAAGAATTTTAGGTTTAGTAGCAGTCATTAAAATAATGCGTGCATTGAGGTACTTTGATAAGTAATATAAGGCAGCCCCAACCAAAGGAATCTGTTCAAGTTTTATCGTCTGTACTTCATCCAGAATGATTATGGAGTTGGCCAAATGGTTAAATTTCTTTAGAATCTTGTTTCGATAACCAATAATGGTTTGAAGCAATTGAACAAAAGAAGTTATAACGATGTCGCTCTGCCAAGTATCCAGCTCCATCAGCTTTTGATGATATGATTTCTCATCATACCCTCCTTTACCTTTCTTGTCTTCTTCTCCGAAGATATCAGCATATTGGTAATGAGCCAAAATTTTACAGGAATCCCCTAATGCTTTTTTATACTCGGCATATCCCTGTTCAATAATGTTGATAAAAGGCAACGCATATATAATTTGGCTTTTGTGAAGTTCTGGAACTTTTGCCCTAAGCTTTAAGGCAAAATCTAGAGCTGTATAGGTTTTGCCTACACCTGTAGGTGCCGTTAACGTGAAAATTTTCTGCTTTTGCAAATCGAGTTCATCTAATCTTCTGATTACCGACTGCCTTACTTTCGTCCTTAACTGGTGGGTGCTGCTTTGTAAATGGCGATCTACAGCATTAGCATTTATGTTTACTCTTTCGTAAAGTAATGTTTCGGATGCATCCAGTTTATCGGCTTCAATAAGTAGAGAGAACAGGTAGTTGATTAGAAAATAAGTTTCTGGAGTACCATATAGCTTACTAAACTCTTTACAAAATCTTTTAAATGGCTTCTGTTCTGGGAATTTTAAATAGACTTCCAAATCAGGTTCATTTAGTTCCTGCGCTATTAGCTGCCGACTTTTCTGCATACTCTTCAGTTGCTCCTCAAAAATATATTCATCATGATAGGTTTCGTCTTTAGTAATAAGACGGTTAAGCAAAATGAAGTCTGTTAGGTTATTATGGTGATGTACAATAATATACAATGCCAGCCAAGCCTCAAGGCTTCGGTCTTGTTGTTTTAGTTTTTCTAAAATCGCGAAAGCTCCAAATTTTGCATGCTGTTTTAAGGTTGCATCATATTTCCCAGATTGCTGAAGCAAGTAATGCTGAAAGTGTGGTGTATACTTTCCTAGATCATGGTACAACGCAATTTCTCCAGACAGTTTTCTAACACCACTAATTAGCGAAAATGATAATTTACCGGATAAAAGCTGCTGAACCTTAGCATTTACGCCATTGGTATGTGTTTTTAGTTCTTTAGAACCATAAACCTGACCGTCTTTGTCTTGCTTGCTGTGTGAATAAAAAGTTGTCATTCCAGAAAAACTATGTTTTGAGTTTCGGTTTCATCAACAAGTTGATAATGCGGTACGCTTAAGCTTACTTCCAGCGGTAAATTTCTGGTGCTGAAAAGGGTGCGATTAAGTTTGGATAATTCTCTGCTTCCGTTCTCCAAAAAGTCAGAAGGAAGTAATTCTTCTTCCAGAAAATTTGAACCAGCTTCTGTGTCTTTCTCAAATAAGAGCTTTTCAACCGTATCTGAGATAACAGCAGAATGTATCTGAATGGTACCAGAGGAATTTGTTGCTGTTACATTTTCATAGAGACGTACATTCCTAACAAACGCTGAAAAATTAGCCACTCCTAATGTTAGATTAAAGTGACGCTGATTAGCCTGTAGCTTTTCTATAAGTTGTGAAAAAATTTCGGTTCCAGCTTGGTGAGCAGAAATAAAAATGCGGTAGCAAACCATATCTTTGCTTATGTCCATGCCGCTCACTACTTCAAACGGAGTTTGTATTCTACCCCCTTTTCCCGAAAAATCGCCTCCTCCTTTAGTAGCATCACCTAAGCTTTTAATACTAAGCAAATTAAGTCTGTGGAAAGATTTTTTAAGAGGCGACAAAACACGCAAACCAATGCGTATTTTGTCAGAGGCTAATATACTGTAGTAGCTATCCCGTTCGTAGCCAAGAACTGCAGCCAACATACCCATTACAGTTGTTCGGGGTGGTAAAGAATAGCTCATGGCTGTATTATTTCCATAATACTTCCTGAAATGAGCCATTTTCCCGTAAATATCGATTGTAAGTATTTTCATTACTGCCCAATGTTAAGCTACAGAAAATTCGACTCCTGGTGCTGTGCGGACAACTACTTCTTTAATGGGTTTATCTTCTCCTTTGTTTTCAGAAATCAGTTTGCTTAATGCAGTTAAATCAAGTGATAAATCAGTAAACCTGCGTACCTGTTTTTCATCAAAGCCATTAGTTGGAGGTGCCGCAACATAGCTTCTTAAATCACCAAAATGGCCGTTGTGAAACCCATCATTGTAAATTATTTCCAGATAAAGCTTAGGGTACTGGTTCAGTTTTGAACGCGTAGGTAAAGAAGGAATGCTTTCCCATATCGAATTACGGAATAGCCGTAGATCTTCTGCTGAAAGACCTGTACCAACTGCGGCAAATTTGTTTATAGTGCCGTTAAAAGCCAATAAACTATAATGCACACGGTAATCTTTGCCAAAGGTACTGTTGTCATCGTTCATAATCGTTACAATAGAATTCGATTCCATCAGCTGAACCTTGTTAAGAGAATAGCCCCAGTTCAGTTGAATTGGCCCTATATATGATTTGTTAAATCCTTCAATAGCAAACGCGCTCCCAAACAGCCGAATGTCTACAAACTTTTGTTTTACAAGATACGCGAGCAGGAACAGGTTTAGCCGAAAGCTTATTTCTCGGTTTTTCTTGTCTTGCATAAACTTTAGCATTTCCTCGGCGGTTTTGGCTTTAGATTTCTCCTTAACCTCTAAGAACTTTGTCTTCATATCTTCATTTTCTGCAAAGACCTGATCAAGCTCTTCTTGGTTATCCAGCAGCCTGCCTATAACTGCCTTTAATTTGCTGTCAGCACTTACTTTGCTTTCTCCTTCCATATCCACGAAAATCTGCTGCCCCGTCATCTTGAGGAAATCACGTATGTAGCGCTTCACTCTTGTATCCGTTACAATATTGGTATCGGTATCATAGTCCATACGGGGTTTGTTTTCCTGATCTGGATCTCCATTCGGGTTGCATTGAGATGCTTCATAGAGGAATAAGAAGTCAGAATTATTAGTAATTGTAGCCATATTATTTTTTATAGATTTATTTTTTCAGTTACTGAATAAGTTTAAGCGTTATCACGAAATGAGTATCCTGCCAAAAGATAAAAAAGCGCTTCTTCAGATTTTAGTGACCATTTTTCTTCGTTGAAAAGTTGTGTAAAGTGTGAAAATAACGGCTCATTAAAAGAAAGGATAGTGTATTGACGGCATTTGTCAAACAAATCTTTATGTAGGCGTATAATGTTTTTTTTATCCATTCCATTATAATTCACCTTGTTTAACACAGGCTTGGAATCATACCCTTTTTTTTGCTGAGCATATGCCACTGAATTAAGAATTCTGCCAAGATAAAACATTGCCTTCTGGCTGTCGTTGTAGTCCATTTTTCTGAAGAAGGCCTCTGATGGTTTAAGCCCATCAGTTAGCTCTTCACTTTTTATATTTTCCATTCCTTTTAAAAGATTAAATTGCTTGAAGATGTAAAAAAGGGCATGATATTGAAACACTGCATTGCGGGCAGCAAAATCAAAGATGTCATTCTGATACACATTGCCATAGGCTTTATATCGGCCATACCAATGGCATAAAATCAGTTCAGTAAAGTGCTTATACAGTTGTTGCGGATCTATTATTCGTTGTTCTAGTATAGCCTTAAACAGCGCGAGCGCAGCATTTTTTTTCTCTTTCTCTTTTCTAACTGGTACAAGTGAGTATAAGCTATAAAAATTGAAGCTAAGTCTATTGTCTTTACCAGCAGTCATTACTTTTTCCCATTCCATGCCTGCTATATTCTTAAAAATCAGATCAGTGTCTCTAAAAGTATCAATAAGCTTGTTAAAATGAAGTTTGCTTACATCTTGAATGGTGTTGATAGTTTTAAAAAAATTGCCGTCTGATTCAAACCCGAGAAAATTAAGCCAGTAAAGCTCATTATCGGAAAAGTCATCCACGATTTCAGCAAGTTGTTTGTAGCGGAATAGCAAGTCTGTCTTTTTGGATATTCGCTGCATCAGAACGTCTGGATCAACGTCTTCCTTGCTAAAGAAATGAGGAATAATGATGTGATCTACTCCAGCTATCTTAGTGGTGTATTTGTTCAGCAAATAATTTGAACCTCGCTCTAGATAAAGTTGAGCCAAAGCACTAGCCTGATAATTACTACCAAAAGCTTTATCATTAAAGTTGGATGCGTAGTTTTTAGTAGTGGTCACAAACATTTTATTTATGCTGTATCTGGCTCCTATGGTTATATCTTCCACATCTGCTGTAGGTATACCAGTAGCATAACAAAGTTTGTCAACGGGATTTTCTAGCTTAAGCGGCTCTTCTTTCTTCAGGAATTTGGAGCGAAGGAAGTCTTCATAACCAGATACTTTCGCAATTGGTGTTGCAAGAGGAATTTTAAGTTCCTGGCTTTTGACAGCTGTATATAAAAGCACTATGCGTTCATTATTAGGCAAGTCTAACGCTTTTATCGCTTTACCGAAGTCTGCTTTATTTTTCTCCTGATCGACGTACTTTGCTGTAAAATCCTCTGAAAGAGCAAATATTTTTTGAAGCACATGATATAGGGCAGAACCTATCAGAAATTGAAAATCTTTATCAATCGCTTCTGTAAATTGACCTTGTTCAGGTGCTTTCCCATTCTTGTCTGTTAGCCCAAAGAAAGTTTTACGGATTTGTTCAAAAGACTTTTTGGGAGAAACTGTAGCATAAATAGCCTTATTGTTCCCTCCCTGAATTTTGATGTTCATGTAAGTATAAGCATCCTGCGGTTCAAATACTTTTAACTGTGTCTTATCCAGCTTTACTTGATTTGCATCTAAATCAAAAAGTAGTTGTGCAACGAGAGGGGTAATACCTTTAGTCTGTTCTTCTGTGGTATCTGGTATATCTATAATATCATCCCATTCTCCGCGATCTTCGCTGAGATGTTTTCCAAACCTAATAAGTGTATCTAACATATTGTATTTGTTCTGAATTTCAAGTTGCCTTTAATATTATTTTTTTATGATGTAATACCCTTGCATCATAACGCAATACAGTGCACAAAATGAACTGCTAAAAGATTTAATGTAAAGTGAATATGAAATATTTATTTTTAATAAACAAAGTAATAGATTAAAATAATTTTCAGCAGGCAATATTTAACCTTTGCTCCTTGTTATAATGGACATGGTTAAATATTACCCGAGCAAACGAAGTAGTAGATGTTTCAATCCTTGCTCTATTGGAGAAATGGAACAGTAAGTTTACGAAATTCTCCAGCAGAATAAGTATTGAAACGCTAATCATTTTACCGATTGTTAAATTCATTCTGGTTCGGTTGTAGCGGCGTTACACTGTAACGCCGTTGCTTAGGCTGTTGCTAAGTCTCTGTATAAAACCCGTAGCCTTAGCCCTCTCGGCCGATTATGACCCCGAACAAGCAGTAGCCAAAAAGGCTCCGGAAGGCCGTTTTCATTAGAATAATTTATGTGCAAGCCGACATAACTTACATGCGCTTAAAGGAATTGCTTTTGATCTTTGATTCTGAATAACAGAAAGAAACTTCTAATCTTACTCATAATTTCCCTTTAGTTATGGCTGCGCCTAAACTCGCGACAGGAAAGGATTAACCTAAATCTGAGATCATCCACTCTGACAAATGCTCAGAAATTTAAATGGAGCTGCAACTTCCCAGGATAGTTTACGGGTTTAGATGGCTCTCTTATACGAGCTGCTGATTTGTGATGCAGCCAAAAAAGTTGTTCCATTCCGCAAATTATTCGAATGAAAAACCCCTTCCAAAGCCTTTTGGCTTCTAACGTGCCAAGGGTAAACTAAGCCTCCAGGGGCGCAACAGTAAGTAGGAAAGCTGCTTCGTCAAGCGCCTCTACCCTGTGTTTGGTGTGCTCTTTTAGCGTGAGCATCTCCCCTTGCCGGAGCATTACAGATGCTGCTTCCGTATGAAATCCTAAATGCCCTTCCAGCACCTGCACACTGATCGGACCCGGTGCCTGGTGCAGCTTTATTTCGGTGCCTGCCTGCATCACATTCAGCACGATCCGCCTCGATTTGCTTTTATAAAGGGTTTTGGCAATTCGTCCACTCTTTTCCCACTGCTCCTCCCCTTTGGCTTGCAATATCAGCGAAGGCAAATTGAAGGTGAGTAGTGGCGCTTCGAATGCATGATTGGCATCGGTATTGGCTGGCGGCATGTTTTCGGCTTTATTTTCCATGGTAGTGGCATTAAATAGTATAAAATCCAGCTATATCAAAAATAACGGATACTTATTAAAGAATAAAATACCTTAATATCTTTTATTAGTGACTTAGGTCATTTTTTGTCATGGCCTCACTTCGGACATTTGAATTGTGAACACAAGTAAACCAGACTGCCTCACAGGCAACTAATCATCTAAACCATTATAAAACACTTACTACCACTACCATGAAATACAGAAATCTATGGCTTGGTTTTATAGCCGTGATCGTTGGCTCCTTCGCCGTACTCGGGTACTACGGCATCGAGATCTACAGAGAAGCTCCCCCTATTCCGGCACAAGTCGTGACCACATCCGGCAAAATTATTTTTACAGAACAGGACATTAAAGACGGGCAGAACGTTTGGCAGTCTACTGGCGGGCAGCAGCTTGGCTCTATCTGGGGCCACGGCGCTTATGTTGCACCTGACTGGAGCGCCGACTGGCTGCACAAAGAGGCCATGTTCTTTCTCGATACCTGGGCGCAGGAAACACAAGGAAAGAGCTACGATGACCTGGATGAGGAAACACAGGCTATGTTACAGGCCCGCCTGCAGAAGCAGATCCGCGCCAACACCTACAACCCAGCCACAGGCATTTTAACCATTTCTGACCTGCGTGCCGAAGCTATTGCAGAGGTTAGCAAACACTATACCGGCTTGTTTACAGACGATCCTGCCCTTGCCAAACACCGTGATGCCTACGCCATGGCCGACAACACGGTGAAGGACCCGGTGCGGATGGAGAAACTCAATGCATTCTTCTTCTGGACCTCCTGGGCCTGCGTAACCGAGCGCCCCGGCAAAGCCATTACCTATACCAACAACTGGCCCGCCGAAACCCTGGTAGCCAACCGCCCCAGCAGCGACCTCATTATCTGGACAGGCTTCAGCGTGATTATCCTGATTGCAGGTGTGGGCTTACTGGCCTATTACTATGCCTCTAACAAGGAAGAAGAAATTGACCATTCCAGGCTACCCAAGCAGGACCCTTTGCTGGGCCTGAAAGCCACGCCATCCATGAAGGCCACGCTCAAGTATTTCTGGATCGTGACAGCCCTGATTCTGGTGCAGGTTACGCTTGGTGTCGTTACAGCGCACTACGGTGTAGAAGGGCAGGCGCTTTACGGTTTCCCGCTCGCAGATTACCTCCCCTACTCCATTACCCGCACCTGGCACGTGCAGCTGGCTATTTTCTGGATCGCCACGTCCTGGCTGGCTACTGGCTTGTATATTGCCCCTGCCGTTTCGGGTTACGAGCCTAAGTTCCAGAAACTGGGTGTCAACTTCCTGTTCATCTGCCTGCTCATTATCGTGGCTGGCTCCCTGGCCGGGCAGTGGTATGGCATTATGCAGAAACTGGGCTATACCGAAAACTTCTGGTTTGGCCACCAGGGCTACGAGTATGTCGACCTGGGCCGCTTCTGGCAGATATTCCTGCTGGTAGGCTTGTTTGTGTGGCTGGCGCTGATGGTACGCGCTATCTGGCCTGCCTTTAAAAACGATGTGGAAGGCCGCCACCTGCTGGGCATGTTCCTGATTTCTTCGGCTGCCATTGCGCTCTTCTACGCTGCCGGCCTGATGTGGGGACAACACACCAACCTGGCCATTGCCGAATACTGGCGCTGGTGGGTAGTGCACCTGTGGGTAGAAGGCTTCTTCGAGGTATTTGCCACCGTGGTTATTGCCTTCCTTTTTGTGCGCATGGGCCTTCTGGATACTAAGATGGCTACGGCCACGGTGCTCTTCTCTACGATCATCTTCCTGTTTGGCGGCATTATCGGCACGTTCCACCACTTGTACTTTAGCGGTACTCCTACAGCCGTTATGGCCCTCGGAGCCACCTTTAGTGCCCTGGAAGTAGTGCCACTGGTGCTGATAGGTTTTGAGGCTTACCACAACCTGCAGATCAGCCGCTCCACCCAATGGATCAGGGCGTATAAATGGCCTATCTACTGTTTCATAGCGGTGGCTTTCTGGAACATGGTGGGTGCCGGTGTGTTTGGTTTCGTAATTAACCCGCCCATTGCACTCTACTACATGCAAGGCCTGAACACCACGCCGGTTCACGCGCACACTGCTCTGTTTGGCGTGTATGGTATATTGGGTATCGGTTTGATGCTGTTCGTGCTCAAGGGCCTCTCTGCCCGTCGCCGCTGGAAAGACGGCGTAATCAGCTTTGCCTTCTGGTCCATAAATGTTGGCCTGATGCTGATGGTCGTGATCAGTGTGCTGCCCATCGGCCTGATGCAGGCGTGGGCGAGTGTGGAGTACGGCCTCTGGTACGCCCGCTCCATGGAGTTCATGCAAACCGACACCATGAACATCCTGCGCTGGCTACGCGTTATCGGCGACACAATCTTTGCTGGTGGGGTGCTGGCACTTGGCTGGTTTATCATCGGGCTTAAAACCGGCTGGTCTTTAGAAGACGACGAAGATGTGTCTCCTGTTGATTATCCTTCTGTAAAAGATCATAAAGCAGTTCGATAGGGCTGCGCTAAATTCATAATTATGGTTGTCAGATTTTTTGCATTTTAACGATGATAACGATACCCTAACAGTTAATTTACTGATGTTACGCAGTTGGAGCAGCCAGTACCTTTGTAGCGGCGTTACAATGTAACGCCGGGGCTGCAACATGAGACAGGCCTTTCTGTTTGCCCATGCGCCTGTTACCCCGCATTTTTTTTATAGCTGGAGGTAAAGCGATCGGCTGGCAACGACGTTACCATGTAACGCCGCTACATGAAGCTGAACTCCACCTATAACAAGAGCGTATCTTTTAACCACAACTGCGCAACATCAGTTAATTTATATCAAATCGCACAAACCTCTTGCCATAACTACATTTATTTTTCTGTCATCTTGAAAAGATCTTGTGGGCGAGAACCATACATGAAGCGAAAAGAGATGATGATGAGCAAATGCTATGCTGGTATAACCTCTTTTTTGCCTCCGGAAGGCCTTTTTCATTAGAATAATTGCTCCCGAGCATTGGCACAAAATTCAATATGAATTAGTGCACTTTGTCGTACGCCCGTTGACTGTTTACCAGGTATATAATTCCGATTCATCTGCAGAAGGGCTAGATGACACGCGCGTCAAGAAGAAATGACCTGGGAGCGTCTGGGCAATGAGAAAAAGAGGTATTCAAGCTCCTTCCGAAAACTCTCACAGGTCTGGAAGACGCTGCGAAGTTTAAACAAAATCCTTCATACGTACCCCCACAAAAACAGCAATCTTCTGAAAAGCAAAAAGCGCTGCTTCTGACCAATTGATCAGAAGCAGCGCCTGCTATAGAGAATACTCTTTTAAATAGAGATGTTCCTTTAAATTATTCTAATGATTTTGCCCCTCCAGAGACCTTTCTGTTGCTGCTGATGCTGCTGCAAAAGGAAGGCATATAGAAGTTCCGTGCACTTTCCTATATTGAAAACGTCAGCGCCTCATTAACTTCCGGCTGACTGCCTTTGCTCTTCATGCAGTTCATGCAGGAGCCGGAGCATGGCTTTTTCTTAAGCTGCCTGAAGGTCAGGATGGGGTAGCGGGTGTGGTAGGCCATGGTTTTGGTGTAGTTGCTGCTGAACAGGCGCTTAAGCAAGTAATTGTCCTGCATGGCCAGAATGAGCATGTCGGCACGGGCCATTTCAGCAAAGTCGCTGATGCCTTCCAGCACATCCTCTTCCTCCAGCAGTTTACAATGTACCTCCTGCCCTTGCAAGAGCTTTTCGGTTTCCTGCATGGCGGCTTTGTAGCTGCTCAGGTGCTGGCGTTCTGCCTTGCTATAAACCTGCACCAGTGTAAGTGAGGCACCTGCCTGTCTCGCAAAAGCGGCAATCTGCTTCAGCACCTGCTCCTCCTGGTCGGTGAAATCGGTGGCAAACACCAGGTTCTCGAGCTTCTGAAACCTGGCAGTACAGGGCACCACCAGCACAGGACAAGGCACCATTTCCATAATGGCGGCCGCATGGTCCGGGTCTGCCTGCTCCTCCTCCTGGTGCAGCGGACAGGTTTCCATCACAATCAGGTCTGCCTGGTAATCCTGCACCACTGCTGTCACACACTCACTCAGGTTGCCGGGTCGTATCACACAATCGAAGGGAACTGGTGTAGCAACCTGCCTGAGTTGCGACAGAATTCGATCGCCGAACGTACGCAGGGCCTGGATGCCCCTACTCTGCTGCGTAAATGTGAGTTCTTTTTGATTACTTGTCTGCAGCAACAGCAGTTCTGCTCCCATAGCGGCCACCAGGTTACCGGCATAACGCAACAGCTCCTCGCCGGCCTTGTTATCCTGCACCGGCACCAGCACACGCTTTATTTTCTTTGAGTTGCACATAGCTTTAAAAATGAGGTATAGGTTAGATATAACACACAGCAGGACATCCTGCTAAACTTAATTCCACTTAATGTTTAGCAGCCACCGGCTTGGTGCAGCAACTCATCTCCGTTTTATGGTTTTCGGTTTCGACTACCTTAGGGCTCAGGTACGGAATGCCCAGGCCGAGGCCGCGCACAATAAACAACACCGCCAGGCACACCCCTATATAAGGAACAGCCTTATTAAAACCAGCCCTAACTTTCAGGCTAATCAGTTTGCCCGACAAGGACACGATAAACATGAGCGGAAAAGTGCCCAGTCCGAAAAGCACCATATACAGCATGGCACCGCCTATTCCGGGAGCACTAATGGCCCCTGCCAGGGCAATGTAGACAAAGCCGCAAGGCAGCAGCCCGTTCAGCGACCCCACCATAAACAAAGAGCCCAGAGAGTTCTTCTGAAAATAATACCCCAGTTTGTGCCGTACCCAATTCATGAGCTTGTCTGTACCAATGGCACTGGCTGTTTTGCTTTTCAGGGCGTTTGGCAACACCAGCAGCAACAGTATCAGTACCCCTGATGCAATAGAAATAGTTTGCTGTAAACCTGCCAGCTGCAGCGACTGCCCAAAGGCACCAGCCAAAGCTCCTAATAGTGCGTATGTGGTAATTCTTCCACCATTGTACAGGAGCCGGCCTGCGTAGTAACGCCAGCCGGAACTCCCGACAAATGGTAGAGCCATTGCTATAGGGCCGCACATCCCGACACAATGGAAACTGCCTACTAATCCAAATAAAAAGCCTGCCCAGATCATGGCTATTTTAACTGGATGGTTTTTTCTGTATAATAAGTTTGCTCACCTTCGTTAAAGTTTACCCGAACCTTCCAGAGCCCGCGTTCCAGGTCCTGCGTCTCTATCAGCTGACTCATATCACGGCCAAGCTGCAGTGGCAACTCCTGGTCCAGCTGGTCGTCCGATGGTCTGAAAAGGGTGATTTTTCCTTTCACCTGCTTCCCTTTCAGTGTCTCTGGCAGCTGTAACAGCACCGACCGGTTTTGCTCGTTGTAAGTTATAGCTACATTACCTATAGCAGCTGTTCTGCCAACCTTATCGATGTGCTCCTGGTAAGCGATTTCCTGCTCGTAATAGTTTTTGCTCACCAGGTCTACATCCTGGTTCATCGCCTTATAAACAAAGGAGGCGATATAGCCCATAAAAAGCACCATGCACACCACAACGGCATAAGGCCATAAGGTAAAATTCTTGTTAGATTGTTTATGTGAAGTTGTCATGTTTTCTTTTCTAAAAAACTTAATTAAAATAAGCGGTAGTAGCTATAAACTGAAGTTCTTACTATGCCTTCTACTCACCCATTCACTCATTCAAAATTCTTTTGTTCCTACCTGGCCGGTGCCAGAAACTTGGTATCCTGTTTGGTGATCAATTCTTCGCCATAGTACACGCCTATCTCTATTTTGGAGTTCATGCCTCGCAACTGATCTTTTGGTATCTCGGCAAAAAACACTCCTTCTGCCATGCCCTGAGCCGGTAAAACCAAATCACTTCCTATTACCTGTATGCTTCCTTCGCCAGACAACAAACGTAGCGTAAGCGGCATTTCGTGATTTGTTTTGTTTATAACGGAAATATTATAAAGATTCTTAACAGTGCCCTGCTCAGTTTTCTGATACAGCTGTCCTGGTGTGCGCAAAATGGTCGCCTGAGCATCGTCGCGCACCACCAGCAGAGTAGTTAAAGCAGAAAGCAATAGCACAAGAATGGCGGTGTAGCCTAGCACGCGAGGTGTATACAAGGTCCACTTCTTTCCTTCGGCAATCGCCTCTTCAGAGTCGTAGCGGATAAGGCCTTCCGGTTTATCGATCATGCGCATGATGTCGTTGCAGGCATCGATGCAGGCGGTACAGTTAATGCACTCGAGCTGCTGCGCCCCATTGCGGATATCGATGCCGGTGGGGCAGACCTGCACGCACTGGTTACAGTCTATGCAGTCGCCCTGGGTGCGGACCTGGCCTTTGCGGAGTTTAGCGCGGGGTTCGCCCCGGCCATAGTCGTAGGCAACTACCAGGCTCTTTTTGTCGAGCATTACGCCTTGCAACCTGCCGTAAGGGCAAACAATGGTGCAAACTTGCTCCCGGAAGTAGGCAAACACCCAGTAGAATATACCGGTAAAAACCATTAAAGTGCTAAACCCTACCAGGTGGTTTACAGGCCCTTCCAGCACAATCTTCTGCAACTCCTCTATACCGATAACATAGGCTAGAAACGTATTGGCAATAAGAAAAGAGATCAAAAGAAAAACAGCCGTTTTAGCGCTTTTCTTCAGCAGCTTCTCCCCATTCCAGGGCATTTTGTTCAGCGCTTTCTGCTTGGTGTAATCTCCTTCAATCGCGTACTCGATGCGCCGGAACACCATCTCCAGAAAAATAGTCTGGGGGCAGACCCATCCACAGAAGATGCGGCCGTATACTACTGTGAAAAGGATGATAAAAACAGTAAGGGCCAGGAAAGCCAATACCAGAATAAAGAAATCCTGCGGCCAGAACAGCACGCCTAAAATCACGAACTTGCGCTCCACCACATTCAGCATGAGCAGCGGAAGCCCATTTATTTTTATAAAAGGTCCTGCAAAGAGGAGTGCAAGCAGCGCGTAGCTCACCCATTTGCGATAATCGTATAAATTGCCTTTCGGCTTTTTCGGGTACACCCACACACGCTTCCCTTCTGCATCTACAGTAGCGATGTGATCCCGGAACTCATCGGGTGCCGTTTGAATTTTACTTGCCATGGCAGTTTTAATTTGTGCGGATATTAGTCCTGCCGGTTGTTATTTATTGAATTCCCAAAATTAGAGATTAGGGTACTCCAGAAGAATGACATAAATCACCATTTAAACTATCATTTATCCTGAATTAGGAACTGGTGTTACGCATAGAAAACTTTGATCATGGCGCGAGCGTCCTCGCTCGTGACTCCTATTCCGCGGCCTCTGGCCGATTAAAATTAATGCAAGTTGGTTCCCACCGGCCAGAGGCCGGGTAATAGTAAACACGAGCGAGGACGCTCGCGCTATGAAAATAATATGAAACTAATTTGATCAGGGCTGCTACTGGTCCCTCAGATCCTCGCAGGAGCTGCACACACTGCGAGGTCCCGGCTACTGTTTTCATAAATTCACACAATAACAACATATGTCTCAGTTGTTTGTGCCAAGAATCTTTGCAATTCGCTGAACACCAATTATCAATAAAACCAAACTAAAAAATCCTTTCCCGGGCCTACAAAAGCGCCAAGAAAGGATTTTTAGCATGGTTTAGCCACTGTTTTTACTGCTTCTCCCCTTGCGGTTCTTTCGGGTTGGCCGGATTTGAGCCCTGCAGCGATAAAATGTAGCTACTTACTTCCAATAGCTGATCTTTGGTGAGTTTACCTTGCCAAGGCACCATGCCCTTGCTTGGCACTCCGTACTTCACGGTTTTAAAAACATCGTTCACATCGCCACCATGCAGCCAGTACTCATCTGTCAGGTTCGGGCCTACGGTTCCCTGGCCTTCCGGTCCGTGGCAGGCGGCGCAGTTCTGGCCGTAAATGGTTTTGCCTGCCTCCAGTGCGGCCTGGTCTGTTAACACAGTGTAGTTTGTTACTGCATTGGGGTCATCGGCGTGTAAGGCAGCAAAAAGAGCAGCTTGCTCCATTTCCATCTCGTACTCCTGCGCCTGTAGTGCCCCAGTCTTTAACACGTGGAAATGCAGCATATACCCCACCGCAAACACAATGGTAACATAGAACATGGTTTTCCACCAAGGCGGCAAGTCGTTATCGTATTCCTGAATACCGTCAAAATCGTGGTTCGAATGAACAACATCTTTTGCCTTACCCGTCATAAGAGCCAGGTCGCCGCGGAACAGGAAAATCAGGCGACCAGCCCACGATTCCCGGAAATCCTCATCATACAGGCTGTCTCCCATCATGGGCACAAGTAAACGAGCCAGCATATAAATCAGGGCCAGCACCAGCACCAACACAAGAGCCGTTAGCGCAATAATGAAGAACACGAGCGGGGGCAGGTCCATAAAGGCAACATCGCTGGCAGCAGCAGTTGGTTGTGCACCAGGAGCAACCGGTGCTGCCGGTACTTCGGCCACTACTGCGGAAGGAGCCTCACTTGCTTCTGTTATGTAGGCAATTATATTGTTGATGTCCGCATCCGAAAGTGAGCCTTCAAAGGCTGTCATCGGGATCTTGTTGAACTTCTCGAATATGGCTACAGCATCTTTATCGCCAGCCGCCACCATTGCCTGTGAGTTTTTGATGAACTGTACCAGCCACTCATTGCCTCGTCGTTTGTGTACATCTTTTAGGGCAGGACCTACCACATCGGCCTCCAGGCTATGGCAGGCGGCACAGTTCCCTTCAAAAATCTTTTTACCTGCTACGGCATCCTGTGCCTGCGTGGGGCTTCCTGCCAGCAGGAGCAGCCCTGCTACCAGAGCCAGGCCGCTTTTCCTTACGAATTGTGTTATTCCATTCATTGCTTTGTGCCTCCTACCATTAGGTCTGTGTCATCTTCCGGTGCGCAGGCGAAACTGCTCATATCCTGCACATATTTCTTGTCCATCAGGGTTACATAAAGCAACAGGCCCAGGAAGAACACAAAGAAGATCGTAAACGAGATGATTGGGTATATTTCGATGCCATCTATGGCTTGCAAAACGTTCTTGTACATTTTCTTATTTTTTGGGACTCAGGACGCAAGACACAAGATTCAAGACTTTTTCTCTTGTAGTATGCTATCTATTTACAACAGGCCTACTAGTTTTAAGTCCTGTGTCTTATGTCCTGTGTCTTGTGTCTAACAAACTATTCCTCGGTTTTCACTTTAATGTCAGTCCCCAGGCGTTGCAGGTAGGCGATGAGGGCTACGATTTCGCTTTCTGGCTTAACCTCCAGGCCTTCTTTTGCCAGATCTGCCGTTACCATTTCGGCCTGTTTCATCAGTTCTTCGTTGGCGTTGGCGATGTACTCATCTTCGTAAGGCACTCCCAGTTTTTTCAGTACTCTCAGCTTATCCTGCGTGGTGCTTAGGTCAACATTCTGCTCAAACAACCAGGGGTAGGCTGGCATAATAGAGCCCGGCGACATAGACGTAGGATCCAGCATGTGGTGATAGTGCCAGGAGTTCGGGTACTTGCCGCCCACGCGGTGCAAATCGGGGCCGGTTCGTTTAGAGCCCCACAGGAAGTTGTGGTCGTACACGAACTCGCCTGCTTTGGAGTACTCGCCGTAGCGCTCTGTTTCGGAACGGAACGGCCTTACCATTTGGGTGTGGCAGTTAACGCAGCCTTCTTTTATGTACAAGTCGCGCCCCTGCAGCTCCAGCGAAGTATATGGTTTCACACTGGCAATAGTCGGCACGTTAGACTTTATAACGAAGGCAGGAATAAACTCTACCAGACCACCTATCAGAATGGCTACGGTTGCCCATATCGCCATCTGTGTAGGACGTTTTTCGATCCAGCTGTGCCAGTGGCCGGCATTATGGCTTTCTTCCTTCACTCTGGCTGGCGCAACGGCCGGCTCATTGGCTATAAGCGTACCAGACTTAGCTGTTTTATACAGGTTGTACACCATCAGGAATACGCCGCTGAGATACAGTACACCACCAATACCGCGCATGTAGTACATGGGTACGATCTGCAGCACTGTTTCCAGGAAGTTAGAATACTGAAGTGTACCTTCTGCTGTGAATTGTTTCCACATCAGACCTTGCGTGAAACCGGCCCAGTACATCGGGATAGCATAGAACAGAATGCCCAGCGTACCTAACCAGAAGTGGGTGTTGGCGAGTTTATTGGAGAATAGCTTTGTGTTATACAGGCGAGGGAACAACCAGTACAGCAACGCAAAGGTCAGGAAGCCGTTCCAGCCGAGGGCACCTACGTGCACGTGTGCTACTATCCAGTCGGTAAAGTGGGCGATGGCGTTTACGTTTTTAAGCGAAAGCATCGGGCCTTCGAACGTAGCCATACCGTAGGCAGTAATAGCCACTACCATGAACTTCAGTACCGGCTCTACGCGCACCTTATCCCAGGCACCGCGCAGTGTCAGCAAGCCGTTGATCATACCACCCCAGCTCGGCGCAATCAGCATGATAGAGAATACTACCCCCAGTGACTGTGCCCAGTCTGGCAGCGACGTGTACAGCAAGTGGTGCGGGCCAGCCCAAATATAGATAAAGATCAGCGACCAGAAGTGAATGATAGACAGGCGGTAAGAATAAACCGGACGGTTCGCAGCTTTGGGCAGGAAGTAGTACATCAGGCCCAGGAACGGCGTAGTCAGGAAGAATGCCACCGCGTTGTGGCCATACCACCACTGCACCAACGCATCCTGCACCCCGGCGTAACCAGAGTAGCTCTTGAATAAGTTAACCGGCATCTCGTAAGAGTTTACGATGTGCAGTACAGCTACTGTTAAGAACGTGGCGATGTAGAACCAGATAGCTACGTACATATGGCGCTCGCGGCGTTTTGCCAGCGTACCAAACATATTCCAGCCAAATACTACCCACACCAGCGTAATGGCAATATCGATGGGCCACTCCAACTCTGCATATTCTTTTGAAGTAGTGATACCTAAAGGAAGCGTTATAACGGCCGCCACAATAATCAGCTGCCAGCCCCAGAAGTTGATCTTGCTGAGCAGGTCGCTGTACATGCGGGTCTTACAGAGGCGCTGCAGCGAGTAGTACACACCCATAAAAATGGCGTTGCCCACAAAGGCAAAAATCACAGCATTGGTGTGCAAAGGTCTTACACGGCCAAAGGTGGTATACTGGGTGCCCATGTTCATATCTGGGTTAGCCAGCTGAAATGCAATGATCACTCCGATCAGCATACCTGCAATTCCCCAGAAAACAGTGGCTATACCAAAGTCTCTTACTATTTTGTTGTCGTAAAAAAATGCATCAGGTTTTCCGGGGTCTTCTTTTTTCGGTGGCGAAATACTCCTCGGGTCCTTTTCTAAAGCGGTTGCTACATTAGTTGACATGTGCGGTGCCCTCCATTTGATTAATGTTTATTTGTGTTGATGTGATGATGTTTGTAGTGATTTCTTCTTCTACTTTCATTGCAAAATTGAAAAAGATCGTGCTTCAAAAAGATGACACAGGTCAGCTTTGGAGCTGATTGTAGTCACAGCTGCAGCAGTTCAGGTTAATTTACCGCTTGTTTTCTCGGTAGCAGGCCTGGTTGTGCCTCCTACTTCGTTCTCGAAGAGCATGCGCACAGCTGGGGTGTAGTCGTCGTCGTACTGGCCGGAACGGACAGCCCACAGAAAGGCTCCTAAAAATCCGGCGGCCACGGCTACACTTATCCCGATTAATAAAAAGATGATGAACATGGCTTTTGTGAGTTAAGAGTTAAAAGTTATGAGTTAAAAGTCAGGCGCTGCTGCTTCGCTGAAAGCTGCTGCCCAGCCTGCGTTTTTTATAATCCGGCACGTTTGGCGGCAATTTTTACGGATAGGGTGGCGAAGATGATCACACTCAACGAACTGATCGGCATGATGATGGCTGAGGCAATGGGCGTGAAAAGACCTTGTACAGCCAGTGTTAGGCCGATAACGTTGTAGACCAATGATACCGCAAAAGTGGCCAGAATGATATTCATCGTTTTTCTGGAGAAGGCCAGAAACTTGCTCAATTTATGAAAAGCAGTGGCATCCAGTATGGCGTCGCAGGAAGGCGAGAAGTTGGTGATGCTGTTGGTGAGGGCAATACCGGCATCGCTTTGCTTTAAAGCACCTGCATCGTTCAGGCCATCGCCTACCATCAGCACGCGGTGCTGCTCCTCTTTTAGCTGCTGTATGTACTCCAGCTTCTGCAA
>NZ_VRTY01000092.1 GCF_008017455.1 Pontibacter qinzhouensis | reverse complement strand
GCAGGGACGCTCCCGTCCGAAAGCAGAAGGGCTTTCTCCGGCAACGCCGCAGCAAGACGTAAAGTCCTAAATCAGAGATTCATGCCTTTGGCTCTTTTTCCCTTCTTTGCCGCTTTAGTGACCTTTGATGCCATCCAGCCCTAATAGCCTGAAAGCTTCGCCATTTTAAAATCTGAAAATAATCCCAATGACGGATTTAACTTGCAGCTAAACGTAATAAACCTACGCTTATCTGCACTATGTGCTAAGGTATTATATCTTTGTTCGCTGGTTTAAAAAGAGGCAGCCAAAAAAGTTTAAGCTAATATAATATAAACAAATTTATAAAAAGCCAACTTAAAGCAGCAAAATAGAAAAACACCAGACGCTTTACCAAAAAATTACAAATAATGTAGTAAAAGAGCACCGAATCCAACTGCGCCGTTATATTTGTTTTTAGGCTTAATCAGAAGAATGAATAAAGATGCTTCTACACTTAAAAATCTGATGATTAGTTACATACAGAGACTACCCCACATACTTTACCTCCAGCCAGTACTTTCCTACTGGTCAAACATGCCTTTCTCTTTTCCTGAAAATAGCGGTAATGCAGCCAAAGCTATAAGCTCCTTATTTGCCTGATGCAACTGCTGCTATTTCCTTGCCTGAGGGTTCTGACACCAAAGTATCTGGCAGGGCTGAAGGGTTGTGCACATCCAGGAAAGGAGAAATTAGGGGGGCCATTCCGCGTAGCACCTGCACAGGCAACGATGAGGTAAAATGGAACGAAGCAGCCTCCCGGCCCGGCACATAGGCTGTAAGCGAACCGAAATGTTTATCGCCAATAAAGAACACGAATGTGGCCGTACGGTTAATGGCACGTGATGTTAGTCTACGGCCCCTGGCACTGCTCGTAACACTGCGGTTATCGCCTGTGCCGGTCTTACCACCTATCAGCAACGGCTGCCCGTCTGCTGTGTTAAAACCGCCCTGCAATCTCCGGGCAGAACCTTCGTCTACTACCTCGGTTAGTGCTTCGCAAACAACAGCCGCAATGTCAGGTTTCAGCACCTGCTCCCCCTGGTTTGGTTGCATAGCCAGCATGGCTTCGTAAGGTGTGTTGGCGGCAAAATGCAGGGTCTGCAGGCGCAGGGTGCGTTGCCGAACGCCATTGTTGAGCAATATGCCCATAAGTTCTGCCAGCGACTCCGGGCGATCGCCAGACGAGCCTAAGGCAGTGGCTAAAGAAGGTACCAGGTGATTAAAGGAGTAGCCAAGGCGTTTCCACCGCTTCTGGATGTCTTCAAAGGCATCTAATTCCAGTATGGTACGAATACGGGAATCGCGTGCGTTTTTATAGCGTGTGCGCAGCAGCCAGGCGTAAACTTCCTGTCGCTCGTTTTCACTGGCGTTTATAAGTTGGGGCCAGTCAGTGTCGGGGTGCTGCAGCATGTACTGCAGCAGCCAGAGCTCCAACGGATGCACCCGGGCAATATAGCCCTGGTCAGCAAGGTTGTATGCCTCCGGACCATACTGGTGGTAGAGCTCCGAAATCTTTTTATGAGTCAGTTTTTCGTTAGGTAGCTGCTCCCGCAGGTACTTGCTGAAACTAATGGAGTCTGTATCCGGGTAAAGGAAGCGGTGCACCGATGCCAGCCTGGCAGGGTGAGGCCTTAAACCAGCCAGGAATAACTTAAATCGCTCGTCAGCGGACTTGCCTTTGTATTTATGCCAGAACCGGAGCATATATACTTTTGCTTCGCGGTCGGCAAACCTGGCGATGTACTCGCGCCGGCGCGGATCGGTATTTGTCTGGAGAAGCTGCACACTGTTGGGTACTTGCTGGCTGATAGTGTAGCGCACGATATCGCGCATCATTCGCACAAAAGGCAGGTTAATAGATTTCGCAAACGATTCCCGCACAGTTGGGATACGCCCATTGTCTTCGTTTCTGAAATTATTGAAGCGGTGAACTCCCCCACCGGTAAAAAACGCCTCACCGGGTCCGGCAGAGTAGCGGCGATCCAGGGCGGCATATAGTGTAGCTTTCAGGCTTTTATCTTTTGATTGCAGCAGGTATTCCAGCACCCAGCGCGAAAGGTTATCCTGGGGCTCAGCCAAAGCTGCTCGCAGTGCCGCGGGTGCCTGCTTGGCATACCGGTCGTGTATCTCGCCAATTACTTCGAGGTAGGTTACCAGCACCCGCAGTTTGGCAGTAGAACCCAGCTCCAGTTTACTTCCCTCGTTTATGTTGAATGGCTGATCGGTGTTATCTGTTTGTACCCGCACCAGGTTCCCATTGGCAGTGCGCTCGAGCAAGGTAAAACTGTAGAGCACCTCCTTTGTGTGGTCTGCAGCCAGCATGTTTTTGCCCACTACACCCACCGAAGCAGCAAATTCCGGATCGGCCAGGCGGTTAAGGTAGTTGGTTATCTGCTCCTGCAGGTCATGCTGCAGGGTAGTACTGGCCGTCAGGTCCAGTCGATCGAGGTCGTAAAGCGGTTTGCCCAGAAGGCCGGAGAGGTGCGTACGCACCATAAGCACACCTTTTTTGGTTTCCTGTGGCACCACCACCGGGTTTGCCCGGAAGTCGCGGAAAGTGACCTCCCAACCCAAGCCTGCATCGCGCAGTTCGGGGCTGATATAACCGTTGGAAGCCAGCAGGCGCAGGTAACTGCCGGTTAAGGCATTCAGTTCGGCATGTCCTTTTGGCCCGAGGTAGTACGACGGGCGGCGCTGCGCTATCATGAGGGAGAGTACCTGCCGCAGTGCCTGCCCCTGGGCAAGCAGGCTGTCGCCGGTAGGGTTAGGTAAGCGTAGCAGCTCGTTCAGCTTTTCGAACTCAGCGGCAAACCACACCCATAACCCATCGCCAAGCCCATGTACCTCACCGTAACCAGGCGCACCCGAAAGAGGCACCGAATTGACATAAGACAAAACAAGGTTTTGGCGGGCAGGCATGGTCTCTGTACCTCCCTGGTAAGTCCTGACACTTGCCGAGATCATCTGGCGCAGCTTCTCCCCGGTATCGGTTGTAACACCATCAGGCGAATGCCGGTACTTCTCCATTTGTGTTGCCAGTGTGCTGCCTCCTATAGTAGACGACTCTACCCCTACTTTGCGTGCAGCTTCGTGCATAGAGGCTTTTGTAAAGCGTACCCAATCTATGGCTGGGTTCATAAAAGGCTTCTCGTTATTGAGGAGTTCTCTGTTCTCTATAAAGAGCAAGGCATTAACAATAAGAGGCGGAACAGCCTCAAAACTGGCATACACCCGCCTGGGGTAACTGAACTGATAGATAGAGTCTCCTTTGGCATCGGTAATAGTTAACCCCGCCTGCGCTTTCTCTTGGTAAGGTATAAAATAACCGCGTGCGGCATACTCCAGCAGCGATGGCGACAGAACAGCCTGGTGCGTTATGGCCATACCACTTTTAGTTGACCTCCTTAAGAGCGCAGGCAGCAGCGCATATCCTAAGCGGGTGTCGTAAGGCCCTGCATCAGGGTAAATTACTTTATCGCCTGCACTTCCGGTTTGTAAGGTATACGTTAATTTAGAGCTGTAAGCATAAAGTTGACGCGCCTGAAATCTGGAGGTTTTTATCTCGTAACCGACCAAAGCAACCATGCTGGCTAGGAGCAAAAGAAGTACTCCAGCTACGACCCATTTCAGCATAGGCCTACGCTTCTTCTCTTTCTCATCCTTCAGGGTGGGACTGTAGTAGTTAGTCAGCATAATTGTACTATTTTTCAGTTAACGGGGAAGCTCAATTTTATCTACGTGTATCTTGTATAGACGGTAATGCTAAGAATAAAAAAGATGCTGATAATTTTTGATTAGTACCTTTAGCTCTATTTAAACGAAAATAAGGCTATTCTGCTCTCTAATCAAATTTTTCGGTACTGCTGCGCCATATCTTTAATTCTAAAAAGATTTAATGCAATTACCTATATAAAAGAAATGCCCTGTAGTAGCCCCAAACAACTTCTAAAACCATATTTTGCATTAATCAGTTTTTAAGTGCTACTTAATATCCTAAATTTACTGGTACCTACATGTATTTATAGTTACCCTACTGTAGCTGCCATCTTACCTTTAGCGCCCTTCCTTTAGTTGCTCTATGTATCCCCCTACTCACGCTGCTGGTAAAATTCAGGAGTTGCTATTTGGCATCCATCTTCCCTGGCATGCAAGGTAAAACTAAGTGAGTTATGCTGGCTTTAAAATTCCTCCAACTGAAGTAACCAATTGGTTGTTTAGAGATGTACAGCTCTATCAGGTGCTACTGTCTTATGTTACCAGCTCGTAAAGAAACGGTACATCTGTTTTTCGAGCGGCTCTACACAACCAAATACCTCTTTACCCTTGACTCAAAATATGATTTTTTTCTTCTGAAGGCCTCACTCATTCAAATAATTTACCGGAGCCCAAAAACATGCTGCTACATTATAACCTGAGGCAGCTGAAGTGCATAGTTGAACCAGGAGCCTATTTAAAACCTAAGGAAGGAAGCTTAAAGAATGAGAGAGCAAAAATGAATATCATTAATTTATGAACCAGTAGGAATGGTGCACAATCTTTTTTGGGGAGGCAGCAGGAAAATCTGCAACAAATTTGGCTTCCGGTAAGTATAGCCTTTTTAACCGGGCAACCAATTGTTAGGTAGTTACTTATAGTACCTGGAACCGTGGCTGCAACCTATTAAAAACATTCTATAGTTTTTTACTTATTAGTTTTATCTCACCCACAAATGAATCTACTTGAGACTACCCCAACTACCTTAGGCAAACCTTTGTCTACCGGTATTTCTACATTAGTTTTACCAGATCTTCACGAGCACAATATTGCCAAAGTCAAACAAAGTATCGACAGCTTTATAAGTTCGGCTAGAAAATACGGTACGGCCAGCGTTATCATAGATGGCTCTAACTCGACAGTAACACTTCCTGAAATTACCTTCAAGCTTATTCTGGATTATATAGCCATTGGTCTAAAGTCGGCTCATGTGCAGCGGGCAGCCCGGGTGCAGTTCTCAAATACCTTACACGAAGCGCAGGCAAAAGATAGTTTTAGCACTATAGAACGCACCCTCAGGCCTTCTTTTCAATCAGAAGAATTTGAGACCGTTATAGAAGCTAATGCCTGGTTAAGCGTTTTCTCTTAAACTAAAACACAAAGTACCCCTCAGGTTGCCTGCACCACGCTAACTTGCAGGCCAAGCTTGGCTTGCTATTAAATATAGCACTTTAGTATTATCCTCAGCGTCAAATCCTTTTCGGCTCCGGCTCAACCTACTTGCATATAAAATATAGCACTGGTTATGACCGAACTGCTTCCGCAAGCTTTCAGCTCGTGGTTTCTTTTAGTGGCGAATTTATAACTCACCTCCTATACAACCACTAGCTGAAAATTTTCATCAAAGTTAGGTTTAGATGTCATCCAGCCAAATTATTTAAATAAAAACAGCCTTCAGAAGGAATTTTAGAAGAAAGTAGCCAAGGGTTCCTGCAGTAGTCCTGGCTGTAGTGAAAATATTCTTCATCTTGATTTTATAAATTTCACGATTGCGGGCTCCTTCAACCTACCTTCAGGCTTTGAACTGCATTAGGTGGCGCTTCTGGCCCTGAACAGCAACAAACCGACAACATAAACCAGCAACACACTAATGCCCAGTTTGAAGATACCATTCAACCCCACCCCATAATCGGGGGAGGCAGTAAAGCTGTGCCTGGGTTCGACTGCAAAATCGGCGTGTGTAAAGGGCACCTGGTTAAACAGGAACGGGTAATAAAACTCGCGGAGCGAGGTGTGGTAGTCGGTGGCACTCTGCAGAAAACCCAGGTGAGCGGGCAGATCAGAAGCAGCCACAGCATTAAAGATTCCCTGCACATTTACCGGCACCGACAGCACATTCAGCTGCTGCACCATGTCGTAACGCGCCTGCAGACTGTGCAGGTAATCGCTTGCTAAATCTTCAACGGCCATATCGCCCAGCTGATGAAAAGCGTAATACCAGCGCCAGACAAAACGCTCCTTAATCTCGGTGGTATCGGTGTATTGCGGGTAACGGGCAAAGAACTGTTGCAGTGTTTCCTGCTTCGGTTTATCCCAGCCTCCGTGCACCACCTCGCGTTGTTTAATGGTTAAGGCCAGCGCCTGCGGTACCGGCTGTTTCACCGATACGTACACATTCAGCAGGGCCGGAATAACAATTGCCAGGAGCAGCCAGATGCCCAGCAGCGAAATAGCATTAAAGGCCGAGTTTTTCTGAAGGGCAGCCACCAGGAAAGCAACACCAAACCAGAACAGGCAATACAGCACCACCACCGCCAGCCATAGCGTAACACGGGCATCGGGGCTCACTCGCGCCCACACCATGGCCACCACCGATAGCAGCAAAGCCAGCCCAAGCACCAGCAACAGCCGGAAACTAAGCTTGGCTCCCACCATCAGCGGCAGGCTTACTGGCTGCGACAACAACAACGGCAGTGTGCCCTGCTCCTTCTCTACCGACAGAATATTAAAGCTCAGTGCAATTATGAGCAGCGGAAATAGGTACACCAGCACAAACGCCAGGTCGAAGTTGCCGGCCAGCACCTTCAGCGGATTCACGTTTTCGGTGTCGTATAGCTGCGACTGCAGGTTAAGCAACCGGAGTTTTATATAGAAAGGGTTTACATCGCGTTGGCCCAGCGAGAGGCCGGCCCAGCTATCGGGGTGGTGCACAGCAAAAGTAGAATGATAGTAACCTATGTCTCCGGCATCTGCCTCGCCCGGAAACTTCTCTTTCATCTCCTCCACGTTCTGCTCGGTCAGCAGATCTAAGGCCTCAATGTTGTTTCGCTGACGCTCCACCTCAGTGGTGCCATAATAAATGCCATACAAGCCAGCAACCAACGTGAGCACCGTCAGCAACTGCAGTCCTCTGTCTTTCCGGAAGTTAAGCCACTCGTAGGTAAGCAGTATTCTGAATATTCTCATGTTAAACAACGTTAATGTTTTCGATCAGCTTAAAGCCACCCACACAAACCAGCAGTAACCAGAACAGCAGCGCCACCACCGACACCACATGGTTACACAATGCCCAGCCTGTGCCGGGAACCTCGTATCGGAAAGGCTCGAATTCTTTCCAGGTGCTATTACTCAGGCGGGTGGTTTTGTCGCCGTACTGCAGCCGCGTTGCCTGTATGTTGTTCAGGCCCTGAGCCAGGTTGTAACGGTAGGTTTCTGCCTTGTTCTGGAAATGAATGTAATGCTCAAAGTCGGAGCCAGCCATGCCCATAGACAAATGGCGAACAGCCAGGTAAGGGTTCAGCAGCCCAGCGTACACCGAGATGCTGTTCTGCTTTTCAAACACCTCCGTCAGTTCATCGAAATGTTCCTGGTACACGTGGCTACTGTGTTCCTCGCCAGCCGCCATCCTGATTCCGTCGAAATTGACCGGCAGTTCCTCGAGTGAATTTACGCCGTACTTCTTAAACAGCTCCTGCTTCAGTGCCTCAGCCCGCTCGTCCTGCTCGTTATGGCCATCAATTCCTTTGGCAACCTCCTCATGCACATCAGCATCCATTTGTGCTTTGGTAGGCGTTGTGTAGAGGGTGGCACCCAGGTTGGCGGTTGCCTTCGGAACAAAAATGCAGCAGCTGATCCAGATGGCCAGCAGCGTAACCAGGGCGGTGCTGGAGCGCTGGTGCAGTGCCGACACCACTACCGACAGCACGATAAAAATAAAAAAGTAAGCCAGGTAAAACACCACGAACAGCAGCATCCGGAGCAGTGCGTTACTAGCTGGCTCAAAACCGCCGGCACTAAAAAGCAAGATGCTGGCCAGCACCAGCGATGGCGCCACCACCAGTGCCACCACCTGGCTATAACCCAGCACTTTAGCCCAGGCCGCCTGCCGCAACGACACCCCCTGGCTGAGCAGCAGCTTGAGCGTACCGGTTTCTTTTTCCTGCGTAAAAGCGCCGAAGCACAAAAATATAATGAGCAGCGGCAGGAGCATCTGCAGCACAAAAGCCACCGTCATTTCGCCAAAGCGGATCAGCGAAGCCGATTGCTGCGCCTGGCTGAAGTTGGCACTGTTCTGTCTGTGTGCTTCCAAAAAGACAGAAGCTCCTGTAAAAGAGTCGAGCCCGAAGTCGAGGAAACTGATACTTGATTTTGGCCTGAAGGCAAAGGAGCCGAAATGCGCCATGCGGTGCGGGTGACGGTCGGCGGCATTTGCAAACTGCTCGTTAACGGTTGTCTGGGCCAGCTCGCGCTCGGCCTGCTGTTGTTTGTAGCTGTGCAGGCCCACTATGGTAGCTGCCAGCAAAAGCAGCAGCACCGCCGCACTTAACACCATAAAACGGCTGTCGCGGAGGGTACTTATAAATTCTTTTTTCGCTATACTTTTTACCATCTTTTATGTTTTTAGATAGTTTCTGCTTCTGTCTGCTACCTTATGAGCAGGAGCAGCAGTAGCACATCATATGCTAAAGCTCCTGCTGCTGCCAGGCAGTTAATCTCTTCTGAAAAACATCAGTGCATGTAGTTTAAGTAGAGTTTCTCCAACTCATTCGCGTTCAGATCCGATGTCGCCAGCAGGTCCACCAACTCGCCCTCGCGCATAATACCGACGCGGGTACCAACCTCCTTTGCCCTGAAAATATCGTGAGTCGCCATAAAAATACCCGTGCCTGCCTTGCTGAGCCGGAGCAGCAGCTCCGAAAACTCATTGCTCGCTTTTGGGTCCAGCCCCGATGTTGGCTCGTCGAGCAGAAGTACTTTGGCATGTTTGGCCACGGCAATGGCAATGCCCACTTTCTGGCGCATTCCTTTTGAGTAAGCCCCTACTCTACGTGCAGCTGCTTCTGCAGGCAACCCCGCCTCCACCAGGTACTGCATCAGTTCTTCTTTCTTATAATCGAAACCTGCCAGCCTACTGAACAAAGCCAGGTTTTCAAGGCCAGTTAAATTGGGGTAAAGCATGACGTTCTCCGGAATGTAGGCCAGGTATTCTTTCACTTTTGTCACATTGGTAGCTACCTCCAGGCCGTTAATAAAGGCTGCTCCTGCTGTAGGTTTTATAAAACCCAGGAACAGGTTAATAGTAGTTGACTTACCGGCTCCATTCTGCCCCAGCAGGCAAAAAATCTCGCCTGCCTGCAGCTGCAGGTCCAGGCCTTTCAGCGCCAGTTTGTCTTGATACTGCTTTTTAAGCTGCTTTGCTTCTAAAACAATTTCCATAAGTATTTTTCAAAAGATAAATGTTTGATTTAATGTAAAGGTCTGCCCATACAGCGGCTGTAGCTGAGGAACCTTAAACTGTCAAGCTGATTCGTTTCTAGATTATTCGAATGAAAACAGTCTCCAGAAGGTTTTGCATCGGAATTTTGCCAAGGGTCAACCAGACATGTTTCAGAGGCTAGGAGTTAGACAACTGATCAAAAAGCTCCTGCAACGGAGAAGTCAGTGCCGGGCTCAAACTTCTTACACCAGGTTTAGCATCCAATAAACAGGACAAGGCAGTACTTGAAATCGCTCTCAATGTTTTCGGTTCCTGTTACTGACGCAAGCACCTGACTGGCAGCGAACCTGTAGCTACTCAAATTATGCTAATGAAATAGCCCTTCCAAAAGAAAATCCTTTCATTTTAGTCAAGGGGTGTCTGGATCAGGAACTGGGTTTAAGGGTTATGCCGTAGGCGGACCTCGAAGAAGGGAATTGTTCGGATAGGTAAATTTCCAGGTATAGCTGCAGGGTTGGGTATAGTAACCTGGTACTACAACTATGGCTGTAGAAGCAAAAAAGTCGGTTAACAGGAAATTGCTGTTATCAAAATCATCGACATGGCAGTGGATATGCGCCTGGCTCACTTCATCGCTGCTGTGCTGCACCTGCTCGTGCTCCAGATGCTCATGCTGGTGCAAAGCCAATATAGCAGCATCTGGCACCACTACTCTGCAGAGCAGCACCAGAAAAAACAAGGCTATAAATACCGGCGAACGATGCATGGTGTACGAATAATTATCAGAGGGATGCTAAGCTCAGGCTACAAGATATTATTTTTGTCCGGCTCGAAAAACCAAAACCGAGCTTATGAACAGGTTGCTAAGCAGTAGCTATTTGCAAATATGTTGCAAATATAGACACATACCTGGTCAGCTACAACTTATTTTAGTTGAAATTCGTGTTGCTACATGTTATTAATAGGGCTTAGAAACCAAATTGACCTTGTGGAGCTGTTTGTTCAATAGGAAGAAAACAGTCTTGCACGCTACTACTTGTTTCTCCAATTTAAACTACTCCGAATTCCTACGGCTTGAGTCAATACAGAAAAACGTAGCTCTTGCAATCGAATTATTTAAATAAAAAGAGCCTTCAAAAGGAATGCAGGCAAAAAAGCCTCAAGGTTATAAGCTCCGTTCTGCTTTACCTGCACTAGCTCCAGAGGCTGGCTGCTCCCACTAAGGCTGCTGATTCTGCCAAAAGTGTTTTTTTGAGCGGTATCTTGATACCTTTCGCAGCTAAAATCTTCTCAGTTCCCGGCACGAACAGGTCCCAGGCGTTGGCTATGTTCCCTCCTATTACCACCACATCGGGCAGGTCAGCCCTCAGAGCCTGCTCCAGAAAATCGGCCAGGTTCTCCGACAGATGTTGGAATACCTCCCTGGCCTGCTGATCGGTTGGGTAAAGCTGTGCCAGCTCCTTCACGCCGCGTAAGGTCTTTCCTGTCAGGGCTTGATATTGGTGGAGACAGGCGCGTGTAGAGAGGTAGTTTTCGGCGATACTAGCTTTAAAGGGCATACACCATAAACTGGCATCTTCGCTTTTGCCATTTAAGAATCTGGCAGACCCTAAGCCGGTGCCTAAGGTAAAGCCCATGGCCTTTCGGGCTCCTTTTGCCGCGCCACCAAACACCTCGCCCAATATAAAGCAGCTGGCATCGTTGGCAAAGCAGATGGCGCTCTCCTGCAGTTGCAGTTCTGCCGCCAGCATCGACTTAACAGGAAGTTCGAACAAGGAGCCATACTTGTCCTGCCCTTGAATGTAGGAGATGCCTTTTTCATAATCGAAAGGGCCAGGCATGGCGATACCGATCTTTACATCTGCGGAGGAGACAGTGGCAATTAACGGTGACAGAGCAGCTGCCCAATCCTTTATGATGGCAGCCGCTTCTCCGCCAGAATGGATAGATTGCCTTACTATGGTTGCCGGAAGAATGGCTTGTGCCTCCATGTCTATTTCCGCAGCTGTTATATGAGATCCTCCAATATCAACTCCAAGTACCATATTTCTTTCTGTTATTGCTCCTGATTATAGTTCGTATTGTAAAAAGTCTAAAGCTATAAAAAACACTGTAAATCGCATAACTGCAGCAGCTCCTCCGCCTGTACTTTTTGCAATGCTGCTCCTTTACAAGCAGCTATAGCTATAAGTTTCTTAAGCCTGAAGCAGGAAAACGGCGTTTTCTATGGCACTTAGGCAAGCTGTTTGTAACTTGCCGCTCCAACACCCAACCTGCTGCTGCCGAAGCTCTGGCTGGCGCGGATTACCTGATAAGATGAAGCTTAACTTTTTATGCCTGTTCCTGTTTTCCTGCTGCATCAGTAGTGCCCAGGCACAGGTGCTGCATACTCGCAATGCGCTTTTAATGGGTGGTCGCTTTAACATCAGCCTGGTTGCCCCCGACTCCCTGACGGCTGAAAAACAGATTGATGCCGTAGTTGCTGAAATAGATCGTATCGAACAACTTATCTCCGACTGGATACCGGCCTCGCAGGTATCGGAGGTAAACCGGAATGCAGGTGTTAAACCCGTGAAAGTAGACCGCGAAGTATTTGCCTTAACGCAACGGGCACTGCGCTTGTCTGCAGAAACAGGCGGTGCCTTCGACATTAGTTTTGCGGCTATGGAGAAGATATGGAAGTTCGACGGCTCCATGACCACCATGCCCACTCCGGAAGCTGTAAAAAAAGCCGTTTCGAAAGTAGGGTACCGGAACATTGAGCTAGACTCTGCCGCCTCTACTATCTTTCTGAAACTGGAAGGAATGAAAATAGGCTTTGGTGCATTGGGCGAAGGATACGCTGCCGACAAGAGCCGCGACATGATGCTAGCCAGTGGAATACCAGCCGGCATAATTAACGCTACCGGCGACATGGCTACCTGGGGTAAACAACCGGACGGAAGCGACTGGGTGGTAGGCATTACAAACCCGCTGGATAACGGCGATATTTTTGCCGCCGTGCCGCTGCAGCAGAGTGCAGTCGTGACCTCGGGCAGCTACGAGAAATTTGTAGAGTTTAACGGAAAACGGTACTCTCATATTATTAACCCTGCCACCGGTTACCCCGCCACCGGCCTCAGCAGCGTAACCGTATTTGGCCCTAGTGCAGAGCAAGCCAACGGCTTCAGCACCTCCATGATGGTGCTCGGGAAGAAAGCTGCACTTCGGTTCATAAAAAAATACCCGGCTTACAGCTATGTATTGATAACAGATAGAGGACGCATTTTTGCCTCTAAAAGCACCGGCATTAAAATGCGCCGCTTAAAGAAACAGCAGGCTCAATAACAATCCATGAGCACCTGGCTGCGCGACTGATAAAAACTAATGTCGTGGGGCAGGTATTTCTGGCAAGCTGAATCCAACAGTTGCAGCACATCTTTCTGCATGGCCAGTGAACCACAGAGCATCAGAACACCGCCTTGCTCCAGTGCCTGGGCCATGGCCTGTTCATCCTCCTGGAGCAGGTCGCATACATATTGCTTTTTCCCTTCCCGCGACAGAGCAACTTTTAATTCGGACAGTTTTCCTGCCTTCTGCTGCTCTTCCAGAAACTGGCTATAAATCCGGACAGAAGCACTTTCCCGGAAGCCACAGTAAAGCCGCACCGGTGTCTTCTGCTTATTCTCATCAATCATGCCCAGAAATGGGGCGATGCCGGTGCCGTTCGAGATCAGGATAACCTGCGGCGCTTTTACCGGGAAATGGAAATGTTGGTTCTGCAACAGTTTCGCGCGAATCTGCTGCCCAGGTGCTAAGGCGTGCAAAAAAGCCGATCCTAATCCATTCGGGTACAACCTGACGCTCAACTGGATTTCATTTCCGATTACGCCAACAGAGTAAAGTCTTTCTCGGTGGTCGTTCGCAGGGTAAATGCCGAGCAAGTCACCGGACTTAACTTTTGTGCGGCCCCTGGCTTTCAGGCGGAGCAGAAATGTGTGGCCATCGGTGCCGGCAGGTGTATTTACTGTAACCGTGAGCGTTTTCAGAGCTTTCGGAGCTGCACCTGCAAGGTCTTCAGAAAGCCCTACTACAATACCAGTTTGTTGCGACCAGGCCTCTGCCCACCGGCTAAAATCTTCCGGCGACTTATCGTTTACCGTATGCACATCTATCAGAGGAGAGGCCCAGCGCTGGTTTAGCAGCAACTGATGCACCTCAAAGGCAAATTTGCAAAAGTCGGGGTAAGCATAAGAGCCGAAGCCAAGCACCGAAAAAGACACAGGCTGCTGCTGCTCTACTCCTTCCAGTTGGCTGACAAATTTTGCAGCATCTGTCGGGGCCTCACCCAACCCATAAGTTGCCGTTAGAATAATAAAGTGACTTGCCTCTGGAAATGCCTGGTAGCTATTCAGGTTGGCCAGGTAAGCTTTGTGCCCCTGCTGCAGTAGTTGCCTGAAAACTGCGTTGGCATAGTGGTAGGTACTGCCGTTTTCAGAGCCAACAAGTAAAATAAACTGGCTTTCGGCGGCGCTGTACTTGTTTTTAACACGGCCGGAGAGGCGTTTCCAGGTAATCACAAAGCCGGAGTAAACAAAGAAAAGGATGTTACCTGAGGCAATGGCTAGAACAATAGACCAAATAATACTTCCGCGGCCGGTGTGCAGGTCGAGACTCAGATTGGTGAATAGAGTCGTGGCTGGGTACGGAACTTCACTTAAAATATCTCCTGTAAACTGGTTCACCACCAGCTCCCGGTCCTTCAGTTTCAGGGTATAATAATCTTCCGGAAAATCAGAAAAAGGGAATTCAACTGTCTGCACCTGAGCCAGCGCTGTAGCCTGGAAAACAGGAAAATCGGCGGCCGGTTTTTCAGGTTCAGAGGCTATGGCATCCAGGTCTACATTGTGTTGTACTTTTTCGTCTGGCAGCAGGCCAAAGCGCGACACAGATAAATAAGTGCCCGTAACTGCGATTAATATTATAGGAATTAGTGATAATCGCCCCAGCACCACGTGGTAGTACTGCGCCACGTTATCTTTTACAATACGACCAAAAAAGCGTTTAAGCCCCCGCTGCCGCTGCAGAATTAAAAACGTACCTGAAACCGCTATCAGCAGCAACAGAAAAGAAGTGAGGCCTATAAAGAACCGCCCTGTCTCCTTCAGGAAAAGGGACCGGTGAAAAGCTGTTACCCACTGAAAAAATTCGCTCTGCTGCTGCACGACACCTAGTATGTGCCCGTTTCTGGGGTTTACATAAGCCTGCACATCGTTTCCGTCTGCATCGGTGCCTTTTACCGTCACAAACTGGTTGGCATCTACGCTTAGTTCTATAAGTTCGGGGTACTGCTTTTTTAGAACCGTAATTGTTTGGGCCAGGTTTAGCTCCTCAAACTCCTGCACCCGGTAGCCCGGCAGTTTTGTTGCTACCGGCTCAAAAGCCAGTATAATGCCTGTTAAGGCAGCAAGCACTATAAAAACAAAAGAAGATACAGCCAGTGCTAAATGGCTGTATCTCCAGACTGAAATGGTCATAAATGGCAGGAGAAATTAATTAGCACTGAAACGCACATAACGGATAAAACCGGTACCGTCGTTTTTGGCTGCGAGTGCTTCTGTTGTTAAAGGCATTTCGAGGTCTTTCACATAATACTCCTTGTTTTCCACGGCACTCTCGAACCGGAGCTTGTAGCCTGCATTTATTTTGCTTTTGTCGATCTCGATTACGTTAATGCTGCGGTCACCTCCTGTTACAGATGCTCCTGTAATGGCACTAATGTTAGCAGGCTTCTTCTTCTGAAACTTGTGCCATTCTTCGAGGGTGTTGTACCACTTCTTATCTGGCCCCAGCACATACAGGGTTTTCTCGTAGGCACCTTTACTATCAACAAGCGAGATAACGATATAGGCTCCTTCACCCATATAATTCGTCATCTGGATCATGCATTTATATTTGTTTACTCCCTGCGCAAACGAGCTGGAACAGACAACAAAAAAGAAAGCCACGAACAAAAGGGCCGTTTTTAAAAATTGAGGCATTGTTATTATTTCAGGAAGTTAACGGATATATTGTTTTTGGTGAGCGACTCGTTCTCGCTGGCCAGGTCGAAGGCTGTTTCGTCGAAGTTCGTCCCGATTTCTTTTTTAGCACCTATACTTACCAGGTATTTCAGAATAGCATCATCTTTAGACACCATGGCTGCTTTGTGCAGTGCTGTAATGCCTTCTGCATTTTTATGGTTTATATCGATGCCGAGTGGTTGCAGGCGCTGCAGCAAAGGCAGGTCGTTTTTTACCACAGCTACATGGTACAGCGTGTTACCGTTTTTTTGCGGTGCCTTTACCTGCAGGCCTTTTGCCTGCAGCAACTGCAGCTTAGCATCGAACTCGTCTTTCTTAGGTGCGTTAACAGAGCGTTCGCTGGCCGGCGTGTAAGCCTGCACCAGGTGGTAAGCCAGGTTGTTTCCTTCCTGGTCCAGCACCTTTACATCGGCTCCTTTTGAAGCCAGGAAGCGGGCCATTGCGAGCGAATTAGTGCGAACCGCCATCGTAAGGGCGCTCATGCCCTGCTTGTTTACATGGTTTATATCCTTCACTTTTGGTAACAGCAGCGCTATAATAGCAGTATCCTGGTTGCTGGTGGCAGCATTCAGGAGCGCGGTGTTTCCTTCTGCATCGGCTTTGTTTACATCTACTCCTTTAGATAGAAAGTACTTGATCGTTTCTGCCTGGTTTGGCTTACGCACCAGGAAATGCAGCACATTTTCTCCGTTCTTGTTTGTGACGGTCGGTTTTATTCTAAGGCTTTCGAGGTACTGGAAAAACGGCAGCCCGATTTCTTCGCCGCCACCGCCTCTGCGGCCACCACCCTGTGCCGCTGTCAGGAGGGCATACTCATTTACGGTAACACCTTTTTTAACCAAGGCTTTCAGCTGCTCCACATTACCACCTCTGGCTGCGTAACTAAAAGCGTTATAACCCATGGCATCGGTGCTTTTCAGGTCGAGCCCCTTACTCACAAAGTAGTTTATCAGGTTCAGGTCTTTATCGCTGGCAGCAGCTAAAAGTAAGGCGTTAGCACCGTTTTGGTTTAGTTCTTTTTTAGGGTTGGCACCGTTCGCTATCAGTAAGTCGTACACTTTGGTGTTCTGCTGCCCGCTGCCTGCTGCAAAATTAAGCGGTGTGGTGCCGTGGCTGTCCTCAAAACTTACGTTGGCTCCCTTGCCGATCAGGTATTCCATAATCTCTGTGTTACCCCGGTTGGCAGCCCAGTGCAGGTAATGGCGTCTGTCGTGGGTAATTTTATCGTGGGTGTTGCCGGGCTGCTCCAGCAGATATTTTATAGCAGCTGTTGGTGCCTGTGCATTTATAGCCATTACAACAGCGTCGAAAGAGGCCGGATTCAGTTCAGCCGGATCATTGCCTTTGGTCACCTCTGCTTTTACTGCTTCCACATCGGGCTTTGCCTGCCAGAACGACTGGGTGAGCAGGCTGTTTTGTTGCGCCTGCGTAGCCAGAGAAAAAGCTAAAAGGGCTGCGGTAAAAATTTTCTTCATGTCAGAAATACATTTAAGTGAAATAAAAGCAGTTGTACAACAGAACGAAAGCATGAACGATCAGCTACTCTTTTATTAAGAAGAATGGATCAACACTCTTACTGCATTCTCTGCTTAGCAGGTCTGGTTAGATAGGTATTAACCTAAAATCTGCTGGCGGTACAAAATCAACGTACTACCGAACATCCTATTTTTATTTAGACTCATTATAAGTAGTCAACAAAAGTATCATGCTGCACTTCTGATTTATATCGGGAAACGGAATAAAAATATCAAAAGTGGTAATATTTAATATTTATCTTTATGCCTGAAATCTGCATTTTAAAGAGCAGCAAGAGATAAGCGTATCACCTATTATTTCTAATTTAAAATTACTTCGGCCACACCACCAGCTATGCTCATCAGTACAAGATTTTTAGAGGCGCATAAAACCATTTGCCACCTGGAAATCCCGGACGATTTACGGGAAGAAGCCCTACTGCACAGCGTTGTAGTGCAGGACAAGGAAAACCAGTTTGCCACGATCAAAAGCAAGCTTACATACTTGCCAGGCCTTTGCCTGCTCGATGCAACAGTGCAGGTACATCAGCAACTAACGGAAGAGGTATTGCTGGCAGGTGCCCACATCCGGCTGCTGTTTTCTTTGGAAGGCAATTCGCATATTTTGGATGTGGAGAAAAAGTGCTCTTCCGAAGCGTATGCAGGCGTTCTGCGGAGACAGTACCAGCAACAGGCGCAATGGCAAGTTACGATGCCAGCAAACCAGCAGGTTCGGTATGTAGCCATTATTTTGTCGAGAGCATACGCTGAAAACTTGTTCCGTCATGAGCCGTGGCGGGTGCAGGATGGCTTTTTAGAGCATTTATTTAACGACCAGCCTTTAAATACACAGGAGGAGCAGTTTTTTATCACGTTGCCTGTTCAGAAGGTCTTACACGAGTTGTTGAACACAGATTACAGCGACCTGACGAGGAAATATTTTATTCAACTAAAGCTGAAAGAGCTTTTTTTCGTGCTGCACAAGCAGCCAGATGTGTCCTTTTCTTCCCGGCATTTCGCACCCGAAGTTTATAAAAAATTGGTAAAGGCAAAGGCGCTGCTGCTCTCGCGCCTGAACGAGCCTCCTACCACCAAACAACTGTCGCGGTTGGTGGCCTTAAATGAACTCCGGCTGAAACAGGATTTTAAAGCCTTGTATGGCACCACCATCCATGCTTATATCATTGCTTGCAGAATGAAAAGGGCGCAAGAACTGCTGCAGGAGAATTGCTCTGTAAACGATATGTCGGCCCGGCTGGGTTACAGGAGCGTTTCCCACTTCATCCAGACGTTTAAGAAATACTTTGGCGAAACACCGAAACAGGCACTCAGCCGATCATCAAAAGTTGTCACAACTACTGTAGGCGAAGCGGCAAATGCTGGCATCTGATGTAGAAGTGTGCATCAACCAGAGTTGGGTTGGCATAAATGCTAAATTATTCTAATGAAATGGCCCTTCCAATGAGTTATTGCTGATTTTTAGTCAAGGGTCCAACGTATTAGCTACATAGTAAATCGAGGCGCTGGGGCAAAAAAAATGGGAGGAGCAGTTTAACCGCTCCTCCCATTCCTTTAGCAGGTATTACTGGTATCCTTCGTTCTGGAAGAATTCACCAGGATTGGTAATGACATCTAACTGAGCTTGCGGAATGGGTCTTACCGCATGGAAACTTTGAATATTAGGAGCTGCATCGGGGTTGTGTGCCCTTACACGCTCCACGAGTTTGTTTGTGCGCTTCAGGTCGAACCAACGCTGCTGCTCACCACCAAATTCACGGGCTCTTTCGTCCAGAATAAAGTCGATGGTCAACTGGTCTGCTGTAATCTCCATGGCAGTTTCCTGACCTGGCAGAGCGGCTCGTCTGCGCACGGCGTTCATATAGGTTACTCCCCCGCTTGCATCGCCGAGCATCATGTCGGCTTCTGCCGCTATGAGGTGCATTTCTGCCAGCCTGATTACAAATGCATCGCGCCGGCCCTGTTGCTGCGATATGGTTTGCCGCGCAGGGTCTAAGAACTTTTTCAGCGACATATAACGATCCCGAACACGTGGTGCCCCGTTGGCATCGTAGGTTCTGCTGCGATCTATAATGGTGTAGGGGCGAGCATTTTTAACAGCATTCGGCACAACATATTTGCTGGCTAAAATGGCTGTATCTCCGGCCTGAAAGGTTACGTTTCGCTGGGTGCCATCGGTGTTCGTAACAGTAAAGGTGCCTGGGTTATTGGCGTACCAAACCGTTTCGAAGGTTGTGTTGAAACGGGCATCCTTAGATTCGTCGAAAAGATCGAGGAAGTAGGCGGTTGGCATAAAGCGGGAAAAGGGCCGCCCATACCGGATATCGCGTTGCATGCCAGGCAACTGGTCGTAGGTCATCAGGAAGAAGAGGTGGGCATTATTGCCTCCGTCTCTTAACAAAATGTCATCTGATGGAGAACTCGTTAAGCCATCGAACTCTCTGTTCAGGATAAGATCGGCGGTAAAGTTCACAATCCAGATCGCTTCGGAGTTTCTGGTGTTGTTCACATCCCATAGCTGGGCATAACTTGGCACCAACGTGAAGTTATACTCGTTTATAACCTTTTTAGCTAACCTGGATGCTTCGGCGTAATTGCCACGGTACAAATACATCCGGGCCATAAAAGCCTCTGCTGCAGGCTTTGTCACGCGTCCATACTGGGCCGAGGTTACGGGCAGATTCTCAGTCGCAAAAGTCAGGTCCTCCAGTATCTGCGTGTAAAAAGCATCTACTGAAGTGCGGTTAGCGATGGTCTGAACGCCGATTGTTTCTTCAGTAGCCAGATGCACCCCTCCCCAGGTTTCGACAATGTGCCACAAGTAGAACGCCCGCAGAAATTTTGCCTCACCCTCTCTGATCAGTTTCTGGCTGGCAGGCAACGGCGAAGCTGGAATTCTGGCTACAGCTGCATTGGTTGCGTTCAGGGCTGCATAAAAGCGAGTCCAATAAAAGTTGATAGGAACATTGGCACCAGAGAGATCGGAGTTATAGAGTGCCACCGGCGGGTTCTCCATGCCGCTGCCCCTCGTAAAGATGTCGGTTCCTAACTCAGTTAAGGCAATGCCATCTTCTTTGCCATACCAAAAGCGCATGGGCGTGTAAAGCGAGTTCACCAGGCTCTCAATTCCTTCGGTGGTGCCGTAATAGTTATCTGATGTTAACCCGGAAACGTTTTTCTCATCTAAAAAAGACTCGCAGGAAACAGCGGAGAGTAAAGTAACGGGCAATAATAGTTTATATAGTAACTTTTTCATGATCTAATCTCCTGTTCTTAAAATTCCACATTCAATCCAAATACCATTTGCCTTGTCATCGGAAAGCTGAGTGCCCCACCCCTTTCCGGGTCGTAAGGCGCAATTTTGCTGTACAGGATGAAATAATTCTTAGCTGTTACGTAAGCCCGTAACCTCGAAATTTTAAGGTTCTGCGTTAAGCTGGCAGGGAAGTTATAAGCTAAGGTCATGTCGCGTACTTTGGCAAAAGACCCATCTACATACTGCAGGGTGGAGTAATAACGGGTACTGGCACGGCTGGTGCCGGCATTAGGGCGTGGGTAAGCATCGGTAGGGTTTTCAGGAGTCCAGTAATCTACTACGGGGCCGTTTTCGAGGCCGTCTACTTTATAAGAGCCGGCCGCCTCACTTATGATAGTCTGCCCGAATCTGGCAAACAACATAAAAGAAAAGTCGAAGCCTTTGTAACCGAAGCGGTTGGTAAAACCTAGGGTCCAGTCGGGCACACTGTTGCCGAGCACGATCCTGTCTTCAGGCGTAATAATGCCATCGCCATCCTGATCTTTTACCCGAATGTCGCCGGGCTGCTGTTGGTTCTGCGAGGCCAGATCTTCCTGGCCGAGTTGCCATATACCGATTTTCTCGTAGTCGTAAAAGCTCCTAATCGGGTGCCCTACGTGCAGACCAAAGTCTCCAAAGCTAAGATCGCGCTCCACTCCTTCGCCGATGTAGCGTACTTCTTCTTTGTTTCTGGCAAAGCTTACATCGGTGGCCCAACGGAAGCCGTCTGCCTGATCGATGTTAATGGTACCGAGTTGCAGTTCCACCCCTCTGTTCCGGACTTTACCGATGTTATCGATTACACGCTCATAGCCGGAAGTAGTGGGCAGGAGCCGCTCCAGCAACAGGTCGCGGGTATCTTGCTGGTACACATCGAGGGTACCGGTTACGCGGTTGTTAAACAGACCGAAATCAAGACCGGCATTAGCCGTGGCAGTTGTTTCCCAGCTAAGGTTGGGGTTTGGTAATGCGCCAGGGTAATACCCGAAGGCAGGAGTTTCGGCTGTGCCCTGGTCGAAGGCGTAGGTGGAGCGGCCCAAGCCACCCAGCGTCATGTAAGGGTTTATCTGGCTATTGCCGGAAACACCATAGCTTAACCTAAGCTTCAGATCGGTTATGGCATTCAAGTCGCGCAGAAAGTTTTCTTCTTTTAAAATCCAGGCTACGGAAGCCGATGGAAAGTAGTCCCATTTGCTACCTTCGGCCAACACAGAAGCACCATCTGTTCGCATAACTAAGGTAAACAGATATTTGTTGAGCAGCTTATAATTCATTCTGGTGAAGAACGAGGCCATGCTTCTTTCAACTAAATTGCTCTGCAACTGGTACGCGGTTTGGGTGGCTCCGAGGTTGTAAAACAAAAGCGTAGAGGAAAGTACATCGCGGCCCTGTGCCGCGTAAAACTCGGTCCTTTCGCCCCAGATACTGCTACCAACTAAAAAGGATATTTCGTGGTTTTCAGAAATGTTTTTGCTGTAGTTGGCAAAGTTCTCCCAGGTAAACCTTGAAAACGTACCTACCTCAGCCCGTGCTAGCGATAGCCCGTTCGGTCCTGTATCGATGGTATTTGTGGCTGCAAACAAGCCGAGCCGGTTGTTCGATTGATCTATGCCGAAACGTGAGGTGATCGTTAGATCTGAAATCGGAGTGTAGTCTACAGACAGGTTAGCGAAGAAACGCCTGTTCACATCGTTGTTAACGTAAGCACCCGGCTGCTCGTCTACAAGAGCGTTCAGGGTGGAGGCATCACCTACCGGAAAAACCAGGAAATTCCCTTCGTCGTCGTAAGGCCGGCCCAAAGGACTCATTTTATTTGCCTGGTTCAAAGGGTCTCGTCTAATATCGCGGTTCCTGTTCGTGTATTGCACGTTTGTGCTCACCTTCAGGTTATCCAATACTTTGTAGCTGATGTTCATGCGGCCGCTATATCGTTCCAGTTGGTCGTTGCGTAGCAGCCCTTTTTCTTTAAAGTACTCTGTTGAGAAGTAGTAGGTCAGTTTATCGGTTCCTCCGGAAATGCCTACCTGGTAATTCTGCTGGCTTCCTTTACCAAGTAGTTCGTCGGCCCAATCTGTCCAGATACCGTTTCTAAAGTTTTGGTACTGTGCAGGCGGCAGAATGCGCTCATCGTCATCCGGGCTGCTCCACTCTCCTACAGTGCGGCGAGCCTCTCTTCTTAGCTGCACCCACTCCGGACCCGACATTATATCGGCGTAACCGTTTACAGACTGAATGCCATAATAATTGTTAAAGGTAACTTTTGCTTTGCCGGCGGCTCCGCTTTTTGTTGTAATAAGAATAACACCGTTAGCACCCAAAGAACCATAAATGGCTGTTGCTGTGGCATCTTTCAGCACCTCCATAGAGGCAATATCGTTGGGGTTAACATCCAACTGCCCGTCGTACCGGATACCGTCTACGAGCACAAGTGGCTGGTTGCTGGCATTTACCGAACGGTTACCCCTGATGTTCAGGTTCAGGCCCGCACCTGCCTGGCCACTCTGTACCGTTAGATCCAATCCTGGAACCTTACCCTGCATCACTTCCAAAGCGTTTGTAACAGGAATAGCGGTTAAGTCTTCGCCCCGAACTGAGGCTACAGACCCTGTCACATCCGATTTCTTGACAGTGCCATACCCGATTACCACCACCTCGTCGAGCGCCCGGGCGTCGGTGGCCAGGGTTATGTTAATGGTGGCCCGGTTATTAATCGGTACTTCCTGAGCCTGAAAACCAACATAGGAAAACAGAAGCGTACCTGTTCCTGCTGGCACTGTAAGCGAGTAGTCGCCATCGATGCTGGTGGAGGCGCCTGTACTTGTACCTTTCAGAAGTACCGTTACGCCTGGTAAACCTTCTCCTTTTTCATCCGTGACTTTACCACTAATTGTTTGGCCCTGCGCCAAGGCAAATGCCACATTGGCAAACAACAGCGGGATGAGGAGTAGATACCTGATCTTGTTCTGGAAAAAATTTTTCATAGGATATATAATTAAGTTGATGTTCCATAGGAATAGTTAGTAGCAGGATTTCAGCGCCTGCTAAAACTGCATAGTGATCTTCTAAAGTGTATTTTTTAGAAGTATATGGGAGCGTCTGGTGGTGGTAAAGCTAAAAGTCGATTATGACTCATTCTTTAACAAAAGCAAATAGAGAAATTGGTGTTAACTGCAAGAAGATGCCAACGTTGGCACATGTATGCAAAAATTAGAATTTCCTGCTACCTCTTCCGCTGCCCGTTGTATGTTCATATCCGTTTGTGTCGACATTGTGTTGCTGATGTATTTCTGGTAGTATGAATCCGCCTGTGTTTTTCAGGCAGATTAATTTGCACCCTAACGCGTAATCAGGTTAAATTACCATTACATTTTTTTCCAGGTATAATCAATTGACTATTGTACTAAATTGTACTGCAGCATGTGGTGGTGTTTATAGTCATACTTTAAAATCATATTTTTTTTGCTACTGTTTGTAAGAACATATTGTAAATCACCATCTTGTTTAGTTCAATAATTACAGGAATACTATTCTTAAAATTCTGCCACAACTGCGCAACCGATTGCATAGATAACATTTTAAACACCGAAATACAAACATTAGTAAGTTTAAGTTGTATATTTTAGTTAGATGGTTGCAAGTGCTGCTATAGGATTTGGGGCAGATATAAGTTTCAGCTTAACATTTTAAAAGTTACCCTTGATGCTTTTTAAAGCTAAACAGTTTTGGAGGCAGAATTCATTTAAATAATTTATTTGGCTTAATTTTTAGGCAAGGTCTTTGGAGAAAAACTATCTTTGTTAGTGATAAATGTATTTTATACGTTTATAAAACCAGGTTAACTTTTATTACCACTTTAACGCATTACATCATGAAAATCTTTAGACTTATTTTTGCCGTTACGCTCCTCCTTGCTGGGTTGTCTGCCAATGCGCAAAAGTTGAAGAAGAACCAATTCAACAACCCGATCGCCTTGCAGCGAGCTGACCCATTTGTTACAAAAGCCAGCGATGGCACCTACTATTTTATTGCTACCGTGCCAGAGTACGACCGCATTGAAATCCGTAGCTCAAAAACCATAAACGGCATTAAGGAGGCGACACCGGTGGTGGTTTGGCGGAAGCATACCTCCGGCCCTATGGGCAATCACATCTGGGCACCTGAATTGCATCGCCTCGACGGGAAATGGTACATCTATTTCGCAGCTGGCTCAGCAGAGGATAAATGGAAGATCAGAAAGTATGCCCTCTCAAACCCTTCAGAAGATCCGACAAAAGGAACCTGGACAGAAGAAGGTGAAATGGTTAGCGTAAGAAACGAGTTTACGCTCGATGCCACAACCTTTGAGCATAAAGGCCAACGCTTCCACATCTGGGTAGACAGAGCATCAGACAAAGTGGTGAACACTGGCTTATACATTGCCAAAATGACCAGCCCAACCACCTTAGATGAAAAGCAGGTTGTTATTTCGCAGCCGGAGCACCCCTGGGAAGTTATTGGGCACAGAGTAAATGAAGGGCCTGCCGTGCTGATCCGGAACGGGAAAGTGTTCGTAACCTTCTCTGCCAGCGCCACAGATGCCAACTACTGCATCGGTTTACTTTGGGCCGATGACAATGCCGACCTGCTCGACCCTGCCTCCTGGAACAAACTGCCTGAACCTGTTTTTTACTCTAACGAGGAACTGAACCGGTTCGGACCCGGGCATAACAGCTTTACAGTGGCAGAAGACGGTAAAACCGACATCATGATTTACCATGCCCGCGATTATAAAGAAATAGAAGGAGAGCCATTATACGACCCAAACCGCCACGCCCGTGCCAGAGTCCTGAACTGGACAAAGGATGGTATGCCCGATTTTGGTCAGAACCTCAGCGACAATGAAGCTGCATTAAACAAGCCTAAAAAGAAAAAGAAGTAAGGGCGCACCTG
>NZ_VRTY01000091.1 GCF_008017455.1 Pontibacter qinzhouensis | reverse complement strand
ATATACTGGGCAGATTCCATGGCTTTTTTATAAGATTATACGAAACCATAGAAGTCTGCGTAACTCCTATTAACATTTAATTTATCCTCCAGCTTATAAAATTTGCTTAATGGCTAGGTCTGCCTTAAAAAACACAGGAAACGAGCCAGTCTCTCCCCTCCTTTTTTATCAGCCTCTCTCATTTTTGTGTTTAACTAACTTTCTGTCAATCCAGTTTTTTTGTTTTCTGTCGAAAGCCATATATTTAACAATTCGATAAAAAGTACAACCACTGCTGAAGTTGGTTTGTTTTAGTTAGCAAAACAGCTGAAACAAGAACGACCTGGTTTTGTTGCGCCTCTGGTTGACACTATTGAGTTTGAAAACCTGCACTTAATTAAAAACATGACAAACTACACCTTCCGGAAAAGGCTGATTGCGCTTATACTGCTGTTCCTTGCCGGCACCACAACCACCTTTGCCCAGGTTAATGCCAACCAGGACGAAGAGATACAAAAGATGGTAAGCGAAATTTCGGCCCAGAACCTGCGGGCGCTGGTAGAGAAAATGGTGAGTTTCGAGACCCGCCACACGCTTAGCACCACCACCGACAAAAAAAGAGGCATAGGCGCTGCCCGCGAGTGGGTAAAGTCGGAGTTTGAGAAATATGCCAAAGCATCGGGCGGCCGCATGACCGTGGAGATGGATCGTTTTGTAGTGAAAGCAGACGGAAGGCGTGTGCCACAAGACACCGAAATGGCGAACGTAATAGCAACCCTAAAAGGCACTGATGCCAACGATAACCGGGTAATTATAGTAGGCGGCCACCTCGACTCGCGTGCCACCGACGTAATGGATGCCAAAAGCAAAGCCCCCGGCGCTAACGACGATGCCTCCGGTGTGGCCATAGTAATGGAAATGGCCCGTATTATGGCTTCGCGTCAGTTTTCGGGTACGCTTGTATTTGTAGCCTTCCAAGGCGAAGAACAGGGCCTTTATGGCTCGCGGCACCTGGCAGAGCGGGTAAAAAAAGAAGGCTGGAACCTGGTGGCGATGCAGAACAACGACATTGTAGGCAACTCCTTCTCCGGCGAAACCGGCCTCCACGACAATACCCGCGTGCGCGTGTTCAGCGAAGGTACTCCCGCTAACGAAACCGAAGAAATGACGAAATTGCGCCGAACCCTCGGCTCCGAAAATGACAGCCCCAGCCGCATACTGGCGCGCTACATGAAAATGACTGGCGAAGCTTATGTTGACCAGCTAGAGGTAGTACTCGGTTACCGTGCCGACCGCTTCCTGCGTGGCGGCGACCACACGCCCTTTAACCAGCAGGGCTTTGCAGCTGTGCGCATGAGCGAGATGAACGAAGACTTTGACCACCAGCACCAGAACGTGCGCATGGAGAACGGCACCCAATACGGCGACCTGATCGAGTTCATGGATTTTGAGTACCTGCGCAAAAACACAGCTGTTAATTTGGCTACCATGGCCAGCCTGGGTCGTGCACCCTATGCTCCCGAAGCTGTTACCGTTATTACCGCTAACCTCACCAACAAAACCGACCTAACCTGGCAGGCACCAGCCAAAGGCAAAAAACCAGCCGGCTACTACGTGCTCATGCGCGAAACAAGCAGCCCGGTTTGGGAGAAAAAGTTCTTTGTGAAGGAGACTAAAACCACCATCAATTACTCTAAAGACAATTACTTTTTTGCTGTACAGGCTGTTGATGCCGCTGGCAATGCCAGTCTGCCTGTTATTCCGGTTCCGGCACGGTAAACTCAGGCCAAACTCATGAAATCATTAAAAAAGCTACTCCGGATCTTCCTTTTTTTCGCTCTGGCTGTACCAGCTTATGCCCAGGAACTTAAGCTGGAAGTAAAGGAACTGGCTCCGCAGGTGTGGGTACATACTTCTTTTGGTGTTTTTGGAGGGCAAACGTTTCCATCTAACGGCCTTATTGTGGCTACTGTAGATGGCGTGCTGCTCATAGACACGGCCTGGGGCGAAGAACAGACAGAGCAGCTGCTAAACTGGGTACAGGAAAACCTGCAGCAGCCAGTTAAAATGTGCCTGGTTACACACGCCCACGACGACCGAATGGGTGGCATTGCGGTGCTACAACAGCAACAGATACCGGTACTTAGTTCTGCGCTTACAGCTGAACTTGCTCCCGGTAAAAACCTCGGCATGCCAGACCCAAGGCTAGCTGTTGGTAAAAAGCAGAAAATGGGGGGGCAGCAGTTCGAAGCTTATTTTCCGGGAGCCGGCCACTCACCCGATAACCTGGTGGTGTACCTGCCCAAGCAGCAGATTTTATTTGGCGGCTGCCTGGTAAAAGACGTAACCGCTACCAATTTAGGAAACCTGGCCGATGCCGATCTGCAGAGCTGGCCCCAAGCCATCAGGCAGCTGCAACAGCGATACCCGAAAACGAAAACAGTGGTACCCGGCCATGGCCCCTGCAGCAATACCAGCGCCCTTGATCATACCCTGGAGCTGCTGCAACAGCACACCAAGAAATAGCAAAGCCTCCTAAATCAAAACTAAATTATTCTAATGAAAATGTCCTTCCAGAGGCTTTCTGAGGCAAATCGATCAAGGGTTAAAGAACTATGTTCTCATGCATCTATTCAAGGTTTACCCAAAACAACCATTCAACAATTAAACCATTAAGCAATCAACAACCAGCAACTAAATTATTCCAATAAAAATGGCCTTCAGAAGGTTTTTAAGGCAAATTGTGTCAAGAGCTGAAACACTGAAGGCAATAAAAAAAAGCAGCTCAGAAAGCTGCTCTTTAACTCAAGTATGAAGTGTAATTTTTTATAGCTTCGACACTTTGGCCGCTGCCGATGTTTCTGCTGAAATGCTGGGGCTGCCTTTGTAGGCCACATGCGAAGCTCCGGATGCCTCTATCTCCAAAGATTCTTTTGCGAACACGTTTACTTTACTTGCACCGCTTGCCTCTACCTTCACCTTTTTTGCTTCCAGCTTATCGGCAGTTACCTTAGAGGCACCAGACAAGTCGAGTTTCACATTATCTGCGCGGCCAGAAAAATCTACTTTGGCTGCTCCGCTCATATCGGTGTTAAGTGTTTTTACGTCCATGGCGAGTGTTACTTTAGAACCTCCGCTCATGTCGATGTTCAGGGTGTTTGTTTTAAACGTGGAGTTGCCCGTTACTTTTACGCCACCGCTAATATCAATCGCCTTCAGCTCTTTTATCGTGATGTAGGCTTTCATGCCTTTGCTGCTGGTAATGCTTTCTTTGTTGTAGATGTGCAACACGCCATTTTTGACTTCCGTCGAAATCTGGCCGAGCAGGTTATCTTCTGCCTCCAGCACTACGCCCTCATTATTACCCTGGGTAATTTCTACAGCAAAACCGCCGCTTACATCTATGCCTGTAAATCCGGAGGCTTTTCTGCTTTCTTTTTTAATGTTACCATTGCCCTTGAGCTGTTGAGCCAGCACTGGCGTTTCAACCAGAAGGAGGGCAAACACAAAAAATGCTAACGTGGTGGCATAAAATTTAATGACTTTCATAGTTTTATTTTTTTTTAAGTAGGTATAAAGTGACGTGTTCAGAACAAAAGCGCCGTTTCCTTATCCGCTTCTGATCTAAAAGATGCAGCAGATTTTAAAAGGTTGCCTGTCGCCCAAAATATTTTTCCAGAACCAGTTTGCCACACCACTTCAGCCACCTTTTCCAAGAGATTTTAGATGCTAGACTTTTTATTAGTTAAGAGTTAAGAGTTAAAAGTTATGAGTTAAGAGTCTTCATGCATTCCTTCTCTCAATCATTCATTCAAAATTTCTCTTTTTAAATCTTCAAATTTTCAAATACTTCCATCTGAAAATCAACCATTTAACCATTAAGCCATTTAACAATTCAGCAACCAGTAACCAAATCAAATTATTCTAATGAAAATGGCCTTCCAAAGGTTTTTGACAGCAAAAGAGCTCAGGGTAGCGGCTTGTTCAGGAGGAGATGAAAGGTAATGCCACCGGCAGCATAAGCCAGCACATCGAAGGCATCGGCGGTAAAGCGGGTATAAAAGAGAGGCAGCAGCAGTTCGAAGACGACTGTAATAAAGACAAAAGCGCTGAGTACGTAACTCAGCGGCAATACAAATTCAGGAGAATTAAAGTACCTGCGCTCCACCGAAAGCACCAGTGTGAGTACCAGTGGCAGGCAGAGCAGGTCGTCGAGGTGGGTGTGCAGCGGCCAGATGTAAAAACCTGCCAGTTCCAGCACCTGGTTCAGCAGAAATAAGAAAAAGCACAGCAGAAAAAAAGGGTGCCGCAGTGTTTGCATATTAATTTAAAGCGCCACCAGTGCAATAAGCAGTACAACCGTACCAAGTATTGCCAGAAATATCTCTACCGGTGTGAGCTTATAGGTTTTCCAGCTTTTCTTTTTAGGCTTTGGCAGGATCTGGCCACAGTGCGGGCACCGTTTGGCTATGGGCACTTCTCGGCTACAATGCGGACATATAACACTCTTTGCTGCTCCGGTTACTTCTTCAGGCATCTGAACTCAATTAAAACGTAACAAAGATCTTAGCAGGACTTACGGAAGGCAGTACGTGTTGTTCAGAAAAGATACATCTTGTGCCATGCACAGCAGGTATAAACGGAACAGAAAACGCGAAAATAGGCAGGTAATAACCAGTGAGAAGAAAGTGAAAGCCAAAGTTGTTGTTGCAGATAATTTCTTTATCTGCAAAGCAGTAGCCTGCGGGAGAGCACCTTACGAGCGCAGATCATGCTGCCCCTGCTCTACCAGGTCGCCTAAAACACCCAGCGCCAGCCCTAGCATAAAAAAGCCACCAAGCGAGAAAGCCTGTACCGGCTCCAGCATGCCGCTACGCATGTAGTGCATTAAAAGCACCAGCAAAAATATGGCTATTGCATATAAGAGAGGTTTGTAAATTTTTGTCATGCGTTTTCCTCAGTAGTTTATAACAACAGATAACTAACATTATTTTGCATTACGTGTTGGTTTAAAACAGGTTAAAGATAAATAAACTAATAACGGTTCGCAAATTTTTGTATCTCCAAAAAGAGCCGTGTCTATAACCTTAGGAGGTTTGGCAAGGTAAACAAATAAAATATTATTTGAAAACATGCAAGATAACCAACCATTTTATAAAACAATATACGGCAGTTCGCCTCTTGTAGCTGCCGCTATACACGATGGGCAGGCTGTTCGCGAAAATATAAGCCACTTATTTGCCTTAACCGCACCAGAGCGCCTCCGCGAAGAAGACCCTTGCACCGCCCACTGGACCTCTATTACCGATAACCGCATTATCGGGTTACACTCCCGCTTTGAACTGGACCTGAACCGCCCCCGCGAGAAAGCCATCTACCAAACGCCCGAAGATGCCTGGGGGCTACAGGTTTGGCGGGAAGAACTGCCGGAAGAAGAAGTACGGGAATCGCTGAAACGGTACGACCACTTTTACGAGTCGGTTAAAATACTACTGACGGAGATAGAACAGCAGCACGGCAGTTTTATTGTATACGACCTGCACACCTACAACCACAAACGCGAGGGTACAGATGGCCCGGAGGCAGACCCTGCCGAAAACCCGGAAATAAATATCGGCACCGGCAACATGAACCGCGAAAAATGGGCACCAGTGGTAGATGCGTTTACACACTCGCTTAGGAGTTACAATTACAGGGGCCGGCACCTCGATGTGCGCGAGAACGTGAAGTTTAAAGGAGGCCACTTTATGCGCTGGATCCACGATAACTTCCCCGACAAGGCTTGTGTGCTCTCAATTGAGGTAAAGAAATTTTTTATGGATGAATGGACAGGCAAGGTAGACCGGGAGCAGTTAGAAGAAATAAAACTTGCCTTACAACAAACAGTAGCACCTGTAATGGAAGCTTTTGAGCAGGTGCATCAGCAGAGCAAACCATGACCGAAGCCATTACCGAGAGCTTTATAAAATCTGTTGTAGGTAGCCTGAAACGCAGCAGGCAGGTGCGCCGCCGCCTGCCCGATGGCGGACTGCTGCACATAGACCGGCCCTTGCCTTTTCTGGTGCTGTTCAGGCACCCGGCTGGTAAACCCGACCATGCCACAGCAGATTTTGTGAAAGCCGAAGCTGCCTATATTATTGCCAAAGAAGAACAAACTGCCGAACTGGCGCTGCTCGTAAAAGAGATAGCCAAGGCCATGTCTGAAAAGTTTGGCGCTTTTATGATTCTGGAGCTTTTCGCGGCTGCCGACCATACACCCGAGACACCTTTGTTCCGGGTGCTGGGGCCGGAGGAGGCGCTTCCGGCTACCGTAAATGTGCTCAAAAAAGAGCTGGAGCAGATTCAGATCGAAAACCTGCCTGTAACGGTTGGCATTTCATCGAACCAGCCTTTGCTTTCGGGGCCGCTGCACCTGCTCTCCGAAGACGAACTGAAGCAGATGAGTTGCCTGATGCTGGGTCTTGCCTTAAAGCCTGTTTACCGCAACCTGACTACCGGAGATGCTTATCCTTTGCTGCTGCGCACCTTACGCAAGCACCTTTCCAATGCCGTAAAAAAGGCTGTCTTCGATTTTGTGCGTGTCCAGACCACGCATCATCCTACACATTTCCAGGCGCTGGGGCGGCGGGCGGTGGTATCGGCGGTATGGCACATCGACAAAAAGCTGGCCTCTATCAGCGACCAGTTCCAGTTTCTGATGCTGGTTACGCCCGTAAATGCCACTGAGGCTTGGGAAGCCTTTTGCAAGAGCAAATTTAAAAAAGCGCCAACCTTCCATTATCGCCTCATGCCCGTAGATACCGACCTGCTGAAGCGCAAGCTCTACAACATTCCGCTGGAGAAAGTAGAAGACCCAACACTAGGCTTCCTGTTCCGCGACAAGCGCCACGAGCTCGACAAAATGCTGACCATGCTCTCAGACCGGAACACGCCCGATTTCCTGTACAGCAGCCTGCAGCTTTTCGGGGGCGTAGATGAGCAGCTACTGAAAGTGGCCGAAGGCATTCTCACGGCCCTACCCGAACCTGAAGTTCATGAAGATATTTCGATCATTCCAGTACATGAATTTGCCGCGCTGGCCGAACAGGAAATTGCCTTTCTTAAGAGCCAGAACGAGTCGCTTAGCACCGGAGTAGAAATCAGGAAAGATATTGTGGGGCTGCTGGTATCGAGAGGGAAACTCTACATAGGTGCCGAAGCGCAAATTCCGAGGAACCGGGCTGAGGCGCTTATACAGCACGAAGTGGGTACGCATATTCTTACTTATTTTAACGGAAAGGCGCAGCCATTACAGCAGTTATATGTGGGTGTGCCCGGCTACGAGGAGCTGCAGGAGGGGCTGGCCGTGCTCAGCGAATACCTGGTTGGTGGCCTGAACCACGACCGGCTGCGCCTGCTGGCTGCCCGCGTGGTGGCAGTACATCACCTTACCAAAGGCTGCCATTTTACCGATAATTTCCATCGCCTGATAGAACAGTATAAGTTCGACAAAGATACGGCCTTTGACATAACCATGCGGGTGCACCGGGGAGGTGGCCTCACCAAAGATGCCGTTTACCTGCGCGGGCTCGTGCACCTGCTCCAGTACCTGAAAGACGGAGGTGAGTTGGAGCCACTCCTCATCGGCAAAATTCGCCAAGACTACATACCTATTGTGCAGGAGCTGATTTACCGCAAAGTACTGCACACTGCTCCCATAAAACCCCGCTACCTCCTCGACCCAGCTATACAGCCTAAGCTAGAACAGCTAAAAACCGGTTTAACAGTTTTTAACCTGATATAAAAAAGTTTAGGCTGTTCCTTAGCTGCCAATTTTATTCTAATTCACCTTTTTCCTGTACAACGGCTGGCTCTGCGTCGGTATGCTGCTAAGCAGCCTCTCAGAAGTTTGGTTTTGCAACCCTACTTCTAAATAACAAGTACCCGTTAAAACAAAAAAAGACAACACCCATGATAATAGGATTTGTAGTAAACGATATAAAAACAGAGAAACCCTCTTACTCTACCGTGTTTCTGGCTCAGCGCATGCACAACCTCGGGCACTCGGTGTACCTGATGGGAGTTGGCGACCTGGCTTATTACCCTGATGGGTATATGGGAGCTGCAGCCGTAACGGCAGAAACCGGCAAAAAATATAAAACCCCCGCCACTTATCTGGAGGTATTGCAAAGCGAAAAAACCGAAAAGACACGCGTTACGGCCCGTGAACTGGATGTGCTCATGCTCCGCAACGATCCCTCGGCCGAGTCGGAAGGAAGAGGCTGGGCACAAAATGCTGGCCTTATATTCGGGCAGCTGGCCCTGCGGCACGGTGTTATCGTGCTCAACGACCCAACCTCGCTGTCTGATGCGGTTAACAAAATGTACTTCCAGCATTTTCCGGAGGCAGTGCGGCCCCGCACCCTCATTACCCGCGATAAAGATGAGATAAAAGCCTTCTTTAACGAGCAGAAAAGCAATATCATTCTGAAACCTTTGCAGGGATCAGGCGGCTCGGGTGTATTTATGGTGAAAAAAGATGATGCCACCAACCTGAACCAGATTGTAGAAGCCATTAGCCGCGACGGGTATGTTATTGCCCAGGAATATTTGCCAGAAGCCACAGAAGGCGACGTACGGCTTTTTGTGATGAACGGCGAGGCGCTGCAGCACAAAGGCAAGTATTGCGCCATCAGGCGGGTAAACAGCAAAGACGATATCCGGAGCAACATGCATGCCGGAGGTACGGCACAACCTGCCAACGTAGACCAGACCATGCTCGACCTGGTGGAGCTGGTGCGCCCCAAACTCATACAAGATGGCATGTTCCTGGTAGGGCTCGATATAGTAGGCAATAAGCTGATGGAGATAAACGTATTCAGCCCCGGCGCTCTGCCAGATGCCAGCGAAATAGAAGGTGTAGACTTTTCGGAACCGATAATAGCCGCCCTGGAGCGGAAAGTGCACTACAAGAAAACCTACGGCACTCAAGTAGATAATAAAACAGTGGCGATGATCTAGATAACCCTTGGCCCTTCCGACAGCAAAAAGCCTTCGGAAGGGCTTTTTTATTTGAATAATTTGGTTGCTGGTTGCTGGTTATTTTTTGCTGATTGCTTTTTACTGATTGTTAAATGGTTGATGTGGAGATGGTGATTGTTTAATGAGAGACTTCTTCTCTAATTAAATGCATCAAAGTTGATATTTCCGCATCAGTCAAAATTTCGTACATCATCTGATCTCAAATTTTTCTAATCAAAATGGCCTTCAGAAGGAAATTTATCACAAATTAGCCAAGGGTTTATTCAGCATGTTTAACTTAAACGCACTTAGGTATCGTCTCCGACTAACTTAGTTATAACCAAACTTGATGGGGATATTGTACCGGACGGGCACCGGCCTACCGTCCTGCTTGCCAGGTTGCCACGGCGGCATCAGGCTAATCACTCTTATTACTTCCATATCAATGTCCGGATGAACGCTCTGTCCGATCTCGATATCTCGTACGATACCGTCTGCTCCAACAATAAAAGTGGCCAATACAGTGCCAAATGCTTTTGCTTTGAGGGCTGATTTGGGGAATTTTATTTTTCGGTTTATATACTGAAACATAGCCTGATCTCCGCCAGGAAACTGTGGCATCTGCTCGAATGGGTAATACGTTATCTGGGTACCATCTTCTTCATAGACATACCCCTCCAGCATTTCATCATCCTTGTATATTTCTAATCTTTTTATACCGCCGGTAGCGTAGTAGCTTATAAGAGAGTCGGTAAGTTTGTTGTTTTCGTAGGTCTCCCGTAGCACCAGCTGGCCTTCTTTATTCCAGATCATTCTACTGCCTTGCCTTATCTCCTTTCCGGCGTTGTGAGCGGCGGCAACATAGTGTACAATACTATGTCTTGCTCCTGTGTCTATAAAATACTTGGTAACTCTTATTAGCGGCGGCTGCGAAGTAATAAGGTCTTCGGTACTGTAGTAAATGGCTTTTTCTTTGTCTACTTCTTTCCAGTACAAATCATAATACCGCATCTCCTGCGCCATCAGTTGCATACTCATCAGCATGCTCGCCGCCAGCATTGCGGCTCTTAAAACTCTCATTACGCAGTATATGTCCTTAAATAATAGTTGAGCTACTTAAATTCAAAAGCTGTTAGTTACCAAATCTGCCTCCTCTTCTGTGGCTTCCTCCTGCTGCACAGGCGGCTGCAGTTGCACTACAAAGGTATTTTTTACCCGCTGCGATTTATATAAGTAAGGTACCCAGATGGCTGCTGTTACAAAGCTTCTCCACATTCCGCGGATGTCGGAGTTATCGACGGGGAGGTTTAAGGCCGACATGCCTGCGTACTCCAGCACCGGTAACAGAAAACCACACACATAGAATATAACCATTAAGGAAGGAACACTTGTGCGGCGTTTTATAAAAAGCACCGCCAGCACCAGGTTAAACACCAGAAAGGTTATGTTAACAGCGATTTCTAAAACCAGTACCAGCGCAAGTGCCGGTGAGTATGAGCCAGAAGATGCAGTTATAAGCCCCTGCCATACCGACTGGTTAAAATAGTTGTTCGTGAGCAGCGCCACTATCGAAGTTATTGGCGAAAGGCAAAGGCCTATCATAACCAGTATGAGCCAGCCACCAATGCTCTCGCCATACGCAACTGTGTAGCTACCAATAGGAGCCGGATCGTGATGGTAAAGCTTGTAAGCACCAAAGGCAGCCAAAGCAAGTACCGCCAGAGCAAAAACCATGACCAACCAGCTAACAGGAGCATCGGTAACGGTTGCCGCCAAACCTTGGTTGTAGGTCAGATTATAACCCATATCATCTAGCACAGCTTTCTGGTGCTTTACAAAAGCAGCCATCTGCTCAGGCAGCACATGGTCTTGTAAGGTGCTGTACGTATAGCTAAGTGTAGCCAGTTTGCTCCTGCTGTTATAGCTAATATCGCTGCTGTACGTAAAAACATCGTCGGTAATTTTTTTGTTTGTTGCCGTTATAGACCAGGGCTCCGACAGGTACAGCAGTATGCTGTGCTCTACCTGCGAGGGGTAGCTCAGGTGCATGGGCATGGTGCGTTTGCTTACGCGCGGTGAGCTAATGTAGCTACGGAGCACCTGTGGGTAAAATGAGGCTGATAATAAACCGTCTGTATCTTCAGATTCTTCCCAAAGGTCTGAAATAGTGTACTCCTCCAGTGTTGTAAATTTGTTTTCAGCAGGAAAGTCCAGAAACTCAAGGTCGCGGGAAACTTCTATGCCTGGGTATGAGTTGGCGTAGTAGTTCAGAAAAGACTTTTCGGTTTCTTTCAGGCTAGTGGCGGCGAAGCGGCTGCGCTGAAAGTCGGCATCGGCACCGAAATACTCGGTTTTTACCTCCAATTTCACATCGCCTCCAATATCGTTAAAAAAGAAAGCCTCCTGCACTTTTACTTTACCGTGGCCTGCTACAGGTGCTGTTACATCGGTCAGGTTTTTGGTAGCTGGTTTTATTACCAGGGCTTTCTTGTAGTGCGGCAGCGAAATGGCATCGTAGCTACCGCGCTGCTTGCTAATGGTGGGGTCGTACCAATAGGTTTTGTCCCAGAGCTTTACCTGCACAATGCAGTGGTTAAAAGCGTATGGCGAAGGCAGCATTTGCGCAATTTCACCGCGCGAAGAGGAGTTTACCAGGGCCGGGTGCGCCTCTATGCCAAGGGCGCGCAACATGGTAACCAACAACAGCGATTTATCTTTGCAGTCGCCGAAGCGTTTGGCAAACACCTCTGAGGGCGCTCTAGGTTTATAGCCACCAATACCAGCCTCAAAACCCAGGTACCGCACCTCATCCTGCACAAACCGCAGGGCTGCCGTTACCCGTTGCTAATCGCTGCCATGTTCGTTCCGGATACTATCGATGCGGGCCTGCAGCGCTTTGCCTGGGTTGCCGTACCCGCTATAGAGCGGCAGCGCCCATGCAGCCACCTGCTCCCAGGTATCGAACTCCGACAGGTACACGCCTGGGTAAGCATCGAACCAAGCAGGTACTTCTTCGTCTACGGGTGTGGCTGGCAGGTTCTGGTTGTGCCAGGTGTAGGTGGTGAAGCCCTGTTGTGTTTCTACTACCGGTTTCTGCTCGGTTTTGTAAAGCTTGTAATTTATTTTCCGGTGCTCCGGCGCTACCACATGCACCAGCAGTTCATCTACGGGGTCGTAAAACTGCAGGTTAAACGAGTTAAAAAACTTGTCGTTAAAAACCGGGTTTTTGCCAGTTATGGTGGCAGCATACTCTATCAGGTCGCCAACCCGGGTATCTTCCAGAAAGATGATGGCAGTCAGGCTTTCATCGAAAATTTTCTGCTCCATGCCCTGCTCGCGCTGCACAACTTTCACTTTCTTCAGGTCGAGTTTGTTAAGGGGCTGGCCATTGCGCCACACAATAACTTTGTGCAGCTGCAGTTTCTCGAAATTCGGGTCGTAGGAGAACTTAAGCTCAGAACTGTTTTGAACGCCTTCGTCTGTTGTTAGCTTATAGGTGTTGTGGTAGTAGACTTCACCCTTTGCCACATTCCATTGCAGTACGCGCTGCAGAAAATGATAGCCATCGTTTACTTCTTTGGGGGCTATAGTAGTGGAAGTGCGGTGTAGGACTTGCTTAATCCAGGTTGGCTCTGGTGTAAGTGTAGGTTTCTTGTTTCCTTGCCCCTGAACCTGCTCTGTAATGCTACAAATAACAAAAAATGCGACGGTGAAAATGCGCCAGTAGAAATGCTTCATGCCTTAATCCTATAAATTATCTAAATATAGTATAAGTTTTAGTATTTCAAGTTTTGATTTTTGAATTTTATCATGATTTTTATCACTTCTAAAGTAACTAACTGATTTACAGATCACAAGAAAAGAATAACGATTAATTCTAGATTATGTAGCACCTTTCAGAACTGCATTATCGTGAGCAAAACGTCGCATGATTCTTTATCATTTGTTATAACAGGTAAAACAAATTCTAGTAACCGTGACACTGCCTGTTATCCGAGTCAGTTTAAATTATCCTAATGAAATTGGCCTTCCGAGACTTTCTACATCATTTTAGGTCAAGGGTTGAACTGACTGTATCTTTACAGAAGGAACCCTGTGCTGTCAGGAGTCGCCCTGCGGAAGACTCCTGACAGCGGGGAAGGCAGTGCAATTCCAAATTTTGATAAGCTAAGAGGCAGCCTATAACAACCAGCAAACAAATTATTTCAATAAAAATGGCCTCCAGAAGGCAAATTAACCCCATACAGGTCAAGGGTCTTAAACTTCAGCTGCTGTTGCGTGTTATTTCGTACCATTACTTAATTTAACCCCGACCGCTATACCTGATTATACCATGCGAACCCCTCAACCAAAAGGAGCAAGAGCAGCTGCCAGTAATGCTAACTCTGAGAAAAAAAGTTTCAGGGAGCAGTTGGGAGCACTCAAGAACCTGCCTAAGTTTTTCGGGCTGATCTGGGAGACAAGCCCTGCTATGATGCTGGGTAACCTGCTGCTGCGCCTCGTGAAGGCTGCTATTCCGCTGGCGATGCTCTATGTAGGCAAACTGATTATAGACGAAGTTATTCGGCTGATTGCTGTTACCGGCGAGCGCGATTTGTCGTACCTGTGGCTGCTGGTGGCCGTGGAGCTGGGGCTGGCCGTAGTTTCAGAAATCATAAACCGGGGCATTACGCTGCTCGATAGCTTGCTCGGCGACCTTTTTTCGAACCGCACATCGGTTCAGCTTATTGAGCATGCGGCCACGCTAGACCTGGCGCAATTCGAAGATGCCACGTTTTACGACAAGCTGGAGCGGGCACGGCGACAAACCATCTCGCGGGTGATGCTCATGAGCCAGGTGTTTTCGCAGCTGCAGGATATCGTCACCATCGGGTTTCTGGCAGTGGGGCTGGTGGCGTTTAACCCCTGGCTCATCCTGATTCTGCTCATTGCGGTTATTCCTTCTTTCCTGGGCGAAACTCATTTTAACGAACGCACCTACTCCCTATCCCGCTCCTGGACACCCGAGCGCCGCGAGCTCGACTACCTGCGCTACATCGGGGCCAGCGACGAAACAGCCAAAGAAATCAAGACATTTAACTTGTCTGGTTTTCTGGCCAATCGGTTTAAGCTCCTCTCCGACCGCTATTATAACCTGAACAAAAAACTGATCGTGCGCCGGGCACTCTGGGGAAGCGCTCTCTCCACCATCGGGACCCTCTCCTACTACGGCGCTTATGTGTTCATTCTTTTCAGAACGGTGGCAGGCGCTATAACGGTGGGTGATCTTACATTTCTGGCCGGCTCTTTCAGCAGTATGCGGGGACTGCTGCAAGGCATCATGACGCGCTTCTCCCAAATTGCCGAAAGTGCTATGTACCTGCAGGACCTCTTCGATTTTCTGGAGCTGCGCCCCGAAATTACGCCTCCCGCAAACCCGCTGCTGGTGCCCCGCCCCATACAGCATGGTTTTACGTTTGAGAATGTAGGTTTTAAGTACCACAACAGCGAGAAATGGGCGGTACGCTACCTATCGTTCCACGTGAAAGCAGGCGAAAAGCTGGCTTTGGTAGGTGAGAACGGAGCCGGTAAAACAACGCTGGTAAAGCTGCTGGCGCGCCTCTACGAACCCACCGAAGGACGTATTTTACTGGATGGTATGGACCTGCGAAACTACGACCTGAACGACCTGCGCCACCAGGTAGGCATTATTTTCCAGGATTATGTGCGCTTTCAGATGTCGGCTTCCGATAACATTGCCATTGGTCAGATTAGCGACATTCAGAACAAAGAGCAGATTAAGGCATCGGCGCAGAAAAGCCTGGCCGATTTGGTGATTAACCGACTGCCGCAGCAATATGAGCAGGTCTTGGGCAAGCGCTTTGCAAACGGCATGGAGCTGTCGGGGGGCGAGTGGCAGAAAGTGGCGCTGGCACGAGCCTATATGCGCGAAGCCCAGCTCCTGATTCTCGACGAGCCTACCTCTGCCCTCGATGCCCGTGCCGAGCACGAGGTGTTTCTGCGCTTCTCGGAGCTGATAGCAGGTAAAACAGCCGTGCTCATTTCGCACCGCTTCTCTACTGTGCGCATGGCCGATCGCATCTTGTTCCTGGAGCAGGGCCAGCTAAAAGAACTCGGCTCACACGAAGAACTCCTGGCAAAAGGCGGCAAATACGCAGAACTATTTCTGCTGCAGGCAAGGGGATATTTGTAAGTTAAAAAGGTGTTCCTATTAAAATCTGTTAAGTTTTAAGGCTCTTTTTAATAAAAAGATTGATATCCAGAAGTTTTGTGTTCGTATAGTATTATTTAGAAATGGATATATTAACCTGCTTTATAAGACAATTGAAAAACTATGCTTTTGCGGAGTAGTTCAAGGGTAGAACAAAATTTTTTGCACTCAGGGTCATAAAACTATTTCAGGCTTTACCGAAAACTACTGAAGCGCACGTACTAGGAAAACAACTATTAAGATCGGCAACATCTGTGGCGGCTAATTACAGATCTGCCTGCAGAGCCCGATCAAACAACGATTTTATTTCTAAAGTTGGAATTGCCCTTTAAGAAGCTGATGAATCTTTATTTTGGATTGAACTGCTGGAAGAATCTGGTATTGTTGCCGCGCATTTACTTGCTCCACTTAAACAGGAAGCAGGAGAAATTACAGCAGTTTTGACTAAAACCAAGCAAACTTCTCTCTTAAGAAAGTACGCTTAAAACCTTTAAACATTTTACTTACTAAGTAAGTCCTCCAACCACTAATTATAACTTCCTAACTTTAAACTCTCTAGCTTTCTACCTCTAACTAGAAATAGGGTTTATCGGTTACAACACCTAAACAGGTTTTGCTGCCTGCGCAGCAAGGATTGGGAATGCCAACATCTAAACTGCTGGCCTCTAAAAAAAGGAAGACTTGTAACAACAGGCTTAACTTAAAAGATCGGATTGCTGGTCGAGCCAAATCTCAGCCTCCTGCTGTGAGTTGAAATTGTGCACCGGTATACCGGTTTGGCTGGCAATGGAACTTACCTGAAGTTTAGCGATTTTGTCGGAAGGGATAATATGCGCTATGCTGGCTACCTGCATCTCTAAAACGAGCTGGTGTGCCTCCACATGCACCATATTCATGGCCTGCGGATGTGTTACCATCTGTTGCATATCAGTAAGAATTGTGAATCCGGGCAAAGCCAGTTTCAATGCCTTCTGTAAGTCGCTGATGTAGTGAGGCACAGCTTCCTGGCTTTTCCAAAACCCACGAATAGTCAGATACACCCGATTCTTAAGAGAATCGTAGCTCAAGTCATAGCAAGCATTTTCTGCTATTACTATTTTGGACTTGTTTGAGGTGATATCGCTATATCTGTTGCTCATGCCTCTTAGACAATACGTATAACTAAAAGATTAAACTATAATATTATACATTATTTTTATAACTATATATATTTAATTTAACAATTTGTTCATGATAAAGCAAAATAGTTGCTGATCTTTTAATATCTTATTATAGTACTTTTTTTATATTAAAACTGGCATAATACGTAAATGAAACTATAATTACAACTATATTAAAGCAATATTTTGTCGCTATTACAAACATCTTCTCGGTCAGAAACAGGAAGTAACAGAGGTTTCTGATATTTTGAATATAGTAGCTTTACATTGCGTCTTGTGCCAATATTAGGTTGCTGGTTAAAACACACAGCAACGGCGGAAGATATAGCTGACAACATAACTTATCGGGAATCAGCATTTTAATATGGCTGAAAATTTTATGTCCTGGGTTCTGTGCCTTGTAAGCTATGTAAATCAGAACCCCGCTTAAGCGAAGACGCAACTGTAAGGCCGACAAACAAATTTTAAGGTAGCACCAGAGGAGCACAAATTGCTTACAAGTAGCCGTCTCTACCAGGTTATCCTTGAAGATAAAATGGCTGGAAAGCTTCTGAAGGCTTATTTCATTCAAATAATTCAGATGCAGATAAAGGTGTGCTGGCGAGGGAAGTAAAATGTCTAAAATGATAAGACGTTGTCGAGGCTGTGCACTACACCATTCCTAACATTATTATCAGCAGCAGATATCCGGACTCCATTTATAAGCGTTCCTCTTTTCCGGCAAACGGTAAGGCTGTTGCCCGAAATAACTTTTATCTGAGAACCGTCTTTTAGGTCTTTCTCCAGGTGAGCACCCTTGAGAATATATCCTGATAAAATCTGCTTTAGTTTCTCCGGACTCTCTTCTTTTAGCGCCTCCAGATCTTTTTCTGGTGGAGCCAGCAAAGTATAAGCTTCATCACCGGAAAGCATAGGCACCAGCCCCGCCTTGGTTAAGAGGCTAACCAGCACCGGTCTGTTATCGTCTATGATATACTGCAGCAAGGTAAGGCGCTGCACAGGAATAGCCGCCGCTTCCTGTGCATTTAGCGGAGTTGTATTAACTAAAAAAAGTAAAATTAATACTGGCGTAAAAACTATATGTCTGTAGAATTTTTGCATCTGGTATAAAGGCTTTCCTATAGCTTTTATACGCAAATAAGTAACAAAAGTACAAACACACGCTAGTTTTACATCCTAAACAAAATACAACTTCTCTCTTCTTAAAAGATGCTCCAGCTACTGATTTGCTTGATAAACAGAGGACCTGCTTGCGGCACCAGGGCAAGGCTCAGCACAAAGCCATACACAGCTCCATAGAAGTGGGCATCGTGGTTTATGTTGTCGCCCATGCGCTTGCCCTGATAATAAGAGTACATGAGGTAGAGCACGCCCAGAATAAAGCCCGGTATACACAGCACGGCATACAAACAAATATCATTGGTTGGATAGAAAAGAATGCTGGCAAAAACCACAGAGGCCACACCTCCCGATGCTCCTAAGGCACGGTAGCCAGGGTCGTTGCGGTGTTTGAAAAATGTTGGAATATCTGATATAATAATACCACCTAAATAAAGCAGCAGATACAGCAAAATGCCGGTTACAGGACCAAATATGGCCATAAAAGTCATCTCTACGGCCTGCCCGAAAAAGTAAAGGGTAAACATGTTAAAGAACAGGTGCATGAAATCGGCGTGCAGAAACCCGGAGGTAATAAACCGGTGCCAGGAGTTATCGCGCTGCACTGCGTAAGGCTGAAAAATCCAGCTATGCATCAGGTTGTTGCTGTCTTGCCAGGCATACCACGAAATTCCGACTGTAAGTATTAAAAGTATAAGAGTGACGCTTAAGTCCATTAGTTATAATTTTGAATTTTGATTGAGAGAATGAGTGATTTTTGGAATTTTGAATGAGTGGATGAGTGAGTCATTTTTGAATCTATATAAAGGGTACCCATTCCAAGAAGTTACAGGAGCAGGCACTCTCACTTTTCTATTCCTTCAACAGCTTAATTTAAATTAATATGAATGTTCAGTCATTCTCATAATCAAAATTCACTCACTCATTCAAAATTAAATTAGCTGTCGCGCTCCATGAGTTGCAGCGCCAGGCCACGGATCATGGATTTTTTCTCGGCTGGTACTGTTACGGCGTCTAAATGAGCTAAGGCTTTTTGGAAGTAATTTTCGATTTGCTGCTCAGTTTGCTGACGAATGTTAAGGGCATCGTACACAGCCGCAACGGCCTGTACTTTTTCCTCGGCTATGGCTTCGTCTGTTTTGTGGCGCCACTGCCTGATAATGCTTTGCTGCTCCTCGCTAGCCTGCTGCAGGGCCGTTAGCATCAGGAACGTTTTTTTATCGGAGAGAATGTCGCCACCAACCTGTTTCCCGAATTTGGCCTTGTCGCCATATACATCGAGCAGGTCGTCGCGGAGCTGGAAGGCAATGCCGATGTTATTACCGAACAATCTCAGGTTTTCTGCATCTGCTGCGGAGGCTCCCTGCAAGGTAGCACCCAACTCCAGACTGAAGCCCAGCAGGACTGCCGTTTTCAGAGTTATCATGCCGATGTACTCCTCAATGGTTACCTGCTCGCGCTGCTCAAAATTCATGTCGAGTTGCTGTCCTTCGCAGACCTGCGCGGCAGTTTGGCTAAAGTTCTGGAGCACCTGCGCCAGCTTGTCAGGTTCTATACCGAGCAGCAATTGGTAAGCCCTCACCAGCATCACATCGCCACTTAAAATAGCGGTGTTGGCATTCCATTTTTCGTGCACGGTTTGCTGCCCACGCCGCAGCGGAGCCCTGTCCATAATGTCGTCGTGCATGAGCGTGAAGTTGTGGAAAACCTCTACTGCCGCAGCGGGCAGTAGTGCGTTCTCCACATCATCGTTATACATTTTAGCAGCCAGCAGCACCAGTAAAGGCCTTATCCGTTTTCCGCCCAGCGACATAATGTAGCGGATGGGTTCGTACAGCTCCACCGGGTTATCGCCGTACTGCAGGGTGGATAAGGTCTGTTTTACTTTGTCAGTGAGGATCGAAATATCCACAGATTGTTTAGTGTTGTTTAAGGGTTTTTATCAGTTCCAGATCGATGGTGCGGTCGTTCAGGTTAGCACCTTTTACTTCTACCAGCACCTCATCGCCAAACGAGATAATGCGTTTCGACTGGCGACCGATAATGCGGTAGTTGTTTGCGTCCAGGTCATAGTAATCGTCGTTCATGTCAGACAGACGCACCATGCCTTCGCACTTGTTTTCTTCGATCTCCACAAATATACCCCATTCTGTGACACCAGACACTATACCTTTGTATTGGTTGCCAATAGTATCTTTCATAAACTCCACTTGCTTGTACTTGATAGAGGCTCGCTCGGCATCGGCGGCACGTTTTTCCATTTCGGAAGAGTGCTGGCAACGGGTGTCGTATTCCTCTTTCTCTGCCGATGCTTTGCCATCGAGGTAATGCTGCAGCAGGCGGTGCGCCATCATGTCGGGGTAACGACGGATGGGCGAGGTAAAGTGGGAGTAGTGCGCAAAAGCAAGACCAAAGTGACCTTCCGGCTCGGTGCTGTATTTGGCTTTGGCCATGGTTCTGATAGCCAGGTTCTGCAGCACGCTCTGCTCCGGCTTACCTTCTATCTGCTCGGTCAGGTTGTTGAGTTCTTCTGAAATGTCGCCTTCCACATCTACTTTATAACCAAATTTATAAGCAAATATAGAGAAAGTGCTTAGCCTGTCGGGGTCAGGGGCACCGTGCGTACGGTATACCATAGTAGGGCGTTTTTTGCCTTTGCCCAGGTTGTACACGTACTCGGCCACCTTCCTGTTGGCGAGCAGCATAAATTCCTCGATCAGCTTATGGGCGTCTTTCCGCTCTTTTACATATACTGAAAGTGGCTTGCCATCTTCTGCTAGCTTAAACTTAACTTCGGTGGTTTCGAAACTAATGGCGCCGTTTTTAAAGCGCTTGTCTTTAAGTTTTTTGGCAATGCCGTTCAGAATATTTATTTCCTCAGAAAAGTCGCCCTCACCTGTTTCAATGCATTCCTGGGCTTCTTCGTAGCTAAAGCGGCGGTCGGAGTAAATAACGGTGCGGCCAAACCACTGCTCATATAGCTTTCCATCATCGTCGAGTTCAAACACTGCCGAAAAGGTTAACTTCTCTTCCTGTGGCCTCAGCGAGCAAAGTCCGTTCGAGAGGCGCTCCGGCAGCATCGGGATGGTTCTATCCACAAGGTACACGGAGGTAGCTCTGTGGAAAGCTTCTTTTTCGAGCAGGCTGCGCGTGTGCACGTAGTGCGTTACGTCGGCAATGTGCACGCCAATTTCCCAGTGGCCGTTCTCTAGTTTCTGTATTGACAAAGCATCGTCGAAGTCTTTGGCATCGGCAGGGTCTATGGTAAAGGTTGTTACATCGCGGAAGTCGCGGCGCTTGGCAATTTCGCCGGCCGTTATCTTTTCCGAAATACTGTCGGCCTCCTCCTCTACCGACTCCGGAAATTCGAATGGTAAGCCGAACTCGGCCATAATGGAGTGAATCTCCGCTTCATTTTCGCCGGCCGGTCCGAATACCCGTGTTACTTCTCCTGTTGGGTTCTTGTCGGGCTTATCGGGCCATTGCGTAATTTTTACCAGCACCTTATCGCCGGCCTGAGCACCATTCAGGGCTTTTTCGCCTACAAAAACATCGAAATAGATTTTCTTGAAATCGGGCACCACAAAGCCGAAGTTCTTCGACAGCTCCATTATGCCTACCAGCTCTTCGCGGCTACGCTCCAGCACCTCCAGCACCATGCCTTCGGCGCGGCCACTATGCATAGTTGGCAGCACTTCTACCTTCACCAGGTCGCCATCGAGGGCATATTTCAGGTGCTCTTTAAAAACACGTACGTCCTCTTCCATCTCTTCCGATACAATGTAGGCGTACTTGCTGTTGGCCAGGTCTACTTTGCCCGTTATTATCTGCACGCGCAGGTTCAGCATGTACTTGTCGTCGTCTACGAGCAGCAATTTGTTTTCGCGCACCAGCGTTTTCAGAAGGTCTGCCACTGTTTCGCGTCCTTTTTGGTCTACAATGCCTAAGCGGCGGAAAATCTGGCGTTGAGTAAATACAGTATCGGGGCTGTTGGAGAACGACTCCAGCACAATGGTTTTGGGCGTTTTGCGCTCTTTTCCGCCTTTAGGTCCTTCTCTCTTAGAAGAGTCGCGCCTTCCGGAACCACCTCTTGTGGATGAACCTCTGCCTGCTGATGCTTCATTTCCTCTGCGGTAGCTGCCTCTTTCGCTGCTACGGCTGTCTTTGTCGCGGCTATTTTTATCTTTTTTACTTCTCATGAATGTTTTGTCGTCTTTTTCAGAAGCTGCTCTCTTTAAGGGCTGAACTTCCGGTTACCAACCTTTACCGAATAATTAGTTATGAATCTATACGCCCGAAACAGGTGCTTTGGTTAAGACGGGAGGTTATTTTAGGTGTAATTTATATAGAAAAATCTATATTAGGCTTCTGAAAGGACAAATTATGGAGCTGGAGCAGCATATTACTACCTAAGCAACCTGCTTTTCGGAAATTATTTAAATGAAATTGCCCTTCCAAAGCCTTTTTGCTTTTTAAGTGCCAAGGGTGCACCATTTATTTTACCATCCCGTTATAAATGGTGCAGTATGGAATAGCAAATTGTTTTCCTCATTTACCATCAATATCATGTCTAAAAAGAAGAAAAAACCTGCCGCCGCTACCCCAGCTAAGCTTAATGATAAAAACTATTTAATAAGTGGGCGCGCCCGCAGCCTGCCTATTTATAAATGCCAGGTAAATCAGGGCTGGCAGGAAAGCGGCATGGCAGAGGTACTGGTAATGCGTAAACATGCAAACGAACATATAACAGTCGGCATATACCTAGTTGATACATTCTGTACAGGTGTTAAAAGCACTTTCTACCTTTTTAATATATCTGAACAAGAGTTGGAAGAGCGAATGGCAAAGGCACCTTTTCCGCAGGAACAGTGCTCTTACGAACTGGCGCATAATATTATTTACGGCGGACTAGCGTATGCGCAGGAATACGGCATAGCACCGGACCCCGATTTCAGGATAACACAAATGATTCTGGAGGAAGATACGGAAGACATAGAATTGATAGAACTGGAGTTCGGAAAAGATGGAAAACCGTTTCTGGCCATTAACCCTGCCGGCGATCCCAGAGCCGACTATTACATCCGTCAGTTAGAAAAAAATGCAGGCCCGGGAAATTTTCATATAATTGATGGGCGTATACTTGATGAACTAGATGAAATGGAGGAAGAGGATGATTATTATGCTCATCCGGAAGAGTGGGAGAAAGTAGACTGGGAGGAATTTATAGATGAAATGGAGCCGGAAGATCTGGACGACTTTCCGGAAGCTACAGCCCTTATGTATGAAAAGCTGCTTTTGGCACCTGCTCGTACTAATCAGATTGCTACAACCAAAACGCAGGTCGAAGAAATCAAGATTTCCTTCGATGCCATGCCACTTCCATACTCCGAAGAAGAGTTGGAGGAGGCATCTTCTATTGCTTTTAAATTAGTTTCAGATACGCTTGCAGATTCAGAGAAACAGGAACTACTGGAGCGGGTAAAACAGGCTATAGAACGCTGGCCGGAGAACAGGACCTTCTACAGCCACCTGATTGCTGCTTACAGTTCAGTAAGTGATGAAGAAAACGTAGAAAAAGCCAGTAATGAGCTGTACGAGAAATTCCCGAATTATATTTTTGCCAGAATACGACGTGCAGAGCAACTGCTGCAAAAAGGCGAAACAGATCAAGTGCCTGCCGTTTTTGATAACAACTACACCTTAAAAGCTCTTTACCCGGATCGCGATACTTTTCATATTTCTGAATTCATTCATTTTAAAAGAGTATTGTGCCATTATTTTTATCAGAAAGGAGAGCTAGATCGTGCTTTTACACATTATAAACTATTAACAGGCATCGACTTACCAGAAACCGTGCGTTTAGACTACGAACTTATCTCTAATGTAGAAATGGCACTTGTAGATGAAATAGAACCGCTGCTGCTTGAGGCAAAGGAAAGTGAAGAGAAAAAGCAGGAGCTAATTGCAAAGCTTGTAAGCTGAGCAGTTTAAACTGTCCCCGCCTTCATCGCCTCCCGCTTTTGCTGAGCTGCTATAATATCGTCGGGTTCACCTTTGGGTATGGCGCTAATGAGGGTGCGGGTATATTCCTGCTGCGGGTTCTGGTACAGTTGGTCGGGTGTGCCGCTTTCTACGATCTGGCCTTTGCTCATCACCAGAATCCGGTCCGACATGTATTTGGCTACCGAAAGGTCGTGGGTAATGAAGATGTAAGTGATCTGGAACTCCTGCTTTAGTTGGTTGAGCAAATTAAGCACCTGCGCCTGCACCGATACATCGAGCGCCGACACAGATTCGTCGCAGATGATGCACTTTGGCTGCAGCGCCAGCGCCCGAGCAATACTGATCCGCTGCCGCTGCCCTCCAGAGAATTCATGTGGATAACGCTGAAAATGCTCCGGCATAAGGCCCACTTTATCAAGCAGTTCCATGGCTTTTTCACGGCGTTCTTTTTCGCTACTGTAGAGCTTGTGCACATACATAGGCTCGATAATGGCATCGCCAACAGTGTGCATCGGGTTCAGCGAAGCGTAAGGGTCCTGAAAAATCATCTGGAAGTTACGGCGGCTCTTCCGTAGCTCCTCGGAGTTCAGCTGTGCTATATCAACGCCATTGAACAGAATGCGACCTGCCGTTGGCTCCACCAGCCTCAGCAGTGCCCTGCCTAAAGTCGTTTTGCCACAACCCGACTCTCCTACTAATCCAATAGTCTCGCCAGGATTTACTATAAAAGTGACGTCATCTACCGCCTTTACAAAATCGGTGGTGCGGGAGAAGAAGCCTTTCTTTATCGGGAAATATACTTTCAAATTCTCTACCTGCAGCAATGGTGGCTTCTGCTGGTTCTCGCGTTGCTGCTTAATATCTGTTACGGTGCCTACATAATTGTTGACTACATCTGCTAATGACGGCTCCTGCACCAGCGGCATTTTCTCGAGCAGGTTGCCTTGCTCATCTTCGTACATAAAATCAGAAACCGTTGGCAGCAGGCTTTGTGCTTTGGCCGATAGCTTTGGCCGGCAAGCCAACAGCCCTTTGGTGTACGGGTGCTGTGGGTTCGTAAAAATATCGAGTACCTTGCCCTGCTCCACCAACTTGCCTTTGTACATCACAAGTATGCGGTCGGCTATCTCAGCTACTACGCCTAGGTCGTGCGTAATAAACAATACGGCGGTGTTCTCCTTCACGCGCAGCTCATCTATCAGTTCCAGCATTCGTGCCTGCACCGTTACATCCAGGGCCGTGGTGGGTTCATCAGCAATGAGTATCGCAGGTTCGCAGGCCATCGCCATGGCAATCATGACACGCTGCTTCTGCCCACCCGAAATCTCGTGTGGATAAGCATCGAAAATTTTCTCCGGCCTTGGCAGCTTCGCCTTCTCAAAAAGCTCAATAGTGCGTGTTCTGGCTTCTTTTTCAGAGATATTTGTGTGGAGCAGCAATACTTCAGCTACTTGTTTTCCACAGGTGTAAACCGGGTTCAGCGACGACATTGGCTCCTGAAAAATCATGGAAATTTCGTTGCCTCTAATCTGCTGCATCTTCTTTTCAGGTAGCTGAAACAGGTCTACCTGCCCAAATCGCTCCGACTGAAAAATAGCCGTTCCTCCTGCTATGCGCCCAGGTGGCGTGTTTATAAGCCGCATCACCGACAATGAAGTTACCGACTTACCCGAACCCGACTCTCCTACTATGGCTACTGTCTCGCCTGGATACACCTCAAACGACACCTTATCCACAGCTGTGGTGGAGCCGCGGTGTGTGGAGAAAACAGTTTCTAAAGCAGTTACTTTAAGAATAGGAATGGGTGTAGCCAAGGGTGTTACGGTTTATGCTTTTGGTAAAAATAAGCTTTTTCAGGAGAAATGTGCCGCACTAGCAGCAATTTTAAATAGTGAAGGAATAAGACCCTTGGACCCCTACATACTAAAATACCTTCGGAAGGCGATTTTCATTAGAATAATTTGGTTGCTGCGGCTAATTTAAAATCAGAGGTTAAAGATTTCGTCTGTTTTCGTTGACAGGCCAGTTCCCGGCAAATGCTTCGCAGGTAATACCCTTGAGTTCAAATCTACTTTTTTTCTTTGGAAAGCCTTTTTCATTAGAATAATATAACTTTATAGCATTCATTTAACTTAACTCAAGTTGCGATTATAAAACTATGAAGCCATCCAGGTTTGTTAAGGGGTAAAGCTACCAAACTTTA
>NZ_VRTY01000090.1 GCF_008017455.1 Pontibacter qinzhouensis | reverse complement strand
ATTCTAAGCCAATATGATCTAAGAAAAGTTACCTTCTATTACTAAACTTAGACACTTTGCGTAACTCCTACATTATAAACAAGATTTTGATTTAAGTACAGGGGCAAAATTATATTACACTATATTTTATAATCAGAGAAGTTCATCAGTAGGCTTCTTCCCACGGCAGCCTGTGCCATTTTCACGGCGTAAAAGAGCGTGTCTGTGGTCAGAGAGTCCTGCGGCTTGAGCCATCTTGCTTTTAGCTCTTTCCACAGCCTTTCAGCAATGTTAAGATGTGGCGAGTAGACGGGCAGGTAATAGAGAAACAGTCCCCGCAGCTGCCAGACTTCCAGCTGCTTTTTCACCTTGGCTGCTGTGTGTACTCTGGCATTGTCTAACACCACTACTGTCGGCTTTACCAGCTCAAGCGAAAGCCTGTCAAGCTGCTCTATAATAAAATCAGAAGTAATGCTATCCTCACTGGTGGCATACCTTATCCTGTTGTCCCTGGAGATGAGGGCAAAGCAGCGGAGGCCTTTGCCTTTAGCCGACTTCTATACAGACTTGTTCATCTGCAAACTGCCAGCCATAGGACACATACCCTTCAAGGGAAACCTGGCTCTTATCAGCATAAAACAAATCCGCATGCCCCAGCCGACTCTGCTCTTCCAGCAACTCCAGTGCCTCTTTTCGCACCTGATAAAGCGCGGCATCGGGCTTGCCTTTTACCCGTTTCCTGATGCGTTTGTAGCGGCACTTAACTTTTTTAGAAAACGCTTGAGCGTCTTGAGGCTGAAATCTTTGCCCAGCTGCTGCTCGAGCAAGAGCTTTGCCTGGCTCAGCCGCTGCCTTTCCTCCACAACCGCTTTACGCACCTGTTCCAGGTCACGGGCTGGCTCAAAGACAGGCTTGCGTCCCCTGCCTGGCTTGGTAGCAAGACCGGCTATGCCTTCTGCCTGGTAGCGATTCAACCAGTTGTTTACCGTCACCGGATGCATCTTCAGTAGCTGGCCCACCTGCTCTGAAGTGCGGCCTTCACTTTTCAATAGCACCAACTGGCAACGCTGCCGAAAAGCATGGCTCTCTCCCGAGCGATAACCCTCCTCCATCTCCTGCCGTTATGCTCCACTTATCTCTATTGTGCGTATCTTACCCATACCTAAGAAAAACAACGTACTGCAAAATAAATTTGTCCCCTTACTTAATATATATTTGGTTCTATATGAATTTATTTGGTCACGCATATAAAATGGTAAAAAGCCATGGACATCGTTTTCCTGTTTAGGCATACAATCTCTCTTGTTCCAATAAGGCAAAGCTGCCATCAGGATTGAATCAGCAACTAACTTATCATTATTTTAACATTCGACACAGTCTTTTATTGATTCTGTGCCTTAATTTTCTTAATTTTGGGATTTACTTTTCAGCTTAATTTAATTCTAATTTTTTTTCAATGTTCTGGCGAAGGTTTAACTGGCTGATACTATCGTTTTTCATCATTCAGGCTTTCCTACCCCCGAAGCACTTCGTTAACTCGGCATTTTATAATCCGCAGCCTGTCTTCGTTTCAGATGCTGTTGCTCAGCAAGAAGAAGAGGACGCTTCGCCACTGGAGCTGATGCTCGAAGAATATCTTGAGCTCATTGAAGAGTCGCCCCGAAAAGATTTGGGCAGAGTCGGCAAAACCCGGTCTGTAAAATTAGTGCCCGAGGCCATCCTCAATAAGGTTGATACTGGCCCCTCACGACATTTTACTCCTAGTGCAGGCACACCGCTTGCTTATAAAGCCCTGGGCTTCCTGCTATCGGAGTACCATGGCTATCTGTTCCGGTTAACCCCCTTCTAACTTCCCCCGTCTTCCTCCGGAGGACATTCCCTCCCTTCTCCGGGTTCTTGTATGCAGAGCAAGGTCATGTTTGCTTTGTATGGAAGCTCCTGCGATTCCTATTTCCCTTTCCGTAAAAAATTCATCAAGTCAAGATATGAATCTCCATAATATTTATTTAGTGGCAGTTAGTTTATTTATATTAGGCTGCACCGCCCAGGGCCAGCCAGAAAACCCCTCAAATGATGCCCCGGCCTTACCTGTTACAAAACTTATCACGAAAGACACCACGCTGCACAACGACTATGTCTCTGATATCCAAGCCAAAAGGCACGTAGAAATACGCGCCAGGGTAGATGGCTTTCTGGACCAGGTCTATGTAGACGAAGGCCAGGAAGTGAAGAAAGGCCAGCCGCTTTTCAGGGTGAACCCGGCAGAGTACGAGGCCGAACTGGCCAAAGCGAAAGCCAATTACGACAACGCGGTAGCCGAGGCGCTCACAGCCGAGGTAGAGGTAAAGCGTGTGCGCCTGCTGGTAGAAAAAGCGGTGATCTCGAAATCTGAACTGGACGTGGCGAAGGCCCGGCATAAAGCTGCCCAAGCCAGGATTGAAGAGGCCCGGTCTGCCCAGGACAACGCCGCCACCAGGCTCTCCTATACATTCATCAAGGCTCCTTTTTCAGGCATTATCGATCGTATTCCATTAAAAACCGGCAGCCTTATAAGCGAGGGCGCACTGCTCACCACCTTATCGGACCTGCAGGCTGTGTATGCTTATTTCGAGGTTTCGGAGAAAGAGTATCTTACCTATGCGAAAGCCCTGCAGGATGGCTCCGACAGCAGGAGCAGCCAGGTGCAGCTGATATTAGCCGATGGCACTCCCTACCCGCTTATGGGTGAAATCGAAACCATGGAAGGTGTGTTTGAACCCAACACGGGCTCCATTGCCTTCAGAGCTTCCTTCCCTAACCCGAAAAAGCTGCTCAAGCACCACTCCAGTGGTAAAATAAGACTTTCAAATGCAGTAGACGGCGCCCTGCTGGTCCCGCAAAAGGCCACTTTCGAGATTCAGGACAAGAACTTTGTATATGTAGTCGACAAAGACAACAAAGTCAGGATCAAGAATTTCGAGCCGAAAGCCAGGCTATCTCATTTCTATATTGTAGCGTCTGGGCTGGAAGAAGGAGAAAGCGTGGTTTACGAAGGAGTGCATTCTCTTAGAGAAGGCCTCAGCATTGAGCCTGAGCTTGTTCTGATGGATAGCCTGCTAGTCGCCAACCCTGGGTAAATCTCCCCCGTCTAGAGCGTGAACGCGCTCTTGTTCACCTAAACTTGTAACCGCCCTTTCCCGGCAGGTTCCCGGAAAGGTGTGTTCGGTGCCCTGCTGCTCAACGGTAGCAGGGGCTCCCGTGGCACGCCTTCCGGGCCGGCTGGCCGAAGGTCAACGAGACACGGTGTTTAAACATTTAAATAGAATCCGAACAAGTGCCCCTGCTCCTTCCGGAAAGCAGGTATGTATACAACTTAAATTTTCATGTTAAAAATATTCATCCAAAGGCCGGTTCTTTCGCTGGTTATCTCCTTATTCTTTGTCCTTCTGGGCGTACTGGCGATTATACAGTTGCCGGTCACGCAATTCCCTGAAATTGTGCCGCCCTCCGTTACCGTTACGGCCAAGTATACCGGCGCCAACGCCGAGGTCTGCACCAATGCCGTGGCCACTCCCCTTGAGCGGGCCATTAACGGTGTGCCCGGCATGACCTATATGTCGTCGGTATCGAGCAACAATGGCGTTACGCTTATCCAGGTTTTCTTTGAAGTAGGCACAGACCCCGACCTGGCGGCAGTTAATGTGCAGAACCGCGTGACCACTGTACTCGACGAGCTGCCTGAAGAGGTGATCAAGGCCGGTGTGACCACTGAGAAAGAAGTTAACAGCATGCTGCTCTACCTGAACCTGATGAGCGAGGACCCCGATGCAGACGAAAAGTTTGTGTTCAACTTCACCGACATCAACGTGTTGCAGGAGTTAAAGCGGATCGATGGCGTGGGTTTCTGCGAAATTATGGGATCGCGGGAGTACTCCATGCGGGTTTGGCTGAAGCCGGATCGACTGGTAGCCTACGGGGTGTCGCCTGATGATGTGATCAATGCCATACGGGCTCAGAACGTAGAAGCGGCCCCCGGCAAAGCCGGTGAAAGCTCCGGCGGCTCATCGCAGACGCTCCAGTATGTGCTCCGCTTCACAGGCAAGTTGTTTGAGCCTTCGCAGTACGAAGAGATCGTTATCCGCTCTAACGAAGATGGATCGGGTTCTGTGCTCCGCCTGAAAGACGTAGCCGATATCGAGTTCGGCTCCATGGACTATGGCATGGTTTCCAAGACCGACGGCAGGCCTTCTGCCTCCATCATGATTAAGCAACGCCCCGGCTCCAATGCCAAAGAGGTAATCGAGAACGTGAAACTGAAAATGGCGGAGCTGAAAGAAGCCTCCTTCCCACCCAGCATGGAATATAACATTGCCTACGACGTGTCCCGCTTTCTGGATGCGTCTATGGAGGAAGTGCTCTGGACGCTGATCGAGGCCTTCCTGCTCGTGTCTATCGTGGTGTTCATCTTCCTGCAGGATTTCCGCTCCACCCTGATTCCGGTGCTGGCGGTGCCGGTATCGCTGGTGGGCACGTTCTTCTTTATGCAGCTGTTCGGCTTCTCCATTAACCTGCTTACCCTGTTTGCGATGGTGCTCGCCATAGGTATTGTGGTCGATAATGCCATTGTGGTAGTGGAGGCCGTGCATACCAAAATGCATGAAAAGCTCATGCCAGCCAGAGAGGCCACGCTGGAGGCTATGGGAGAAATAAGCGGGGCCATTATAGCCATTACACTGGTTATGTCGGCGGTGTTTGTTCCTGTTGCCATGATGGACGGCCCGGTTGGTGTGTTTTACCGGCAGTTCTCGCTTACGCTGGCCATTGCCATTGTAATTTCGGGTATAAATGCCCTAACGCTTACCCCGGCACTTTGCGCCATCATGCTGAAGAACACGCACACAGACCATAAAAAGAAAAGCCTGCTGCAAAAGTTCTTTGGCAAGTTTAACACTGGTTACTATGCCGTAGAAGGTTCTTACAGAGGCCTTATCAGCCGTATAGCAGGCCGCAGGGCCGTTACGCTGGGCATCTTGCTCTTCTTCCTGGTTTGCACCTGGGGCATCACCAAAGTGCTTCCGACAGGCTTTATCCCGACAGAAGACCAGGGCATGATCTATGTGAACGTGACCACGCCTCCAGGGGCCACCGTGGAGCGGACAGAATTCATAATGGACAGAATTCAGGAAGCGGCACAGAAAATAGACGCCGTGGAGAACGTATCGACACTGGCCGGTTTCAGCCTCCTGACTGATGCTGCGGGCGCCTCTTATGGCATGGGCATGATTAACCTGAAAGCCTGGGACGACCGCTCCGAATCCGTGGAAGCCATTATCGCGGAGCTGGAGAAACAAACAGAAAACCTAAGCGATGCCAGCATTGAGTACTTCCCGCCTCCCACCGTGCCAGGCTTTGGCAACTCAAGCGGCTTTGAGCTTCGGGTGCTGGCAAGAGACAAAACCGCTACCCTGACCGAGACGGCGAAGGTGACCAACAACTTTATAGAGGCCATGCGCGGTGCCCCCGAGGTGAGCGCCGCCTTTACCAGCTTCGACCCGAGCTTTCCGCAATACATGATTCACGTGGACCAGGACATGGCCGCCAAAAACGGCGTGACGGTAGACAATGCGATGGGCACCCTCCAAACGCTGATGGGTAGCTATTATGCGTCTAACTTTATCCGGTTCGGCCAGATGTATAAGGTGATGGTGCAGGCATCGCCCGGCTACCGAACGAAACCCGACGATGTATTGAAAATGCATGTTAAAAACCAATGGGGGGAGATGGTTCCTTTTTCATCGTTCGTAAGGTTGGAACGGGTGTACGGACCGGAACAACTGACACGCTACAACATGTACACCTCCGCGATGATAAACGGAAGTGCGGCGGCCGGCTATAGCAGTGGCGACGCCATTAAGGCCATTGAGCGGGTGGCGGAAGAATCGCTGCCAAAGGGCTTCACCTACGAGTGGTCCGGCATGACCCGCGAGGAGATCCTCTCCGGAAACCAGGCCGCCTACATTTTCCTCATCTGCCTGATCTTCGTTTACCTGCTTCTGGCAGCGCAGTACGAGAGTTTCCTGCTGCCCTTACCGGTTATCCTGTCGCTACCGACAGGGATTTTCGGTGCCTTCCTGACCTTGCAGCTCCTGGGGCTGCAGAACAACATTTACGCCCAGGTTGCCCTCGTGATGCTGATTGGTCTGCTTGGCAAAAATGCCATCCTGATCATTGAGTTTGCCATTCAGCGCCAGAAAGAGGGGCGTACTGTACTGCAGGCAGCGGTAGACGGAGCGGTTTCCCGTTTCAGACCTATCCTGATGACTTCACTGGCCTTTGTGGCCGGCCTGATACCGTTGTGCATTGCGTCTGGTGCCGGCGCCATGGGTAACCGTTCTATCGGTTCGGCTGCGGCAGGCGGCATGCTCTTCGGCACAATTTTCGGCATCCTGCTTATTCCTGGCTTGTATGTGCTGTTCGCCTCTGTCGGGCGCGGCAAAAAGGCAAAAACGTTACAGTCTGCCTAGTAGATAGTCAAATTAGAAATTAAAAATTCAAAATTAGAAATTGAGTTTCTGATGCTTATAATCAGGTACAAAACCGGAATTTCTTTTTCAGGGATAAACTGGCCTGTGTGCTAGATATCCACTCTAACCTATTTATTGATTTTCAGCTTTATGGATTTTAATAGAATTGTTTATAAATCGATGGCCGCCCTGGCGCTGGCGGCGCTTATGAGCGCCTGCAAGGTGGCCGCCCCCGCGCCATTGCCCGCCACTCCGACCCTTCCTGCCTTTGGTGCCGGAACTGACTCTACCAGCCTGAGCGACCTGACCTGGCGGGAGTTCTTTAAAGACCCCGCGCTTATTGCCCTGATCGATACGGCCCTGTACCGAAACCCGGATATGCTGGCTGCTGCGCAGCAGATAGAAATAGCCCGTGCCAATGTGCAGATGGCCCAGGGCGCCTTGTTGCCGCAGGTTTCAGGCGTGGGTGCCGTAGGGGCAGAAAGATTCGGGAAATATACCATGACAGGCGTGGGCAACTACGACACCAACCTGTCGCCCAATGTTACGGACGACCAGAAAGTGTCGGACCCGCTGGTGCCGGATTACTTCCTGGGCCTGCGCAGCTCCTGGGAGATAGACCTCTGGGGTAAGCTCCGGAAATCGAAGAAAGCCGCGATGGCCCGCTTCCTGGCCTCCGAAAAAGGCAGACAGCTGGTGGTGACCTCCCTGATTGCGGATGTGGCGCACCTGTATTATCACCTGCTGGCCCTCGACGTTGAGCTGGAAACGCTGAACCGCAACATAGAGCTTCAGCAAATCGGGGTTGAGCTGATCAAGGTTCAGAAAGAAGGCGGCAGGGCCACAGAGCTTGCCGTTCAGCAGTTCATGGCCCAACTGCTGAACACCAAAGGCCTGAAAGTAGAGAAGGAGCAGGAGATTGTCGGGGTAGAGAACCAGCTGAACAGGCTATTAGGTCGGTTCCCGCAGCCCATTGCCCGCGGCAGATCGCTTTACGAACAGGAACTCCCGGAGGAGGCCCGGGCCGGAGTCGCCTCGGAGATGCTGCGCAGGCGACCCGACATCCGGATGGCGGAACTGGAGCTAGTGGCAGCCAAAGTAGATGTAGAGGCAGCCCGGGCAGCTTTTCTTCCTTCGCTTACCATATCTCCTTATGTTGGCTTTAGTGCCTTTAACGCATCGCTGCTGTTCCAGCCTGCTTCTCTGGCTTATGGCTTGTTAAGCGGGCTCTCTGCTCCCCTGCTTAACCGAAATCACCTGCAGGCTGCATACAGGAGCTCAGATGCCAACCGATTCAGAGCCTTTTCGGCTTATCAGAGTACAGTCTTAACCGGTGTGCAGGAAGTTATGACCAGCCTGAACGAGATCGAGAACTACAGGAAAGTGGCCGCGCTGAAAGAGGAAGAGGTAAATGTGCTGCAAAATGCCGTAGAGACATCTAATGACCTTTTTGCCGTCGGCTACGCCACTTACCTCGAAATTATTATGGCACAGCGCAGCGTGCTGGAAGCTGAACTGAATCTAACCAATACCCGCGAATCCATTCTCCAGTCTACGGTAAGGCTTTACCGTGCCTTGGGTGGGGGCTGGCAGGAGTAGCATTGTTTGGGTTCAGTAAAAAGAGGTATGGCGCGCATCATACCTCTTTTTTGTTTTGGACAACCCGGTGAGCAGCAGATTGGCTGCGTATAATAAGCTGTACGAAGCGTGACGTTTTTCAAGTCATCGCCGACTCGACCCGAAAAGCCATGCTGGTGATGCTCATCACGCAGGCGATAACACCCAACGCCCTGCCCGAACAGTTCGAGGTAAGCCGGCAGGCTGTCTCTAAGCACATCAGGCTCTTAAAAGAATGCGGTGTAGTGGAGCAGCAAAAGGCGGACAGAGAAATCTGTTACCGCTCCAAATCGGATACGATGAAGGAAACAGATAAATGGCTGGAACAATTCAGACAACATTGGGATGTCCGGTTCAACCAGCTTGACCAAGTGTTAATCAACCTAAAATCGAAGAAAGATGAAAACTAAGCTGCTCACGGACTTCTCCGTTGACAAGGAAAACAAAACAATCTCGGTAAAAGATGGGCTTCAAAGAAGGGTTTGTGATGGCGCTGGAGAACCTGAACCAGCTGCTAAGCGAAAAATAGAAGAATCAGCCCAACAAACCGGTGACGGTTTGGAAGCGGTGCACTTTCAAACCGCTACGATCTTTATGGGGGACCGTCAGCACATCCCCTCCATCATGCTTTTTTTCCATACTTTCCGGGATTTTAAGGAGAAAAGAGATAGCTACACCGTCTGAGTCAATGCTATTTGAAAAGCTAATGCAAATCATCTACTTGAAGGAAAGGGCACCTTCTCTCTGCAGGAGAAATATCGTCAAGCTGAGAGCAGATGCACCAGAGCTGTCTGCCGGATGGCGGTGTTCTGCTTGTTCACCGCCAGGGCCAGTGCCTTCCTTGTCCCTACGAAGACGATTAGTCTCCTGGCCCTGGTGATGCCGGTATAGACCAGATTACGGAACAGCATGCCGAAGTGCTGTGTGACGATGGGAATGATGACCGTTTCAAACTCACTCCCCTGCGACTTATGGATCGTGATGGCGTAGGCCAGATCCAGTTCCAGCAAGTGCTCCTTCTGATACCGTACTTCCTTGACCTCCTTGCCTGCCTTAAAGCCCACCAGAAGCTCCATTTCTTCATTGTCCACTCCCGTGACCGTGCCTATATCTCCGTTGAAGACGTTCAGGTCATAGTTGTTGCGCTTCTGAATCACCCGGTCCCCTTCCCGGAACAGCCTCCCTCCTACGGTCAGCTGTGCTTTCCCTGCTCCTGCCGGATTTACCTTCTCCTGAATGACTTTGTTAAGGTTGGCGGTGCCCAGGCTGCCCTTGGTCATGGGTGAGAGAATCTGTATCTCCGTCCCTTTGCCGTAGTACTTGGGAATGGTCGCCTCATACAGCTTCTCTACCATGCCCACCGCGGAGAGTCCATAATGCAAAGAGGACCAGGGATGCACCCGCTGAATCACCTCCTTTAGCTCCTGACTATGGCTGTTGGCCTGCAGCAGTGCCTCCACATCCACATGAGCAAATTTAGCAGGAATGGACAAGTTGCTGCCCTGGCTATAGTACTCGGCGGGCGGCTCTGCTGCCATCGCGGACTCCGCAGGATTTCCCGACTCCTCCCCTGCCAGTCTCCTCACTTTGGAGATGAACCGTAGCTCTTCGGTGGTGGCCTCCTCGGAGTCGATAAACAGGCAGTCCTTCTTCTCCTGCCAGACAGGGGCCCGGTGAAAGGGTGACTCGATCCTGGGCACCTCTCCCCGGTTGATCTGGTGGGCATAGGAGATGATGAGCGACTCCTGCGCCTGTCGGAACACCTGGGTCAGCCGCAGGCAGGGAACTATACCGGAAGCGATCATATCTTTGAGTACGTTGCCTGCGCCCACGGCCGGCAGCTGGTCGGCATCCCCTATCAGCACCACCTGGCAACCGGCAGGCACGGCCCGGAGCAGAGCGGCAGCCAGGTGCACGTCCAGCATCGAGCACTCATCGACGAGGAGCACATCGGTTTGCAGCGGGTCCAGCTCATGGCGCTTGAAGCCTCCCTTGCCGGGGTCCCATTCCAGCAGGCGGTGAATCGTCTTGGCTTCCACCCCGATGACCTCGCTCATGCGCTGGGCGGCCCTGCCTGTCGGGGCTGCCAGCAGGACTTTCCTGGCCATCAGCTGCAGCACGCCTACCAGGGCACGGGTGGTGGTGGTTTTGCCGCACCCAGGTCCACCCGTGAGGATGGAGAGCCGCATAGAGGCTATCTGCAGCACACTTTGCCGCTGTTCCTCACTTAGAGTGATATGCTGCTGCTGGCAGTACGCCTCCAGGTCTTGCTGCAACTGCTCGCTGTCAAGTTTGATTTGCTCCCTGGCCAGCTCTTTGACCTTGGTAGCGATGTACTGCTCATCGTAGTAGAGGGAGTGGGCATAGAAACACTTCAGGGCCACTACCTTCTCATCCGGCAGGAGCCTCACCTTGAGTTCTTCCTTCTTCTCCATCTCCACGAGAACAGCTTCTATGGCAGCAAAATCAATTAAGGACAGCAGTTCCCCTACCCCCCGCAGGATCTGCTCCTGGGTCAGGTAGCAATGCCCCTCTTCCCGGGCATGTTGCAGCACATGCCCGATGCCTGCCCGGATACGCTGGGGGGAGTCCTCCGCAAGCCCCAGGCTCAGGGCCACTTTATCGGCAGAGAAGAAGCCAATGCCATAGATGTCTGTCGCCAAACGATAGGGATTATCTTTGACTATTTCGATGGCCTCATTGCCGTAGGTCTTGTAGATCTTGACGGCAAACAAGGTGGAGATTTGGTGGGACTGCAAAAACAGCATCACGTTCCGGATCTCCTGGTGCTCTGTCCAGGCCTTGCGGATCATCTCCAGCTTGAGCCGGGCGATACCTTCCACCTCGGTGAGCCGTTTGATGCTGGTATCAAACACATCCAGCGTTTGGTCCCCGAAGTGTTTGACGATTCTTTTGGCTGTCACCGGGCCTACGCCTTTGATCAGGCCGGAACCCAGGTACTTTTCCAGGGCATTGGCCGTGGCAGGCTTCCGTTCGATGACCTGGCTGGCTTTGAATTGCAGGCCATAGCTGGGGTGCGTTGTCCACTCGCCATAGAAATCCATCGTGGCCCCGGCAAAGACCTTGGACTGGTGGACAATGACCGTGACCTCCTCCTGCGGCCGCTGGAAGCTATTTACCTTCAGCACGCTGTAACCGGTCTCCGCGCTATGGAAGGTAATGCGTTTGACGATACCGGATAGTTTCTCCGGTTCGGCGGAAGGATGTCTGTCAGGAACCTGCATATACGAGAATGGAAAACCAAAGATAGGCAATCGGATCAGCATGGGAAAAGGGTAAAAGGCAAAGTTTATTTCTCCCCTTATCCTGTAGGGGGTCCTGAACATTTTTCTCCTTTTATTTCTCCCTACTACGGGACGCCTTGTGCAGAAGAGGCCCTGCTTCCCCCCATCTTGCCTTCTGTAAGCTGTCGCACGGGGCGGCAGCGGAAAAATCAGAAGGCCATGCTCCGACACCTTACCTGGACCCAGTTCTTTCTTACGGCAGGCACCTGCCTGCTCCTCTACTACGCCACCGTGCTCTGGCTTTTCTACCGGCATGCGATCAAAGCACTCCTGGCGAAAACCGTGGACCGGCTTTTGCCAAAAGTGTACCTCACTTCTTCCCGACAGGAGGTACCGCTCCCGACTAATGCCGATACGACAGCAGCCGGTAGTGTCCGGAATGTGGAAACCCTCGTCCTCACGGAAGCTGCAGAACTGCAGTTTGCCCCCATCAGCGAAGAGACAGAAGCAGACGAAGCAAACGAACCCAGCCTGGATACGGCCCTTCCTAACGGCTCGGCATCGGCACCTACCCTGCCCCATCAGGCTGATTTCCTGCAGGAAATTACCTCCCTCCTGGAGCTGGTGGCCGAAACCAGCATGGAAAAAGAAGAGTTCCTCTCCCTGCTCCGCCTCATCACGGCCCGCTACAGCCGCACGGTGCAGGCCAGGCAGCGGGAAAAACTGCAGCTGTTCCTGCTCCAGGAAACTCAGGCCTCTCTTCCCTTTCCCCTCCACCCGGAGGACCTGCAGGAATTATGGTCCGACGCCTGACCCTCTCCGGTTGTTTCCTTTGTCATTTAATCATCTTTTTTCCTTCACCTAAAACCAATCGTGTATGAAAACGCCTATCTCCCGTCACCTTTCAAAAAAAGCAACCGCCGGCGGCGCCTTGCTGCTTCTCCTCGCCTTCTCTGCCAGTGCCCAGCAGGGCGACGGCAACGCGGGCATCGCCGAGGCCACCAGCCTGGTGGCCGGCTACTTCGACACCGGCACCAGCCTGATGTACGCCATCGGCGCCGTCGTGGGCCTGGTCGGCGCTGTGAAGGTCTACCAGAAGTGGAACGGCGGGGAGCCGGACACCGGCAAGGTGGCCGCCGCCTGGTTCGGCAGCTGTATCTTCCTGGTGGTGGTGGCCACGGTACTTCGCTCCTTCTTCGGCGTCTGACCGGTTCCTGCCATGGCCAACAGTGTCTACCCCATCAACAAGGGCATTAACCGGCCGATCGAGTTCCGGGGGCTGCGGGCCCAGTACATCGGCTACCTGGCGGCAGGGCTTGTTTTCCTGCTGCTGCTCTTTGCCGGCCTGTACCTGGCCCGCGTGCCCCTGCTGCTCTGCCTGCCGCTGATCCTGCTCCTGGGATTTGCTTTGTTTACCGGTGTCTACCATCTGAACAAAACCTACGGGGAGCACGGCCTGCTCAAGAAGTTCGCCCGGCGCAGCATTCCCCGCTACATCCGCCTCAGCACCCGCCGCACCTTTTGGGTGCTGGCAAAACAGGCGGAGGAGACGAAATAACCCCCTCATTAAAATCCACTAATTCCTAACAAGCACACCGATGGCACAGCCGATTGACCTGGAAAAACTACTGCCGGTCTATAAAGTGGAGCACGGGGCGATCCTTTCCCGGCAGGGCGACATCACGCTCGCCTATGAGGCGACGCTGCCCGAGCTCTTCACCCTCTCCGATGCCGAGTACGAGGCCCTGCACCAAGCCTTTATCAAGGCCATCCGCCTGCTACCCGCTTTCTCTGTTTTCCACAAGCAGGACTGGTTCCTGGAAACCACCTACCGGGCAGATCTTTCGAAAGAAGGGCAAAGCTTCCTGTCCCAAGCCAGCGAGCGCTTTTTCCACGGGCGGCCTTACCTGGACCACCGCTGCTACATCTTCCTCACCAAAAAACCAGGTGAGAGAAGGACGGCCACTTCCCTGGTCTCCAACCTGCTGCGCCGCTCCCTGGCCCCGGCACAGACCCTGCAGCCCCTGCTCTACCAGGAGTTCCTCGACCAGGCGGGCCAGTTCGAGCGCGTGCTCCGCGACAGCGGCTTTGTCACCCTGCGTCGGCTGGGGGATGCCGAACTGGCCGGCACGGTCAAAAAAGCGGGCCTGCTGGAGCGGTACTGCTGCCTGCTGCCCGAAGGCGCTCCCCCGCTCCTCCAGGACCTGCACCTGCAGGAGGGCATCCGCATCGGCCCCAAGCACTGCCAACTCTTCACCCTGGCCGATGCCGCGCACCTGCCCTCGCTTTGCGGCCCCCGCATCACCTACGACAGGTACTCCACGGACCGCACCCGGTTCAGCACCGGCTTTGCCGCCCCGCTGGGCCAGCTGCTGCCCTGCAACCACCTCTACAACCAGTACATCTTCCTGGAGGATGCCACCCGGACACTCAAGCGCCTGGAGAGCAAGCGCCTGCGCCTGCAGTCGCTCTCGGCCTACTCCCGCGAGAACGCCCTGGCCCGGGATGCCACGCACCAGTTCCTCCAGGAGGCCATCGGCCGGCAACGCCTCCCGGTCAAGGCCCACTTCAACGTGCTGGCCTGGACCGAGCAGCCGGAAAGGCAGAAGGAGCTGCGGACGCTCGTTTCCTCGGCCATGGCCCAGCTCGACGCCACGCCCAAGCTGGAGACCGACGGGGCCCCGCAGCTCTTTTGGGCCGGGCTGCCGGGCAACGAGGCGGACTTCCCGGTGAACGAGACTTTTGATACTTTTTTAGAGCAGGCCTGCTGCTTTCTTAGCCTGGAGACCGGTTCCCGCTCCTCCGACAGTTCGGTGGGTATCCGGCTGGGCGACCGGCTCACGGGCAAGCCCGTGCACGTGGACATCTCGGATGAGCCGATCCGGCAGGGGATCTGCACCAACCGCAACAAGTTTATTCTCGGTCCCTCGGGCAGCGGCAAGTCCTTTTTCACGAACCACCTGGTGCGCTCCTACCACGAGCAGGGCAGTCACATTGTGCTCGTGGACGTGGGCCACTCTTACAAAGGACTGTGCGAACTGGTCGGCGGCTACTACTTCACGTACCGGGAGGACAAGCCCATCCGCTTTAACCCTTTCTATATCGGGAAGGGAGACAGCCTGGACACGGAGAAGAAAGAAAGCATCAAAACGCTCCTGCTGGCCCTCTGGAAAAAGGACAGCGAAACCTTCTCCCGCGCCGAATACGTGGCCCTCTCCAACGCGCTGGACCTGTACTTCCGGCACCTGCAGGAACACCCGCAGCTTTTCCCTTGCTTCGACTCTTTCTACGAGTTCGTATGCACGGTTTTCTCAGAAAAGCTGCAGGAAGACGGGGTAAAGGAGAAGGACTTTGACATCGGCAACTTCCGCTACGTGCTCCGCCCTTATTACCGGGACGGGGAGTTCGGCTACCTGCTCAACGCCAGGGAGAACCTGGACCTGCTCGCCGAACGCTTCATCGTTTTCGAGCTGGACACCATCAAGGACCACCCGATTCTTTTCCCGGTAGTGACCATTATCATCATGGAAGTCTTCATTTCCAAAATGCGCAAGCTCAAAGGTATCCGCAAAGTCATCCTCATCGAGGAGGCCTGGAAAGCGATTGCCCGCGAAGGCATGGCTGAATACATCAAGTACCTCTTCAAAACGGTGCGCAAGTTTTACGGTGAGGCCATTGTGGTGACCCAGGAGGTGGAGGATATTATCTCCTCTCCCGTGGTCAAGCAGGCGATCATCAACAACTCGGACTGCAAAATCCTGCTCGACCAGGGCAAGTACCTGCACAAGTTCGATGATATTCAGCAACTACTGGGGCTCACGGAGAAGGAGAAGGCGCTGGTACTCTCGGTCAACAAGGCCAACGACCCGGGCAAAAAATACAAGGAAGTCTTCATCAGCCTGGGTGGTACCCGCTCCCGTGTTTACCGCACCGAGGTATCGCTGGAAGAATACCTGACCTACACGACGGAAGAGACAGAGAAGGTGAAAGTACAGGCCTACGCGGAGAAATACGGTGGCGACAGGCGCCGGGGTATTGCGCAGCTGGCCCGGGAAATGCGCAAGGAGCAAAATGAAATATAAATCTGGCAAAGTAAAATGGACGCAACATCAATCCCTTAAAACTGCACCTTATGAAAAAGAATGTTTCAATCCTGCTCCTCTCCCTGTTGCTGGTGGTGCTGGTCAGCTCCCCGCAGCCGGTCCGGGCACAGGACCCGGTCACGGAAGCCATCAAGGCGGGCGTGAAGAAAGTCATCGTGGCCCTGGACCTGCAGGTGCAGCGGCTGCAGAATGAGACCATCTGGCTGCAGAACGCCCAAAAGGTACTGGAGAACAAGCTCTCCGAACTGCGCCTCACCGAAATCGCCCGGTGGACCGAGCAGCAGCGCCTGCTCTACAGCGACTATTTCGAGGAGCTCCGCAAGGTGAAAGCGGCCCTCGCTCATTACCAGCGGGTACGGGACATCATCCAAACGCAGGCCGCCCTGGTGGCCGAATACCGGCGGGCCTTCGGGTTGTTCCGGCAGGACCCGCATTTCTCCCCTCCCGAGCTGGCCTATCTGCAGCAGGTCTACAACGGCTTGCTCCGGGCAAGCGAGGAGAACCTGGACCAGGTCCTGCTGCTGGTCCGCGCCTACGCCACCCAAATGCCCGATGCGGCCCGGCTGGAGCTCCTGGACCAGGCCGCGGACCGGCTGGAGCAGAACTACAGCGACCTGCGCGCCTTCAACGCCCGCACCGTGCAGCTGAGCCTGCTGCGGGCAAAGGAGAGAAACAACGTGCAGGCCATCCGGCATCTCTATGGCTTAGATTAAATAAAATCAACAGCAACCCATATCATGAAAGCTATCTCCAGACCCTTGCTCCTGCTGCTACTCCTGCTGCTCTCCCTCCCCGGACGGGCACAGACCTGGGAGGAGTGGTTCCGGCAACAGAAAACCAAAAAAGACTACCTGGTGCAGCAGATCGCAGCCTTACAGGCCTACGCCGGTACCCTGCGGGACGGCTACGCGCTGATCACCGAGGGGATGCACGCCGTGCAACACAGCAAGAATGGCGACCTTGGCCTGCACCAGGCCTTTTTTGGCAACTTAAAAATGGTGAACCCGGCTATCGGGAATGCCCCCCTGGTTACAGATATCCTCTCCTGCCAGGCCGCCATCCTGCGGCTCTTCGGGGAGGCACTGGCGGCACAACAACAGCCGAAGCGCTTGCAGGCAGCGGAGCTGGATTATTTCCGGCAGGTGAAGGAAACGATCCTGCAGGCCTGCCTGCAGGACCTGGAGACACTCGCGCTCCTGCTCTCTTCCCGGCTGGAGCTGCGTGACGAGGAGCGCCTCCGGCAACTGGAGGCCTTGCACGGTTCTATGCGCGACAAATATGCCGTCACCCGCTCTTTTACCCGGGAAGCTCAAACACTCGCGCTGCAACGGGCAAAGGCGAAACAGGAAGCAGAAAAAAGCATCGTATTACATGGCCTTAAATGAAAGCATATGAAACCCCGGTCACCGATTCTCTTCGTAATGCTCCTGCTGTTTATCCTGTGGCCATTCCCACAGGCCAGGGCGCAGGCGGAGGAAGCCCAGCAGCTCCTGCTCAACGTGGCCAAGCTCAGCCAGCTGCGCCAGATCGTCTCCGACATGAGGCAGGGCTACGAACTCATCAGCAAAGGCTACGGCACCATCGTCTCCCTCTCGGAAGGCAACTTTACCCTGCACGAGACCTTCCTGGACGGGCTGCTGGCGGTGAATCCCGCGGTACGGGACTACCGCCAGGTGGCGGCCATCATCCGCTGCCAGCGAAGCCTGCTCTCCGAATACAGAAGCGCCTATGACCGCTTCCGGCAGCAGGGCGACTTCTCCCCCGACGAACTGCGCTACCTCACCTCCGTGTACGGCAACCTGTTCAACCAGAGCCTGCGGCTGCTCGACAAGCTCACGCTGGTGCTCACGGCCCGGGAGCTGCGCATGAGCGACGGGGAAAGGCTGCAGGCCATCGACGCTATTTTCTCCCAGATGCAGGAGCGGCTCGAATTCCTGCGCCACTTCAACCGCCAGGCAACCCTGCTGGCCCTGCAGCGGCAAAAGGAACACCGTCAAGTCCGGGCGCTGCAACAGCTCCACGGCCTTCGGTAAGAGGCCTTCTGCAAGGCGCCTCCGCTAGTAACAGCCATTATACAGGTTTCTATGTTCTCTAATCTGCCCCCAATGAAAAAGCAGTTCTCTATTCTTATCCCCCTGCTCCTACCGGCGCTCCTTCTGCCGGGTACGGCACGGGCACAAGGTGTGGCGCAAAACATGCACAGCCTGCATGCCGTGCTCGACCAGCTCTACTCGGAGATGATTCCCCTCTGCGGACAGCTCATCGACGTGGGCCGTGGCCTGGCGGGCTTCGCCGCGCTTTGGTACATCGCCTCCCGCGTCTGGCGCCACCTGGCCAACGCCGAGCCGGTGGACTTTTACCCCCTGCTCCGCCCCTTCGCCCTGGGCCTGGCCATCCTGCTCTTCCCCGCCGTGCTCTCGCTGCTCAACGGCGTGCTGCAGCCGGCCGTCACGGCGACCGGGGCCATGGTGGAGGGTTCGGACAAGGCCATCGCCCTGCTCCTGGCACAGAAGGAGGCGGCCATACGATCCTCGGATGCCTGGCAGCTCTACGTGGGCCCCGACGGCAGCGGCGACCGCGACAGGTGGTACGGTTACCTGCACCCCGAGGATCCCACGGGGGAAGGCGAAGGCCTGCTCGAAAGTATCGGCAATGACATGAAGTTCGCCATGGCCAGGTTCTCCTTCGGCTTCCGCCACGCCATCAAGCAATGGCTCTCGGAGGTGCTGCAACTCCTCTTCGAGGCAGCCTCGCTCTGCCTCAACACCGTCCGCACCTTTTACCTGCTCGTGCTGGGCATCCTGGGGCCACTCGTGTTCGGTTTCGCCGTCTTCGACGGGTTCCAGCACACGCTCACCGTCTGGATGGCCCGCTACGTGAACGTGTATATGTGGCTGCCGGTGGCCAACATCTTCGGCAGCATCATCGGCAAGATCCAGGAGCACATGCTTTTACTGGACATCAGCCAGGTGGAAATCCAGGGCGACACGTTTTTCAGCGCCACCGACACGGCCTACCTGGTGTTCCTGCTCATCGGCATCGTCGGCTACTTCACCGTGCCGAACGTGGCCAATTACATCGTGCACGCCGGGGGAGGCAATGCCCTCCTGATGAAGGTGACCAACCTCCTGCAGGCGAGCGCCAGCACGGGTGTGGCCACGGCAGGCGCGGGTCTGGGCTATGCCGCCGGGGCCGTCGGGCAGGGAGCCGCTGCGGTGGTGCCGGGCATGTTCAGCCAAGGCGACAGCGCTCCCTCCCCGGACAGCAACGCAAGGAGCGGCTCCCCATCCGATCACTACCAACACGGCCGCCTTTCCGGTGACTCCTGGTGAGTCGCGACAAAAAAATCTTATGTCTTATGTCCTGTGTCTTCAATCTTTTTCAAAACCATGTTCAGACAACTCCGAAACATCGACAGCGCCTTCCGCCATATCCGCACCTTCAGCCTGGTGTTTCTGCTGGCCTGTACCCTGGTCTGCTGTGTGACTCTTTACCTGAGTTACCGCCAGGTGCAGCAGGTGCAGGAGCGCACCTATGTCCTGGCCGGGGACAAGGCACTCGAAGCCTTTTCCTCCCGACGGCGGGACAACATCCCGGTGGAGGCCCGGGACCATGTGCGTACCTTCCACCACTTCTTCTTCTCCCTCGACCCGGATGACAAAGTGATTGAAGCCAACATGCGCAAGGCGCTTTACCTGGCAGATGCCTCGGCCAAACGGGCCTACGATAACCTGCGCGAGAGCGGCTACCTCTCCGGGCTGATCTCGGGTAACATCAGCCAGCAGATCAGCATCGACAGCGTGCGGGTGGACACGGGGCGGCCCCCTTACTACTTCCGCTGCTATGCCCGGCAGAAGCTCATCCGCGCCACCTCCATCCTGCACCGCCGCCTCGTCACCGAAGGCTACCTGCGCACGGTCTCCCGCTCGGATAATAACCCGCACGGCTTTATGATCGAGCGCTGGACCACCCTGGAGAACAGGGACCTGCACACCCAAACCCGCTAAAAATGCTGCTCTTCCGCAAACCCCGAAAAGACAAACCTGCCCCTGAGGCAGGAGACTCCTTGGACAAAGCCGCCGGCATCCTGGCCGGGGTTATCCTGAAGCGGCAACGCCGGCTTGCTAGCTACTGCGGCCGCTGTTACGGACGCCTTTCGGCACGGGGTAAACGGGTGGCCTTGCTCCTCTTCTGCCTTCTCTTCGGTGCTGCCAGCCTCTGGTGCCTGGTGCAGGGGGTACTACCAGGGAAAACGACAGCAGGGCAAAGCAGCGCCACAGACACCTTGATCACGGAGCAGCCCTTCTTAAAAGACAGCATTCCCCTTTACCCTTAACTAGAATTCAATTCCTAACAACAGACAGATCATGAAAACACATGCCGAAGCGTTCCTGCGCAAACGAAAATTCCTTGTGGTGCTCCCCTTGCTGGTGCTCCCTTTCCTGGCCCTGGCCTTCTGGAACCTGGGCGGCGGACAGGGTTCCCGGCAACCCCGACAGGCCGATGCCGGGCAAAACGGGCTGAACCTGCACTTGCCCGAGGCGCAACTGAAGGAGGCAGCCGGGCAGGACAAACTCAGCCACTACGAGCAGGCGAAACAGAAAGCAAGGCAGCTTTCCGGTTCCCCTCACCTGCTGCAACGCCTGGGATTCGCACCTGCCCAGGAGGCAGAAGAAACGCCACAGGCGATGGACACCAGCGTCACAGTCTTCACCGATCCGCAGGAGGCGCAGCTCAACCGGAAGCTGGCCCAGCTGGAAAAAGCCATCGAACCGGCTCCTTCTCCCACCGGCAACCAACAGGTCCGGCAGGCCCTGGTCTCCTCCCGGGCATCGATCAAGCGTCCCGACGGCTTCAGCCAGGACGTGGACCGTCTGGAAGCGCTGATGCAGCGGATGGGTAACGGTAACAGCGCAGATGACCCGCAGTTGCAGCAACTGGAGCACATGCTCGAGCGCATCCTCGACATCCAGCACCCCGGGCGGGTAGCGGAACGGCTGGCCAGGCAGCAGCAGGAGGAGCAACAGCACGCGCAGACGCTGCCCCTCTCAACCGATCAAGCCTCCGTCACCCTACTGGAACCTTCCGTTGCGAGGATTCAGGAATCCAACCTGGAAACAGGGACACGCACGGGTGGTCAGCAGGAGGAATCCTTCCCTACCTCTCTTCCGATAAATGCCTTCTATGGCCTGCAGGAGGATCCCGGTCCGGGACAAACCGGTGAAGCCGGAAACGTCGTGGAGGCGGCCATCCACGAGACCAGGACGCTGACAGCCGGGGCTACGGTGAAGATGCGCCTGCTCCGGGACATTATTCTGGCCGAAGCACCGGTACCCGCCGGCACGCTGGTCTACGGCACCTGCCGCCTTCACGGGGAACGCCTGCACGTCGAGGTGACCTCTATCCTCTACCAGGGGGCCGTGTTACCCGTGGTATTCACCGCCTATGACCTGGATGGGCAACCGGGGCTCTACATCCCCGGTGCCCTCACGCGGGATGCCGCCAAACAGGGGGCGGACCGGGCGGTCAGCCAAAGCCTGCAACTGCCCATGCTCTCTCCTTCCGTCGGCGCCCAGGCAGCCGGTGCCGGTATCGAGGCCGCCAAAGGCCTGCTGAGCCGCAACGCACGCCAGGTCAAGGTCACCGTCACCGCCGGGCACCGCCTCCTGCTGCGAGACCAAAGTACCCGCCGCTAACCTGAAATCTATTTTTAATTCACTAACCAACCGATCATGAAAAAGCTTTTCCTTCTTCTGGTCTGCTGCCTGCTTTTATGGCAACAGGCCGCTTCCGCGCAGGACTACCCGGACACCCTGGAGCTCACGCTCCGCAAGACCACCACCCTGGTCTTCCCTTACGCGATCAAGAGCGTGGACCGGGGCAGCCGCGATGTGCTGGCCCAGCTGCCAACGGCGGTGGACAACGTGCTCCAACTCAAAGCCGCCCGCCCGGAGTTTGCGGAAACGAACCTTACCGTCCTCACCGCTGACGGAAGACTCTACAGCTTCACCCTGACTTATGCGGAAACACCTGCCACCACGCTGCTGCGACTGCCTGTTCCGGTTACCGGTGACGCGCCGGTCGTGTTCACCCACAGGGCCCTGAACCAGCAACAGCTCCAAACCATCTGCAGCCTGCTGGCCACCCAGCCGAAAAGCTTCTACGGTGTCAAGGCAAAAGCAGGAAAGGTAAAGGCCGTGCTGGAAGGCCTTTACGTGCAGGATAACACCTTCTTTTACCGGGTGGTGCTTTCAAATGCATCGCCTGCCTCCTACGACATTGACTTCGTGCGCTTCAGCCTCCGGGACCGCCGGCAGATCAAGCGGACGGCTACGCAGGAAGCGGAACTCCGACCGCTTCACACCCATGGCCTGCAGGATTCGAAGCTGGAAGCAGGTGAACGCAAAGTATTGGTATTTGCCTTAGAGAAAGCGCCAGTCACCAAAGGAAAGGAGCTGATCCTGGAGCTCTTCGAGGCGAAAGGCGGCCGGCACCTCCGGCTCAACATACGGGGCCGGGATATCCTGCAGGCATACCCCCTGTTGCTTTGAAAGTTGTTCTGCAGTGGCTCACCCTATATACAACAGCAATGATAAACTGAAAAACATATTATTATGAATGAGAATAACCTGGATTACCTGAAAGAAGGGCTGAAGTACCTGGGCTTTGGCCAAACCTTAAACGAGGAACTGGAAAAGCAGGTGCGGGCGCAAAAGCCTGTCTTCGAGCTGCAGCTGCAGAAGCCTTACTTCAACAGCACCGTCAATTATACGCTGCACTTCCGAAAGTCGGACCAGAGCGACCTGTACTTTTTCAACAAGTATGACGCCACCCTGAAACCCGATGCCTCCGCCTCCGAGACCTCCCAGACCTTTTACCTTCACAAGAACAGCGGCATCACCTCCCGTGAGGCCTACAACCTGCTGGAGGGCAGAGCCGTGCACAAGGACCTGGTCAATGCCGAGGGGCAATCCTATAAAGCCTGGCTGCAGCTGGACCTGGGCAATAAAGACCCGCACGGCAACCACAAAGTGAAGCAATACCACGAGAACTACGGGTTCGACCTGGAGAAAACATTGCAGCCGTACGCGATCAAGGAGCTGCAGGACCCGCAGCAGAAAGAACAGCTGCTCCGTTCCCTGCAGCGGGGCAATACGGTGCCGGTGACAGCGCTGCAGGAAGGCCGGGAAGCGAAGCACTACCTGGAGGCTAACCCGCAGTTCAAAACACTCCAGGTGTACAACGAGCACCACAAGCCCGTCAAGCGGGAGTCGATTCAGCTAAAGCAGGAGACATCGCCGGCTGAAGCGATTAAACAGCAGGTGGCGGAGCGGAGAGCCACCAAGCAGGAAGCATCACCGGAAGAACGGCAGGAGCCGAAAAGGTCCCGGAAGAAAGGGATGTCTCCCTGAGCGATTTCCGCTTTTGCAGCTATTCACCTGACCTGGCGGTACAGACAGGCGCAGCGAAAAAAGAAACACAGCGGCGCTGCCTGATTAGTAACGGGATTTTCAACAATGGATCAACTGCATATCCCCGGTTCCGCTTGTTATTGAACCGGAATCGGGCGGTGTAAAAACACAGGCTTGTAGGTTAAAAATCAATTTACACGAGGTGCTTTTGCACGGAAAGGCTGTGATTTTACACAGGAGGCCTGTTCGTATTTCAACAGCTAACACGCTTACAGCCACACCCCTCACACACCTTCAGGCAAACGCCTGTTACCTTTCAACACCCGGACCACATTTGTGTTCCTCCAAGATTAATCACTGTTTTAACCTTCACCAAACTTTTAAAAGCGATGCCAAAACTACTGACCAAAGTAATGCAGGAGGGCCAACCACAGGCCGACCCATGTGATTTCACAGACCTCAGCCGAAACGATCTGACAGAGACAGCCGTGACGCTGCAGGAGCTACGTGACCGCTGCGACCGTTACAAGACCTACCTGGCCTCCCTGCAGCCGCCGCAGGGGGACATCATGATCCGGGCCGCCAACTTCACGACCGAGTCTGTCCTGCGCATGATCGGGCACAGCCCGGACAGCCCCTTCATCCGGGTGTACTATGGCATCGGGGACGATGGCCGGCATTTGCTCTTCCTGGCACCAGTGCAGCAGGCCGGGGTACTGGCGAAGGGGGATAATACAATTTACGTGGACGATTGCTGCGCCTGCCCCCCTATCCGCAACTGCCCGGGTGACGAACTGCTGGGATAAAACAAAATAATTTAGTACTTTCAATGGCATAACATTAAGTTAATACCCTTGAAAGTACTAAATTAACATGTGGGAAATGTACCTCCATTTCTTTTGCCTCCTGCTGCCCCTATGCCTGTGGTTGTCCAGGTTCAGGCTCCTTCCCGGCAGCCTGCGGGTACTTGGCGTTGCCCTGACGCTCACACTGGTGCTGGAGGCCTATGCCGCCTACCTGGCGCTGCAGCTCACCCGGAACCTGTATATCTACCACCTGCTCATCCCACTGCAGTATATCCTCCTCACGCTGGTGTATTACTTCACCCTTCGGCAGCGGACAAACAGAAGGCTCCTCCTTCTCTCCCTGCCGCTCTACCTCGTGCTCGTAAGCTGGCTGACCGTCCGCTTCCAGGGCACAGGCGAGTACAACTCCATGGCCCGATCATTTAAAAATGTGCTCCTTTCCTGCTGGTGCCTGCTCTATTACCGCGAAACCTACCTGGGCCTGTATCCCCGGGACCTGTTGCGGGAACCGATGTTCTGGGTAACGACCGGCCTCCTGCTTTACTCCCTGGGCAGCTTTTTTGTCGATGGTTTGATGAACAGGTTGTTGCTCCGCTCTTACCAGCAGGCCCATACGGCTTACTACCTGAGTGTCTTCCTGGGGTATGCCCTGCACCTCTTCTTCCTGGTCGCTTTCCTGCTGGTGGGAAAGCCCGTGGGAACCGGGCACCAGCCAGATGAAAACTAAAAATCTAAACACCTACGGTCCTATGCCTGATATCCTGCTCCTCCTTACCCTCGGCACGCTTTTGTTCCTGCTCCTGGGCTTGTTCATCGCCCTCCTCTCCTTCCGGCACGAGCAGCGGCGGCGTCGGCACCAGGCGGAGGTGGACCGGTTGCACGCAGCCTTCCAGCAGGAGATCCTCCAGGCACGGCTGGAGATGCAGGAACAAACGTTTTTGTCGGTCGCGCAGGAGATTCACGATAACGTGGGGCAGCTCCTCTCGCTGGCGCGGCTGCACCTGCGTCCGTCGGACGAGGCGGAACACGCCCAACTGGCAGATCGGGCTGACAGCGCCAGGCTCCTCCTGGATCAGGCTCTTGAAGATCTCAGGCACCTTTCCAGGCAATTGAATAGCCACCACCTGCGCCAGCAACCTCTTTCCGAGCTGCTACAGCTCCAGCTGGCGCTCATCCAAAAGACGGGTACGGTGGAAACGCGCCTGAACCTTCGCGGGGAAGCGCAGCAACTCCACCCGGATAAAAAGCTGCTCCTCTACCGCATAACTCAGGAAGCACTCCAGAATAGCCTCCGCCATGCCAATGCGGCTCACATTACCGTGGAGATCGCCTTCACCCCCGGCATGCTCACCCTCACGATCGAGGATGACGGGCAGGGCTTCCTTTTGACGCAGCAAGAAACAGGCGATACGGTGGTGCAGGGCACCGGGCTGCAGAACATCCGATACCGTGCTGAACTCATCGGTGCCCGGTGCGAGTTTAACTCGGAACAAGGAGCCGGCACCCGGCTGACACTATCTCTACCTTTACCCTAAAAGCGATGACACAACAGACGTACCGTCCACAGAAAATAGCGCTGGTGGATGACCACCGCCTCTTCCGAAAAGGAATCCTGGAGATTATCAACGGGTTCAGCGGCTATACAGTCACCCTGGAGGCAGAGAACGGCAGGGACCTCCAGCAGAAACTTCTGCCCGGCAACCTGCCGGACCTTATCCTGCTGGATATCAACATGCCTGTTATGGATGGGTTTGAAACCGCTACATGGCTCTACCGGCATCACCCGGACATCAAAATACTTGCCCTTACCATGGGCCAGGACGATGAGACGGTGCTCCGGATGCTCCAGTGCGGGGTGGATGGCTACGTCCTCAAAAATGCAGACCCCTCCGAACTGCGCATGGCCATGGAGGCCCTGGAGACGAACGGCAGCTACTTTTCCATCAGTGTGAGCGAGCTGCTCAAAAAAGACCTGGCTCCAAAGCCTGCTCCTGCCATCGTGCTCACGGACAGGGAGAGGGAGTTTATCAGGCTTTCCTGTACCGAGCTGCCCTACAAGGCCTTTGCCCCTGTCCTCAACATCAGCCCCAGGGCGGTAGAAGCTACGCGGAGTGCCTTGTTCCGCAAGCTGGATGTCGTCTCGCGGGTGGGCCTGGTGCTGTATGCCATCCGGAAGAGGATACATAATGTGGAGTAGGAGTAAAGCCTTTGGCCGATGAGTCAAGGGCACTCCTAAAAACTGTTATTCCTATTTTGTAAGCACCTGGTGCTTTATTTTTAGCTAATCAGGATGTTTGCCTTTACAGAAGCATTTTATTCAAGTTTCTCACTGTCAGTCATTTTCAATTCTCCTCCTTCCGGTTAGGACACACGTATCCACTGCGGGCTCAGTTGCACCTTGCGAAACAGGTTGTAAGTCAGGTT
>NZ_VRTY01000009.1 GCF_008017455.1 Pontibacter qinzhouensis | reverse complement strand
TTGTTCCAGTCGCTCGTAACTCATGTAGTTATTTTCCCAGGTATACCATTAGTACAGAAATATCGGCTGGCGAAACACCACTTATCCGAGAAGCTTGCCCTATAGTTTCAGGGTTAATTTTTAAAAGCTTTTCGCGTGCTTCAGACGATAAGGCTGGTATGTTACGGTAGTCTATTCTCTCTTTTATAATATAGTTTTCCAACTCGCCCATCTTAGAAGCCATTACATGCTCCTTCTCTATGTAGCTTTCATACTTCACGGCTATCTCTGCTTGCTCTATGCTATCTGCCTTAAACTTACTGAGGTAATCGCCGATGGCTGGTATGGCAGCTGCTATATGGCTTATCTCAATGTTAGGTCGCTTTATTAATTGGCCGGCTCGTTGCTTTTCAGCTATCGGAGCAGAGCCTAAGCTTACCAGTATATTGTTGATATCTTCGGGCTCAATCGGCTTATTATTTAAATAGGCTATGATTTCTGCTGTCTCCTCTATCTTCTTATCCACAGCTTTCAGGCGGTCTTCATCGGCCAGACCCAGGTCATAGCCCAGCTTGGTTAGGCGAATATCGGCGTTATCCTGGCGCAGGAGAATGCGGTGTTCGGCTCTTGATGTGAACATACGGTAAGGTTCTTCGGTGCCTTTATTTACCAGGTCATCTATCAGCACGCCAATGTAAGCTTCTGATCTCTTCAGCACGAAAGGCGCTTTTTCGTTAATCTTGTTATGGGCGTTAATGCCAGCCATCAATCCCTGGCAGGCCGCTTCTTCGTAACCGGTGGTACCGTTAATCTGCCCAGCAAAGTAAAGGTTCTCTACCAGCTTTGTCTCCAGTGTCAGGTTCAATTGTGTTGGCGGAAAGAAGTCGTACTCGATGGCATAACCAGGACGGAACATTTTGGCTTTTTCAAATCCAACAATTTTACGCAGTGCTTTTAACTGTACATCTTCCGGCAGTGAACTGGAGAAGCCATTCACATACACTTCTACCGTGCTCCACCCTTCCGGCTCCACAAATATCTGGTGACGATCGCGATCAGCAAATCGGTTGATCTTGTCTTCTATGGAAGGGCAATAGCGTGGTCCTAATCCTTGAATACGGCCCTGGAACATCGGCGACTTTTCGAAGCCTGTTTTCAGAATCTCGTGTACTTCGGAGTTGGTATAAGTAATAAAGCAGCTGCGTTGGTTCGTTAATGGTTGTGTGTCTTTGTAAGAGAACTTTGATGGGTTCTCATCACCGAACTGCTCTTCCATACGGCTATAGTCAAGCGAGCGGCCATCTACACGGGGAGGTGTTCCAGTCTTCATGCGGCCTGCCTCGAAGCCTAGTTCCTTGAGTTGTTCGGTCAGACCTTTCGCTGATTTCTCAGCGGCTCTACCTCCACCTAACTGCTTTTCACCAATGTGGATAATGCCATTTAAAAAGGTGCCATTCGTTAAAACTATTGCTTTTGCACGTATGGTTATCCCCAGGCTGGTACGTACGCCTACTGCCTTGCCACCTTCTACTTCTATACCTACTACCATCTCCTGCCAGAAGTCAACGTTCTCAGTTTGCTCGAGCGACAGGCGCCAGGCTTCGGCAAAACGCATACGGTCGCTCTGTGCTCTCGGGCTCCACATGGCAGGGCCTTTCGATTTGTTCAGCATCCGGAACTGGATCATAGTTTGGTCAGTAATGATACCGCTCATTCCTCCAAGCGCATCTACCTCACGCACTATCTGGCCTTTTGCCACACCACCCATAGCTGGGTTGCACGACATCTGGGCAATGGTATTCATATTCATGGTAGCCAGCAGCACCTTCGAACCCATTTTTGCTGCTGCGGCTGCAGCCTCACATCCTGCGTGCCCAGCCCCTACTACTATTACATCGTATTCTGCAAACATGTATTTCTGATTTAAGAGATGTTTCACGTGAAACATCATCAGTAGAAATGAAAATTCCCTTTGAGACTAAAATTTACGCAAAGATAAACAAGAATCTTCTTGTTCGCGCATAAGAGTAGCCTGCTTCTCGGTTTTATCTTTAAAACCCAGCAGGTGCAGCACCCCGTGTATGATCACGCGGTGGAGTTCGTCTTCAAAAGTTGTGCCTAAGGTCGCAGCATTATCACGTACCCTTTCAACACTAACAAAAACATCACCTTCAATAGTGCCTTCTTCGTCGGCATTATTAAAGGTGATGATATCTGTGAGCGTGTCGTGATCGAGGTACTCCAGGTTTATCTGGTGGAGGTAGTCGTCGGAGCAGAAAATGTAAGTGAGGCTTTCCAGCTCCTGGTCGTTTTGTTCGATTACAGTGGCAATCCAATCTGAAACTTTATCCGGGTTGGCTAGCGAGAAATCAATGTCCTCGCTAACAAACTCAATTGGATGATCCATTCTGTGAAGTAACTATGTTAAAGATAAGCTGCACTTTTTTTCCGTTGTCAAGGAAGTTAACTTCGTCGCACAAGTTACGCATCAGAAATATGCCACGGCCACCCGGGCTCTCCAGGTTTTCAGGAGCGGTAGGGTCTGGCAGGCCTTCAAAATCAAAACCCGGACCTTCGTCTTCCACTTCAAACCGTAGTTGGTTGTCTTCTATTTCTAACGATAAATAAACAAGCTTATCCTTGTCGAATTTATTACCATGGCGAATAGCGTTGTTTACCGTTTCGGTTACGGCTACCATAATGTTGCCATAAATATCATCTTCAAACTCGAATTCTTCCTTGGAGTTATCAATAAAGCTTTCTATAACCCGGATATTCTCGATAATGGAAGGAATCTGAATTTTTACCTGATTCATATAAGTTAAGTGTGGGTGCGTAAATTAATTAATGCTGTTCTGAAAATACTCGTTCACTTTTTGCTTGTAATATGGCGATAAAGAAGGCGGTACTGTTTTAAGCACTTCCGTCTGTTTTTCTTTCGCTTTCAAATATTTCTCAAAAGACTCCGGTAGCTTTCTCGGGATATCCTGTGCTGTCTTGGCCTCTCGTTTGTTATCAAGTTCGCGCTCCTTCATAGAGTTCTCCGCCTGCAGTAAACGTGTCAGTATTTCACGTTGCCGCATAATGGTTTGTTCAGTCAGACGTTTATTAACGAGATCAGCTTCGGTTTGTTCCATCATCTTGCTAATATTTCCCATATCGCCATCTTTGCCACTTTCACCTGGCTTTTTGCCTTTCTGCTCCATTTCTTTCAGGGCGTTTCGGAGAGCCTCCTGCTCTGCAGCCAATTTAGCTAATTCTTCAGAAAGTGCCTTACCTGACTTGCCACCTTTTTTCAAATCTTCCATTTTTTTATTCAGTTGTTCCTGCATTTGGCCCATATCGCCGGGTTTTGGCTTGCCACCTTTCTTTTTGCCTGCCTGGTTACCGGGCATTTGCTGTTGCATCTGCTCCTGCATCTGTGTCAGGGCGTCGTTCAGCATCAGGGCCAGGTTGTTCATAGAGGTCATGGCAAGTTGCTGCTGAGCGGTTGCTTTGCCTACGTTGCGGTCACGAAGTTCCTTCATGGTGTTGTCCATGCCCTGGTTCATCTGGGCTACCTCGCGTGTAACGAACGACTGCAACTGGAACACTTTCTTGGCAAGTGAATGCAAGCTGTCTTCTATCACCCTGGCATTGTCGCGGAGGTTGAGCTGCTGCTGCGACAGGCTAATAAAGCGAGGGTCGCGCTGGTTTACGCCCCTGAAAGATTTCATCACTTCTTCCTGATCAAAAGAAAGCTTAATGAGGTTTTCGAGGATGTCGCGCAGGTTGTCGAGGTTTTCAGACATGCTCTCCATGCTCATGCTCTCCTGCATCTCTTCCATCTTCTGGGCCATCTGCTGCATCTTCTCCCCTGCCTTCTGCTGCGACTCGCTGGCTTTTTTATTCTGCTGTTTCTGAAGCTGCTCCTGGCTGTTTTGCATTTCCTGCTCTATCTGCTGCTCGTCCTGCTTCAGGTCGTCCATCTGGTTCGGATGCTCCAGCTCTTTATTCAGGTCGTTTAGCTCTTCGAGTTGCTTTTTCAGGTCTTCGAAATTCTGGGCTATTTCTTTCTGCTCCTGTTGCAGTTGCTCGTTGTCGGCCTTCTTGTCTTCGGTTTCTTTAGCCAGTTTCTGCTGCTCTTTGCCAAGCTCATCGAGTTGGTTGGCTATGTTGTCCAGCTTTTGTTCGAACTGCAATTGCTTAAACAACTCTAGTGCCCGCTCCAGCTCTTTCTCGAGGTTGCGTTCGCGGTTGTCGAGTTTGCTGAGTAGCTTCTGTAGCTCCGGGTCGTTTGGCTTCTGTTGCTGCAGCAGTTTCTCCAGTTCTTCGTACAGTTTCTTTGTCTCCTCATCCAGCAGGTCGTTCATCAGCTTCTTCAGCTCCTCGGCTTTTTCGGCTAAGCGTTTGTTCTGCTCCGAGTGCATGTTCTGCTTTTGGTTCAGCTGGTCGTAGAGGTCTTTCATAGATGAAATATCCTGCTCCAGTTGCTTCTTCTTCGCGACTAGGTCTTCCAACAGCTTTTTGTCCTGCCAGCTCATTTCGCGCTTGGTCTTCAGCTTTTCTTCGGTCTTATTAAGCTCCTGGTTCAGTTGTGTCGATTTTTCGAGCGATTTGCTGATCTGGCTCTGCACCGACTGTGCATTGCTGGCCAGCTCCTTCTCCAGTTCTTTTTTGGTAGGCACTTTCATTTCGAAGGTGCGGGTGCGGGCACTCTTACGGCCGCGCAAGCCGTCGTTATCCCATACCTGCACAAAGTACTCCACCCTGTCGCCGGGTTGCAATTTCAGGTTAGCTGTGTTCCATTGGTAATAGTAGGTCTGGCTGAGCTGGTTCTTGTTGAGGGGCAGCGCCTGGCTTTTGTATTTGGCATCTGGCGCAGTTTTTTCATTGTTGATGCGGTAATTCAGTGTCAGGGCAGTCAGGCCATAATCGTCAGACACGTCACCTCCTACTACTAAGAAGTTGTACAACGCTGTATCCTGGAACTGCTCAATGCTAATCTGCGGGTGCTTATCCGGAATAGTGTTGATCTGGTAACTGATGTCTTCTTTGTTGCTGCTATGTTCGTTTAGAAGCTTGATGCTATAGGCCTGGCTTTGCTCAAACTTCTTACTTGCCTTAAATGCCTGGCCTTCTTCTTTAGCTGCCAGCACCTGGTTGGGCTCCTGAAAGGTTAACCGGATACTGTCTGTTTCGGTGGCGGCAAAGTTCCAGGTAAGGGTGCTGCCTTCCGGAATGGTGGCATTACCGGTGTTTTTGATAATCTCTTTCTTACGGTTCAGGTAAGCCGGGTACTCAACTTCCATTTCGAAGTCTTTGAGGTTTGGCCGCGAAAGCAGTTGCAGGTTATAGTCGTCGGAGTAAAAGCCGGAGCCTTCCATCCGGAAACCGACAGGCTTTTGTAGTTGCTTAAAGGTATAGGTGTAGAGGCCGCTGCTGTTCTTGGTCAGTTTTTGCCGTCGGCCGTTGTAATGCAGAAACACTTCGCTTGGAATCGTTTTACCTGTTACGGCTAATTTAAGCTCAAAGTCTTCGCCTCGGTAGGTTTGCAACACATCGTTTTGTACATCGAAAGTAAAGGGAGCAGCCGGGGCATAAAACTTTTTGTAATGGATGATACGCTCCGTGCCCTGCACAAAAATAGTGGGGTACACTAAAGCAATTAACAAGGCAATACCAGCTGGTAAGGCTGCATACTTTAGCAGCGACCTGTTTTCTTTAAACTTCACCGCCTCCGTAAATTTGAACACTAAAAGCTGGCTGGAGCGCTGGTTTATGCTGGCGGCAATCAGGTCGTTGGTTCTGTCGAGGTTCTGCAGTTGTATGGCGTTCAGGAGCTTGTCTTTTATTTCGGGATAGTAAGTGCCTACCCGCTGCGCTGCCTGCTCATCGGTCAGCACTTTCCGGAGGTTAGTCAACGCAGACACCGGTAAGGCTATCCATCGGAAAAACACATAGAGCACCAGCCCGATAAAAGAGAACAGCAGAAATGCCCGCACGTACTGCGGAAAGTAAAACATATACTCCAGCAGGCTATACACCACATAAATAGATATAAGCATGCCCACAGCAAAGATGCTACCCCTTAAAAGCAGGTTGAGGTAGAATTTCTTCTTATACTCCTGGAGCTGATGCAGTAACTGGTCTAGCGCATCCTGTTTATTCATTTGTATTACTCCTTTACTCTTTAATAGTGCGTGTGCTGTAGCTGAGGCTGGTATTTTTTCTTAAACTATTGATGAATAGTTTATTAGGCACAGAACGGTTAATTAACTAATAAACTTTAATTTAACCATTTTTAGTATACTTTCAATGCTCTACTTCTAATAAAACAGGGCAATGATCGGAATGCAAAGCATCTTTTAGGATGGCGGCCCGCTTCAGGCGGTGTTGCAGGTTGTTTGTTACCATGTTATAATCAATACGCCAACCAAGATTTTTGTTGCGTGCTCCGGCTCTGTAGCTCCACCAGGTGTAGTTGTGTGGCTCCTGGTTAAAGTATCGGAACGAATCGATAAAGCCGCTTTCGATGAACTTGCTCATCCAGCTACGTTCCTCAGGCAGGAACCCGGAGCTGTTGGCATTCGACTTCGGGTTATGAATGTCGATGGGCTGATGACAGATATTATAGTCGCCGCTAATGACCAGGCCCGGCAGCGTGTGCTTCAGTTGGTTTATGTAATTGTAAAAATCATCGAGCCACTGGAACTTGAAGCCCTGCCGCTCCTCCCCGCTCGATCCTGAAGGCATATATACGCTCATCACCGAAAAGTTATCGTAATCGGCCCTGATTACACGGCCTTCGTTGTCGTAGCAGGCAATGCCGCAGCCAATCTCGATGTGCTTCGGCTCCTGCTTCGACAGAATAGCCACACCGCTGTAGCCTTTCTTTATGGCAGGGTGCAGGTACACGTGGTAGCCCATGCTTTCGAAAATGGCCCGGTCGAACTTACTGTCGTCGGCCTTTATTTCCTGCAGGCACAGTACATCGGGGTTCGCAACCTGCAGCCATTCCTGAAACCCCTTCGAAATAGCGGCTCTGATGCCGTTTACATTATAGGTAATAATTCTCATGTAAGTTTTTGACCTTGATTTTAAATTATTCAAATGGTTTTGCCCTTCAGAAGGGTTTTACTCCTTTTTTATCTAAGGGTAGCTTTGTTTTCGCCTTTCTATAGTAGCCTTACCCCAAGACTTGATGGAGCTTTACAAGTAGAAGAAGGCTTGCTGCTGCCATTCTCCAGACACTCGCAGGAGCTGCGCACGCTGCGAGGTCTTTGCTTCATTAAATTATCAATGGAAGTTTTGCTATTTCTGATGCTCCTGGAAAAGGACACCAGACACAAGACCATATTTAAAAGTTATCGTTTTAAATGCCTGCTCCGATCATTCATCTCCAAATCTTCAAATTGAAAAATCTTCAAATTGAATAATCAGCACATTAATTACAGTTCGTCATACCGGTCGAAGTACTCCAAGATATGCCATTTCAGCATCCGCTCCTGCTCCTTCAGGTTCGTAAACGGAATTGGTTTTAGGGAGCGGTAGTGCGGCCAGCCATCTTCATCCACACCGGTTTGCTCGTAGTAACCCGATAGGCTGAACACTTTGCAGGTGGCAATGTGCATGAGGTCCTGCTTCTGTTCTTTTGTAAATTCGCTGATCCCCTGCCCTAACTCCTGAATCCCGATTAGGAATAGAATGGCGTTTAGATCAGGTTTTTTACCGAACTGCTTCATGAGCATGGCCCGGAGGTTAATCCAGCGGTGGTCCAGGTTAGAAGATTCTTCCAGCATATGCTTCTTTGTAAAAATTTTAATATTGTAGTTTTTAATAAAGCTGCTCTTGTATATACAATTTTCAGAGGCTATTAATTCGGGTTTGCTGCAGCTTTTGCAAATTGTAGTTTCAGGTTAGCTTGTTTACCCTTATGCGTTGCTTGCCTTCAGCTCCTCCCAATACTCCACAGCTCTTCTGAAATGCGGTATCACAATAGAACCGCCCACCAGATTCGCTACAGAAAAGACTTCCATAATCTCTTCGTCGGTGAGGCCTTGTTCGTGGCACTTGCCTACGTGGTATTTTATGCAATCGTCGCAACGCAGCACCATAGAGGCAACCAGCCCGAGCATCTCCTTTGTCTTTACATCGAGGGCACCTTCCATGTAGGTGTTAGTGTCGAGGTTAAAGAAGCGTTTAATTACTTTGTTGTCGTAAGACATAATGCGCTCGTTCATGCGCTCGCGGTAGTCGTTAAATTCTTGTACTAGGCTCATGGTAAGTATAGAGTTTATGTTTTGTAGGTAACAAATTTTATTTTACAAAGTTACTAAGATTAAACGTAAGCCCTGCTCTACACTATGCTGCACGATCTGCTGTCTTTGCTGTTTCCGAGAATTTGTTATGCCTGCAAAGGTGTGCTGGCGCGCGGTGAGGATTTTATCTGTACAGACTGTAACGTAAAGCTGCCTTATACCGAGTATCATGTGCATGGTGGCACTGCAGAAAATCAATTGCTGAAGCGATTTTGGGGGAAGGTGCCGGTAAGGTTTGCTTTTGCCTACTTGCATTTCATTTCTAAAGGCCGTGTGCAGCGCCTGCTGCATGAGCTGAAGTACCGGGGAGCGGAAGAGTTAGGCGACCATCTGGGTTACCGCTACGGCTCCCTCCTTTCCGACCATCAATACAACTCTCACTTTGATCTTGTAGTGCCAGTGCCGCTACACCAAAGCAAACTCCGGAAACGCGGCTACAACCAATCCGACAGTTTTGCAGAGGGCCTGGCGCGTGCCCTGCAACTACCCTGGAGCAACCGGACGCTGGAGCGAACAGCCAACACCGATACCCAAACCAAAAAAGGGCGACTAGAGCGCTGGCAAAACGTAGAGGATATTTTTGTGGTGAGGAAACCGGAGCTGGTGCAAGGAAAGCGCATACTGCTCGTAGATGATGTAATGACAACAGGAGCTACACTAGAAGCATGCGCCATTGCCTTGTTGGCAGCAGGTTGTGTAGAGGTAAGTGTAGCGGCTATTGCCGCAGCATAACACTTTGTTTCAGCAAAAAATAAGTTTTACAGCACTTACTATAAACTGCGACACCACTTGTCGGAATTTGTTACACCTATTATACAAATGATGAAAATCGTGTGTCGTATTTTTTAAGGCGATGGAATTTTTGACTCCGATAGGTGAAGACGCAGCCTTTCAAGGCCTGTTTCATCATCTGGGTTCAGATTATTCTAATGATTTTGCCCTTCCAAAGAAATTTACCTTACATTCTTCCAAGGGTATACCTGGTTGTTAAGATAGGTCTGCGCTTAAAGAAGTACCTTAATTAAATCAAATTTGAAGGTTAGAGTCAGGCAGAAGCGGTTGGACAAAAAAGTTGTGCAGTGAGAGTAGGCTGCTTATTGTGTCGTTTAGCCACACATCTGTGCTTACCCTGGAACAAAATTAATCAGAAATCTTTGGGAAGGGCAAAACCATTAGAATAATTTGAGTTGTATCGTGAGCTGCTGTTGATCAAAAAGATGTCTGGTCGCGGTGCATCTCCGATAGGCTGGGTTCAGCGTATTCTATTATCTCTTTTTCCTCCAGTTCATCAAGCACCTCCTTTATCTGGCTGTAGTCGGCTGTGGCAGGAATTTCCATGGCAAAGTAGTGTTCATTCAGCATTTCAGAAACACAGCCAAAAGGTATAAACTTATCTCTGATGTCGGCTATAGCCGTGGAGCCATCTGTCACGACCACGTGTATCGTTGAATTACCTGACGCCGATACGGTTTCCTGGTACAAGAGGTGCTTCTCATCGGGTTGATATACAGCTCTAACTATGTCGTTGGTAGCCACAAGCGGCACATAAAAAGGTAGACTATCTATCCGGTAAAGATCTTCTGCATCGGTTACCTCCATAGCCCAAAGAACTTCCTCTATTTCCTTGTCAAAAATATCGCTATGAAACCTGAATAGAATCTCTTTGTGTTGCACTGCCTCTTCCATAGTACAATAAACGATTAAAAATAGAAAAAGCCCGGTTTGCGCCGGGCTTTTTCTGCTATAGTCATTAATTTTTTATCTGTTAGAGCCTGTGCTGATCATGGCACAACGGAAACCGATAGTAGCTGTAGAAGAATCTTGTTTCATAAATCTTCTGGTACCAGGTGATAACCAATAAGCTACATCTTTCCAGGAACCTCCTTTATAAACGCGAACTTCATCGTTAATAAGCGAGTGGTAACCCTGGTTTGTGTCGTAGTTCTCAGATGGATCCTGGTAGCCATCTCTACGGAATGGGTTCAGGTCTTCTACATCTTCGAAAGACAATGGGCGGTACACATCCTGCACCCACTCGTTTACGTTACCGGCCATGTTATACAGACCGAAATCGTTTGGAGGGTAGTTGTAGATGTAATCGGTAATCATGGCACCATCGTTCAGCGATCCGGCAATACCGGCATAGTCACCACGGCCACGCTTGAAGTTTGCCATAAACTGGCCCATTTGCTTGCCATGCGGGTTACGCAGCTGGTGTCCATCCCAAGGGTACAGGCGTCTGTTATTCTGGTTTTCGTCTTCGGTATACTGCGTTCCGATCATAGCCTGAGCAGCATATTCCCATTCAGCTTCTGTTGGGAGACGGTAATTTGGAAGCACAAAGCCAGATTCGATAGAAAGGGCACCTGCTTCTTCAGTAGGCTCTTCAGCACTTCTTCTGCCGAACAAACCTCTGCGGCGGCCACCGCCATTCATCTCGCTGTGCTCTTTGGCCAGGTTCTCGTTTACTTTAGCAGTACGCCACACACAATAGTTTGTGGCTTGTAGCCAGCTTACACCTACTACCGGGAAGAACCGGAAGCCAGGGTAACGCAGGTAATACGTAACGTAAGGGTCGTTGAAGGATAGCTGACGAGACCAAACAGTGGTGTCTGGTAAGGCTGCTTCATAAATTTCAGGAAGTGAATCTCTTTTCAGGTAGTGCAGGTACTCCAGCCAGTGAATGTTTGCCACTTCGGCTTCGTCCATGTAAAAAGATGCTACTGTTACAGTACGCTCCACGTTGTCGCGGGTCATGGCCACGTCTTCTTCCATAGAACCTAGTGTGGTACGGCCGCCTTCAATAAATACAAGCCCTGGGCCTTGTGGCGGCTCATAGTAATCAGCGACTTTAAATCCGGCCTCTTCTCCATCTTCGCCTTCTTCTCCGTACACAGTACCGGTTGCAGTACTTTCCCAACCCGGATCATTAGCGGTAGGTCGGCGATCTCTTGAGCAGGAAGCAAGCACAAGTGCTCCCATAACCAACACGGATAAATACTTATTAATATTCATAAAATAGCACCCTATTAAAATTAGGTTCTTGTAAGGTAATTTAACACGCAATTATAATTAAATTCAGAACGCTGGCCAAGGATTGTTCCGATTTAATTTATTTTTATTATTATTTTTCAGCAATTTAGAAAAGTCTACCTGCGTAAAGCGCAAGGTAACTTCTGTGGCTCCTCCTGCCTGAGTGCTAAAACCTTTCAGACCAACAGCGTGGCTAAACCCTATGTTACACTGCTCGAGTTGCAGCCCCACCAGCATTGCCAGTGTCTGGTCCTGGGCTGTGGTGGTTATAACAGGTACTCCCTGGTATATTAAACCCAACGTTAGCGGAGTGTAAATAGTATAGATTCCGAGGTTTGCCCTGCTAAAATTCTGGTCCCTTATAAACGCAGCTGTTGGTATAAAACTTAGTTCAAACAGCCGGCCCTGCTCCTGGTAAGATCGGGCATAAAATTTATAACCTGCTGTAGCTGCAAACCGCAGGGGCAGCGTTGTTTTCTGGCCAAAGCCGTAAGCAGGCCTGTTTAAATTAGCAGCCGTAAACCCGAACCAGAACTGATCGGTGTACAGCATGCCTCCTGTAGCAAAACTCAGGTAGCTGGCAGGTTCAAAGTTGCTCACCTCTGCCGAGGTTACGGCTACCATGCCATTATCAGAAAGCTGGTCGCCAAAAACCAGGTTGTCGTAGTTCAGGCGAAGCGATGCAATACTGGCTTGTAAACCTGCCGAAAACGCCCATTTTCCTGTTAAAGGTGTATGGTAACCATAAGCCGCTGAAGCCTGTAATTTTTGCAAACCCCCTACTCCTGCTCTGTCTTGCTGCACGAACATGCCAAAAGCGCTTTTTGTTCCCGGTAATCTATAGTCGGCGGAGGCTTGGTTGGTTATAAAGGAGCCGTTGAGTGCCGGCCACTGTCTACGGTGCACCACCGAAGCGCTCCAGGCGTGGCCCAAACCTGTGAAAGCCGGGTTTAAGTATTGCCTGCTGGCGTAGGGTTGGCTAAATATAACTTCCTGTGCTGCAGCTGTTAAGCTCCACCACAAAACCAGGCAGCACAAAAATACTTTTTTTCCGGACATACTTATACTAAAACTCCCTGCCGTATCGGTTTATTATCGGAGCGGATACTTGTTTTGGCATGGATTAACTGCAATTTAATGTTAAAACACATATTGGCATGACTTTCGCGTTTAACTGCCAGAACTGTAAGTGCTTTACATCAATTTTAAATACTTTTGAATCTTGGGCAAAAGTGCTGGCACTATACCCGGCCTTAGCTCGGGCAGCATTTAAAATAATTTAGATTAACTTTAAGGATCACCTGATCACACACACCCATATGAAAAAAGTTATTATTGGCTTCGCTATATTCTTTATCGTGCTGGTGGCAGCGGCCATACTAGTACCTATTCTGTTCAAAGATAAAATTAAACAAGCCGTCGACAAACAAATTGCCCAAAACATACATGCTACCGTTATTTACGAGACCGATGATATTAGCCTGTCGCTGTTCCGCGACTTTCCGGATGTATCGTTGGGCATCGATAATTTAACAGTTGTCGGGCAGGATTCTTTCCAGACAGATACGCTGGCTATTATCCCGTCTTTCAGGTTGGGGCTGAACCTGATGAGCGTGATCAGTGGCGATGAACTGAAAGTTAACAAGGTGGTACTGCAGGAGCCAAAAATACGGCTGGTGGTGCTGGAAAGCGGAAAAGCCAATTGGGATATCTTTATTTCTGATACTACGGCTGCCCCTGCCGACACAGCCGCCAGCGATTTTAAGATGGCCATTAAAGGCTGGAATATAAACAACGGGACGCTGTATTACGACGACCTCAGTATCCCCTTCGGGTTGGCCATGTACGGCATAAACCACTCCGGCAGCGGCGACTTTGAACAAAGTGTGTTCGACATGGATTCTAAAACTACTGCCGAACGCTTTACCATGACCTACGACGGTGTAAACTACATCCAGAATGCAACGCTCAATGCCGATGTAACCCTGGAAATGAACTTGGAAAAAGCGCTTTATACGTTTAAGAACAACAACATCAGCGTAAACGAATTTCCGTTTCAGTTTGCCGGTTCCATCCTGATGCCAGCCGATGATATTGACCTGGACCTGACTTTTAAAGCCACCGAAACTGATTTCAGGAATGTGCTGTCGGTGGTGCCGGGCATGTATACCGAAGATTTCAAGAACATCAAGACCGAAGGTAAACTCAGCTTCGACGGCTACCTGAAAGGCCGCCTGAACGATTCGCTGATGCCAGGCTTCGGCACTGACCTTAAAATTGCGGAAGGTTATTTTAAATATCCAGACCTGCCACAGGCGGCCCGCAACATTAACGTAGACATGAGCATCGATAACAAAGATGGCAACCTGGATAACACCAATATTCTGGTGCGCCAGTTCCACCTCGACCTCGGCAAAAACCCCGTAGATGCAAAAGTGTCGGTGCAGGGGCTGGAGACCATGCTCGTAGACGGTAATGTAAAAGCCAGCATCGACCTCGACGAGATTACAAAAGTTTTCCCGGTAGATGGTATGACCCTGCGTGGCCTGCTCAAAGTAGATGCCACCGCCAAAGGCACCTACAGCGAAACCAAGATGCCAGTAGTAAATGCCGATATGCGCCTGACGAACGGTTACGTAAAGTCGAAGGATTTTCCGGCCCCGATCCAGAACCTGAACGTGGTAGCCAATATTCTGAACACCACCGGCAACACCGACGACACGCGCATCAATATCCAGAACTTCAACATGAACCTCGATGGCGAACCGCTGGAAGGACGTGTGCTGGTGCAGGGAATAGACAAACCTGCCTTCGATGCCAACATTAAAGGAATACTCGACCTCACCAAACTCACCAAAATTTTTCCGCTGGAAGACATGACCGTGTCGGGAAGAATAAACGCTAACGTGGCTGCCAAAGGAAAAATGAGCGATATAGAGGCAGAAAAGTACAACAACGTAACAGCCAACGGTAGCATGGCGATCAGTAACCTGGAGTTTGTGAGCAAAGACATGCCGCAGGGCATTAAAATAAACAGCGCCAATGCCGTGTTCAACAACGAGCGCATCGACCTGCAGAACATGAGCGGCTACCTGGGCAAAAGCGATATTCAGGCAAGCGGTTCTATTTCGAACTACCTGGGCTATGCCCTGGCCGATGACCAATCGTTGCGCGGTACGTTTAACCTGGCCAGCAACAAGTTTAATGTAAACGAGTGGATGGTAGACGAGAACACTGGTCAGCCGGTGCCGGAAACTGAGGCAGGCGTGGTAGAAGTGCCCGGCAACCTCGACATTACCCTGAACATAGATGCCAAGCAGGTAGTGTACGATAACCTGAACCTGAGCAACATGAGCGGCAAAGTACTGGTTAAAGACAAGGTGGCGCGCCTGCAGCAGGTAAGCTTTAACACCCTGGGCGGCAGCTTCGTGACAAGTGGCAGCTACAACACCCAAAACCTGCAGAAGCCGCTCTTCGACTTTAACCTCGATATCAAAAACCTGAAGTTCAAAGAAGCCTTCAATGCCTTTAACACCATTAAAGCCGTTGCGCCTATTGCCGGTCTACTCGAAGGTACCTTCTCCACCAAGTTTAACTTTGCCGGAGAACTTGGTCAGGACATGATGCCGATCTTCAGTACGCTGGATGGTGCTGGTGTAATAGAAGTGATAAAAGCAGCCGTACGCGATGTAAAGATAGTAGACAAAATCAGCAGCCTGACCAACTTTGAGGAGCTTAAGAATTTTGTGGTGGAGAACAAGAAAATAGATGCGCAGATTGTAGATGGAAGCCTGGTAGTTAAACCATTCGACTTGAAAATAGGCAACGTAGATATGACAGTAGGTGGCTCCAACAACGTGAACGGCAACATAGATTATGTTACCGCCCTGAATGTGCCAACCGGAAAAGTGGGCCAACAACTGAACTCCCGTCTTACCAGCCTTATCGGCAGCGATGTGAAAGCGGCGGAGCGTGTTACCCTGAACCTGAACATTGGCGGAACTCTCACAGATCCGCGTGTATCGTTGGCAGGTGGTAGCGCCAAAGGCCAGGCCAAAGAAGCCGTACAAAACCTCGTGCAGAACAAGCTCGACGATGCCAAAGCGCAGGTAGAGCAGCGCAAGCAACAGGCACAGGATAGCCTTACAAACGAACTAAACCGCAGAAAGCTGGAGGCAGAGCAGAAGGCACGCGAAGAACTGGAGAAAAAGCGCCTGGAGGCAGAGAAGAAAGCAAAAGATCAGATATCGAACAAGCTCAACAGCCTGCTGAAGCCAAAAACAACCACGCAACCTGCTGATACGGCAGGTAATTAAAAGCTACTTTAAGAGATAACCCTTGGCCTTCCGGAAGCATTTTTGCCTTCGGAAGGCCTTTTTCATTCGAATAATTACTGATTGTTAGTTGTTGATTGTTAAATAGTTTAATTGTTAAATGGTTGATTTGGAGATGTGAAGATGGTGAAGGGAGCAATTCTGAATGAATGAATGGTTGAATGAATGAGCGAATGGAAACCTATTTAGGCTTACCTGATTCTGCTGTTTAATTTTACTTCTTGCGGCTCTCTCCAAAAAAAGAGGAGCTTACCGCAATGGCAAGCTCCTCTTTTTTGTTGTCTAAAATCTAACTTCTGAAATCTAAAATCTATTTAGAAAACCTGCCCCATCAATTCCCGCACGTAGGTTACGTAATCGGTGTTAGGTGGGGTATGTCCGTTTTTGCGCAGGTCGGTGGCTGTTTGGGCACGGTGGTAGGTGGCATGGTTAAACGCATGCGTTAAAATGTCGAGTACGCGGGTGCTATACTTCTGGCCAAGGCTGTTGGTGTAGTCAATCAGTCGGTTAAACTCCGCTTCGTCGGCGTTGGCTACCAGTTCGGCAATTCTGTAAGAGGCAGACTCGTGCAGCTTTTTCAGCTCGTCGAGGTTGTGCTCCTGCCAAACTTTTACAGGGCTTTCGGTGCCGGTGATGCGGGCAATCCAGATAGCCTGTGCGTTAAGCGCGTGGCTGAACAGGCGGGCAGCGTTTGCCGGTACTTCCGGCAGGCTGCTAAACACATCGAGCATCGTCTTGTTTGCCCAGATGTTGTATTCCGACAGGTTTTTCAGTACGTCGTTTCCAGTCATATTTAATTTACGTTTATCTTCTTTAGTTAAAGTTTTGCCAGTTCCCACCTCTCCTAAAGTGCTGGCACCGTGTAAAGGCCTTGGACCAAATTACGATATTTACCTTCCGAAGGCCATTTTCATTAGAATAATTAGCCTAAAGCATAAATAGTGGGGCAAATGTAAGAAGTATAACACAAACCTCCTCCTTATCATTACAAAAACACAGTAAACCAATAAGTTTAGAGGTAGTTGTTTACAAGAGAAAATACATACGGCAGAAAAATGATAAGCCCGACAACTGCCGCCATAATAGCAGCGGCCAATACAGCGCCTGCCGCCAGGTCTTTGGCCTTGCCTGCCAGCGGGTGAAAATCCGGAGAAACCAGGTTCACCACTGTCTCGATAGCGGTATTAAAAATTTCTGCCATAAACACCACTCCCATACAGCCAACCAGCAGGCACCACTCTGTAGCCGTAACCCCAAACAGAAAACCTGCCACCACCACTCCTACCGCCAAGAGTACGTGCAGGCGCATGTGTGGCTCCGAACGCAGGGCCGAGTTAAGGCCACGAAAGGCAAATTTAAAGCTGTTGTAGCGCTTTTTGAAGTAGGTTTCCAAGGTGATGGGGCAGCTTAGGTCTGTGAAGTTATTTAGTAGTCGGCAAAATTTTACCAGTTGCTATGGTAGCCAACTCAGACGCTCGCAGGAGCTGCGCACACTGCGAGGTCTAAACAGGTTTTTATTATTTGCCGCTGAAAGCTGGCTTTAGCTTGTGCCCGAACACCTTCCGGAACTTCTCTACCTTCGGCCTTACCACAAAGCTGCAGTACGGCTGAAATCCGTTTTGCAGAAAGTAGTTCTGGTGGTAATCTTCGGCTGGGTAATAGTTCGAGAGTGGCTCTATGGCCGTAACAATGGGGTCGTTAAAAGCCCCTGATGTCTCCAGCTCCTGCTTGTATTTTTCTGACAGTTGCCTTTGCTCCTCGTTATGGTAAAAAATAACGGAACGGTACTGTGGCCCCACATCGTTGCCTTGGCGGTTGAGGGTAGTGGGGTCATGTGTTTCCCAGAAAACCTCCAGCAGTTCCTCAAAGCTTATTTTCTGAGGGTCATAGGTTATCTGCAGTACTTCGGCGTGGCCGGTGGTGGCCGTGCAAACCTGCTTGTAGGTTGGGTTCTCTACGTGCCCGCCCGCGTACCCCGATTCTACTTTCTCTACGCCTTCTAATTGCTGAAAAACGGCTTCTGTGCACCAGAAGCAGCCATTTCCGAATGTTGCTATTTCCATGTGTTGTGTTTCTAAAATAAAAGATGCTGGCACCGGCAGGTAAAGCACAAAATAGTGCTGCTAAAAGTTCTCTGCGGGAGCCGTTATTGTGTTACGTTTTAGGTGAAAGTGCGGCTGCGTTTATGCAATAACGCACCGCAGTAGGTGTTCTGTTGTCTGCGAACAGGTGGCCCAGGTGCTGCCCGCATTGCCTGCACAAAAGCTGCAGGCGGTTTCTGCCGTAGCTGGTAAGTTCCTGCTGCCTTACGTTGTCGCCGATATGTGCCCAGAAACTGGGGAAACCGGAGCCTACGCTGAATTTTGTGCTGGCATTGAACAAGCTGGTGCCGCAGCGGGAGCACGTGTACGTGCCCTGCTCCTGCCCTGCCACACCTGCTTCTACCTTACCCCTGTGTTTGAACATGTACAAAGTAGGTGAACGATTTATGACTTGCTTTCCAGCTCCTCTACAGGCACAAAAGTCATGGAGAGGGAGTTCACGCAGTGGCGAAGATTTTTGGGTGTTAAATATTCACCCTGAAAAACATGGCCTAAGTGACCTTCGCAGTTGGCGCAAACAATTTCTATGCGGCGGCCATCGGCATCCGGCACTCGTTTTACAGCGCCTGGTAGTTCGTCGTCGAAGCTGGGCCAGCCGCAGTGCGACTCAAACTTTTGCTCTGATGTATAAAGAGGGTTGTTGCAGCGTTTGCACAAATACACGCCTTCTGCCTTGTTATGCTCATAAGCGCCTGTGCCAGGGTATTCGGTGCCTTTGTTTACAATAATATAGGCCTCTTCTGGTGTAAGCTTGTTATATTCTGATGGATCTTTGGCTACTTTCATAAATTGTTTTCTCTGCTGATAATGGGTTTATACGTTTTGTTTGTATAAACAAATAACGCACCTAAATAGTTTGCTATGTCAGAGTGGCGGGTTCTGGAGCAGAAGTTGAAGAATTTTGAATGAGTGATGGGGAGGATGAGAGAATAAAAAATCCTGGCTCATCGCTTAAAAGGCCTTTTATCAAAAATATAAAGAATGTTTAGGAAGGGCTTTTTGATTAGAATAATTTAGAAACAGGCAAAGGCCGCTACGACCTCACAGCGTGCGCAGTTCCTGCGAGTGTCTGGGGCAAGGCAAGAGATGTTAGGTTGATAGATGCTTTTTATCTGCAAGTGTGCGGCCTTTTGCGTACAACAGCCTGTCGATGGTTTGTACAATGCGCGCAACCTTCATATCATCTGTTTTGGCAGCAAAAATCCAGTCTACGCAGGCCTGTTGCTCCGCTTGGGCGTAATTCACAAAAGTTTGGTAAGCAGCAGGCTCGTCCTGAAGGCAGAGCAGCAGTTCTTCACGCACTTTTTCGGGAGAGTTTTCAGCATACAAGGTTACGTGCACCCAATCGCCGGCTTCTTTCCCTATCTTTTTCCGGATCTCGGCCTTTACCGGCAGAAAAACCTTGCCGTTGCCCATGGGCATTAAACTGGCGCTTTTTAACTCATAAGCATCTAAGGTGCCGTTCACTTTTACCAAACCGAAATAAGCCTTTTTATCCTGTGTAATTTCCGGAAAGGCTATGTAAGTCCAGCCGCCTTTCCCAGAAAATTTTTCGAGCTGATAGGCTTTGTCGGTTAATGGCTCCTGCATGTGGTGAAGTTAGTTAAATAGGCTTTTTACTTTGTTCTGGTACAGACAAGCTAAGATAGAATTTTAGGGGAAACTTTGGAAAATATTTAGCTGCTATTTAGTTGTAATTAGAAAATAGTCAGTGTCTTATAACAAGAGGTGGGCTTTTTCAAACCACAAAATTGAATAAGTCCCAAAAACGAAAACAGCAGCTCCTATGGCAGGAACTGCTGTTTTCGTTTAAGAAGAAGTCTAAAATCTAATATCTAGAATCTAACATCTATTTTAAGCTGCCGATCATTTCCTCCGGCTTCACCCACTCATCGAATTGCTCGCTGGTGAGGAGTTCCAGTTCTATGGCTGCCTGACGGAGCGTAGTGCCTTCTTTGTGCGCTTTTTTAGCGATTTTGGCGGCGTTCTCGTAACCGATGTGCGGGTTCAGGGCGGTTACCAGCATTAGCGAGTTTTCGAGGTTTTGTTTAATGCGCTCAGTGTTTGGCTCTATACCTATGGCACAATGCTTGTCGAACGAGTCGCAGGCATCGCCAATGAGCTGGGCGCTCATGAGCAGGTTAAAGATCATAACTGGTTTAAACACGTTCAGCTCGAAATGGCCGTTCATGCCACCCACCGATATGGCCACATCGTTTCCGATTACCTGGGCGCACACCATCGTCATGGCCTCGGCCTGCGTTGGGTTTACTTTGCCTGGCATAATAGAAGAACCCGGCTCGTTTTCAGGTATAATGATCTCCCCGATACCGCAACGTGGCCCCGATGCCAGCAAACGAATATCGTTGGCGATCTTCATCAGGCTTACCGCCAGCTGCTTCAGCGCACCGGAAGTTTCTACAATGGCATCGTGCGCCGCCAGCGACTCAAATTTGTTTGGAGCCGTAATGAATTCGTGGCCGGCAAACTCAGATATTTTTTGGGCTACCAGCACATCGTATCCTTTCGGAGTGTTCAGGCCGGTACCTACCGCAGATCCTCCTAAAGCTAAGGTGCTCAGGTGCTCCAGCGTGTTGCGCAGGGCTTTCATGCCATAGTCCAACTGAGCGGCATAACCCGACAGTTCCTGGCCCAGCGTTAGTGGCGTGGCATCCATCAGGTGCGTACGGCCAATCTTCACCACATTCATATAAGCGTCTGCTTTGCTTTTAAGCGTGTCGCGGAGCTTCTGTACCATTGGCAGCGTATGCTCCACCACTTTTTTGTAAGCGGCAATGTGCATGGCTGTCGGGAAGGTATCGTTAGACGATTGCGATTTGTTTACGTCGTCGTTCGGGTGGATTTTCTTTTTCTCATCCATCAGGTCGCCGCCCAGCAGCACGTGCGCCCGGTTAGCTACCACCTCGTTCACGTTCATGTTAGATTGTGTACCAGAGCCAGTCTGCCACACCACCAGCGGAAACTCGTCAGCTAACTGACCAGCCAGAATCTCGTCGCACACTTTTCCGATAATTTCGGCCTTGTCTTGCGCCAGCACGCCCAGTTCTGCATTAGCAAAAGCCGCCGATTTTTTCAGGATGGCGAAAGCCTCTATCACCTCTTTCGGCATCAGCTGGCCGCCAATGGTGAAGTTTTCTTTTGACCGCTGCGTTTGAGCGCCCCAGTATTTGTCTGCAGGCACCTCGATTGGGCCCATGGTATCTTTCTCTACACGAACTTGCATATAGGTTTATGTTTAGTTTTTGAGGAAAATCTTCAGAAGCAAATCTAATAAATTATTTTGGAATGGGTTCTGTTCACCGGCAGAACTGCAGTTTATCGGCGTGTATGCTCTGGTACGGCTCCCTGTAATAGTGCAGGCAGGCTTCAGGTAAACCAAAAAAGTAAGCGCTTACATCGGTATGTTTCCCAGTAATTATTCTAAACAAATTGCCCTTCAAAAAGATTTTAGACGTTTTTTAGTCAAGGGCTTTTATTAGTTATGAGTTAAAAGTTGATGATCATTCACTCATTCAAGACTCATTCATTCACTCATTCAAAATCTGCCTTCTCCATTTCCAAATCAACAACCAACAATCAGCAATCATCAACCAATAATCAGCCAAATTATTCTAATGAAAAAGGCCTTCCGGAGGCTAAATTGCCTCCGGAAGGCCAAGGCCTGCCAAGGGTGTTGCCGCTTACCGGATAACAGTTTTACCTGAATTTTGCGAAAGCAATGCAATAATATCGAGGTTTACAGGCTTCAGGTAAGTGGTGTTTATGAGCGTTTTATCGTGTAACATAATCAGGTACTCACCTTCTTTGCCGAGGTACCGGATAGACTCGATCTGCTGCATAGAGTAGGTTCGCTCCTGCAGCAGCAGGTTCGTGATAGTTAGTTTTTCGGCTGCGATGGTTACGTGCCACCGCATCGCAAAAAATGCCAGCACCAGCGCCAGCAGTAACAAGAATGAGAGTAAAAAGCCATAGGTCCTCAACGATTTATGCCCCTCCTGGTGCTGCAGGTATGTTTGATAGAGCTCGTACTCCTGCCCCAGCAAAGTTTGTTGCACCAGGCGCAAAGGCAGGAAAGCCAGTATAAGGCCAAGTAAGAGGCCAGGAGCAAACATGGCCTCAAAATTTGGCGTGAGCAGGTACAAATCGGTACCGGTGGGCATATTTATAATACTCGACAACAGCGAAAGACTGCCAGCACAGAAAACACCCAGTACACAGGAAAAGAAATAATAGAAGAACATCAGCTTCCACTCCTGCTTCTGTATAAACTTGCTTTCGTCTTCGGTTATGGCCGGTGCATGGTGTGCAGGCGCCATTCGTCGGAGCGCATACCGCACAACAGGTAGCAGCACTGTTACGGTTAAAAAACTGATTAAAAGGCTCCTTAAAATATCCAGCATGTTTCCTTCTCCTTAATTTAAGGTGCAAGTTAGCATCCTATCCTCAATTTTCAGAAAATAAACCATCGTCCTGACTTTGTTCAACTACAACTGCAGGCTTTGAGCAAAGGCTATCGCTATTTGGGTTGCAAGCAGCAGCGGTACCCTAAAAACTATTGGCTTGGGTACAGCTGGTGCATTAAAGGCGAAAAGGCTTGGGGTCAGGCATGTTTTTGTTTATTTTTGGAATATTTTGATAGCTTGCCGGTCTGCCATTCAGGTTTAAAGTTTATTTTTAGTTCGATTTTGTTGCTCAGAAGCCACATCTTTACAGGCTTCTGAAGCAGGAATGGTAGCAGGTAGATAATCGGTATTTACACAACACGGATGAATATTGCCAGATTGGCCGCCTTTGTTAAGGATTATATCATAGCCATCGCCTCTTTCCTGTTTATTTTTTTAATTACGCTCATTATTTATGCGGAGTCGCAGAGCAAGATAGAAGACAGAAACAGAAAGTTGTTCGAGCTCAAAGCAACGCAGGCGACTGCTGCTATTGAGGTGCGCATGCATGATTATCTGCAGATTCTGGTGGGCGCCAAGGCTTTTTTTATGGCATCCGACACCGTGCGACGAGAGTCGTGGAAGCAGTACTACGAAGGCCTGAACCTGGAGGAGAGCTACCCCGGCATACAAGGTTTAGGTTTTGCGGCTGTTGTAGAAGCAGACAAGCTGCAACAGCATATAAAAAAAATAAGAACAGAGGGCTATCCGGAGTACACAATCTGGCCCACAGACCCGCGTAACATCTACACCTCTATTATCTATCTGGAGCCGTTTACCGGGCGTAACCTGCGTGCTTTCGGCTACGACATGTTTAGTGAGCCTATCAGAAGATCGGCTATGCAGATAGCCCGCGATACAAAACAGCCTGGCATGACCGGCAAAGTGCGCCTGGTGCAGGAAACCGGCGAGGACGACCAGGATGGTTTTCTGATATACCTGCCGGTGTATAAAAACAACGCCGACCCCATTTCCATAAAAGCCCGCCAACAGCTCATAGAAGGGTATATTTACAGTCCGTTCCGCGTAAAGGACCTTATGCAGCGCATCCTGAACCAGCATTTCAGGGAGTTAGATGTGGAGATTTACGACGGCTCTACCCTTAGCCCCGAAAACCTGTTATTCAGCTCCGACACCACCCTTTATTATCAGAAAAAGAAGGAGCGGCCCTTCTACTGGCTCAGCACCCTCAGTATCGGCAACCACACCTGGCGCATCTACTGCACGGCCAATCCTCAGTTTGTGCAGTCTACCGAAAACAACCTGCCTTTCTTTATCTTGTTTGGTGGCGCTGTAATTGGGTTGTTGATGTTCTTAATTATCTGGTCGTTAACCGTTAGCCGCCGATCTAACCGCCTGAAACAAACTATTACCGACAATGCCACTGCGGCCCTCTTTATAATGGATGCCAACGGGTACTGCTCCTTCCTGAACCCGGCAGCCGAAGAAATGCTGGGCTACACCATAGAGGACTTCAAAAAGAAGCCCATGCACGACCTCATCCACTACAAGCGCCCAAATGGCAAACTGTATCCGCGCCAGGAGTGCCCGCTGAACATGGTCATTCAAAACAACAAAAGCCTGAGAGCCCACGAAGATGTGTTTGTGCGAAAAGACGGTGTTTTTGTGAATGTGATGTGTGCCGCACGGCCAATTACAGAAAGTGGCAAGCCCTCGCTGTCTATTATAGAGGTGCGCGATATTACCGATGAGAAGCGGGCACAACAGGCCATTATAGAGAGCGAAGCCCGGTTCAGAACCATGGCCGATCACGCTCCTGTAATGATTTGGGTAACCGATGCCACAGGTAATTGCATGTATGTAAACAAGCAGTGGCTCGATTTTACCGGGCAAAGCTTTGATGAGACAATGAACATTGGCTGGCACCAGGCTATTCATGCCAAAGACCTGCCTGGCTTTGAGCGGAGCTATAAAAAAGCAGCCGAAGAGGCCAGTGCTTACAGAACAGAATTCAGGCTGAAGCGCCACGATGGCAAGCACCGCTGGGTAGTGAGCACTGGCACGCCACGCTTAGGTGCCGATGGCGAGTTTCTAGGTCATATCGGTTCTATTCTGGATATTACCGAAATAAAGGAGGCGCAGAAAAAGGTAAGGCAGAATGCCGAACTTATACAAAAGTTGTTCCTGGAAGTACCTGCCCTGGTTGGCCTGGTACGTGCCCCCGACAAGCAATATGTGCTGGCAAACCCATCGTATAAAAAGCTGTACGGCAACAGGCTGCTGGTAGGCAAAACCGTAGAAGAGGCACACCCTGAGTCGGAGGGGTTGCAAATTGTGGAGCGCCTCGAAAAAGTATTCAGAACCGGCAGGCCTTTTATCGGCAACGAGTTGCCAGCCCTGATAGACCGCGAAAACAATGGCGAGCTAACCGAAGGCTACTTTAACCTGGTGTACCAGCCGTTGGTAAACGGCAAAGGCAGCGTAGAAGCCGTGCTCATGTTTGCTGTAGAAGTGACGGAACTGGTAGCGGCCCGTAAAAAACTGTTACTCACCAACGATGAGTTGAGCGAGAAAAACACTGAGCTCCTGCGCATAAACGACGACCTCGACAGCTTTGTATACACGGCCTCACACGACCTCAAATCGCCAATAGCCAACATGGAGGGACTGGTGACGCTCCTCCGCGACATACTGCAGGGTAAAATAAACGAAGAAGACGAGCAGATACTGGATATGGTAACCTCCTCTATCCATAAGCTGAAACAAACCATAGCCGACCTGGCCGAAATAACAAAAGTGCAGAAAGACCTGCAGGCTTCTGTAGAGCCTCTCTCTTTCGAAGATATTCTGCAGGACGTAAAAAGCGATATCCAGAACCTGGTAGAAGAGTCTGGTGTGCAGATAAAAACCGACTTCAGAGAGAAAGGGTTGTTATATGCCCGTAAGAACCTGCGCAGCATCGTGTACAACCTGGTATCTAACGGTATAAAATATCGCGCCAGCGACCGTGCTCCGGAAGTAGAAATCAGCACGTTCCGGGAGGGGGAGTATGTGGTGCTACGAGTGACAGACAATGGCTTAGGTATACGCAAAGAGCAACAGCAAAAGCTGTTTGCCATGTTCAGGCGCTTCCACTCGCATGTGGAGGGCACCGGTATAGGGCTTTACATAGTAAAACGGATTATCGAGAATAATGCAGGCCGTATAGAGGTAGCCAGTGAGTTAGGCCAAGGCACCACCTTTACCGTTTACTTTAAGCAGGAACCTGTTGCGGTAACGACGGGCGCAGCCACACAGGTATAACGTGCCTCCTGCTGCAGTCTCTGAACAACTATATTACCAAATGCCATTATATACTTCCGGCCCTCTTTTTTGCGCAAAGGAGGCAGAGGGAATGAATTGCGCCAGCAACAGCAAAAAGAATATTTGTTTTGCCTTGAATGGTTAAAAATTATTAAGCAGTTAGCTTGAGCAGTGCAATCTGCATGGTTTACTATAATTTTGCACTTGTTATAGATTGCGACATAATCTTTCTGAATTCAAAGCTTGTTTTTCAATTTCAATAATAAGATTAAAAAAATTCCTGCGTCCCGATACTTGTGTCCTGTTTCTCGAAGCTATGCAATTTCGAATTCCGGAAAGTTATGACACCAACTATATAAATGCCATGGCCAAGATAAAAACGTCCTATTTCTGCCAAAACTGCGGTGCCCAATCGGCTAAGTGGATAGGCAAGTGCCCTGCCTGTGGTGAGTGGAACACCTATGTAGAGGAAGTTGTGAAGCGCGAAGAGCTGACTCCAACCAGCGCCTGGAAAGTAAGCAGCTCCTCCGGGCAGGTAGCCAGCAAACCTAAACCAATTGCCGAAATCAGTTATCAGGACCAGCAGCGCATCCAGACAAAAGACCAGGAGCTGAACCGCGTACTGGGTGGTGGCATCGTGCCTGGCTCTATGGTTTTGATCGGGGGAGAACCCGGCATCGGTAAATCTACGCTCATGCTGCAGATTGCATTGGGCCTGCAGGGGCACCGGGTGCTGTATGTGAGCGGGGAGGAAAGTGAGCAGCAAATTAAAATGCGTGCCGAACGCCTGGAAGCCCAGCAGTCGGATTGTTATATTCTTACTGAAACCGGAACACAGAACATATTTAAACAGATAGAACTGCTGCAGCCACAGGTACTTGTCGTAGACTCTATCCAGACGCTTCACTCATCGTTTATAGAGGCCGGGGCAGGTAGCGTGAGCCAGGTGCGGGAGTGTACGGCGGAGCTGCTCAAGTTTGCCAAAGAGAGTGGTACGCCTGTGTTCCTGATCGGCCACATCACCAAAGAGGGCAACCTGGCTGGCCCCAAAATACTGGAGCATATGGTAGACACGGTGCTGCAGTTCGAAGGCGACCGGCACATGACCTACCGCATCCTGCGCACTACCAAAAACCGCTTCGGCTCTACCTCCGAGCTGGGTATTTACGAAATGCTGGGCTCGGGCCTGCGCGAGGTCAGTAACCCCTCCGAGATCCTGATTTCGCAGCGCGAAGATGCCTTTAGCGGTATTGCCATTGGTGCTACCTTAGAAGGTAACCGGCCCCTGCTGATAGAGGTGCAGAGCCTGGTGAGCGTTGCCACCTACGGCACGCCGCAACGCGCGAGCACCGGCTTCGATGGCAAACGCCTGAACATGCTGCTGGCAGTGTTGGAGAAGCGCGGCGGCTACCGGCTTGGTGCCCAGGATGTGTTCCTGAACATTGCCGGCGGCCTTAAGGTAGAAGATCCTGCCCTCGATCTGGCTGTTTGTGCCTCCATCCTCTCCTCCTTCGAAGACATGTCGATACCCTCTACTACTTGTTTTGCCGCTGAGGTTGGTTTGGGTGGCGAGGTAAGAGCTGTTAACCGTGTCGAGAACCGCATTACAGAGGCCGAGAAGCTGGGCTTCCGCGAAATTTATATTTCGAAGTACAACAAGAAAGGCGTTGACTTGAGCAAGTTCTCGATTAAGATACATGCAGTAGGCCGCCTCGAAGAAGTTTTTCAGGGCTTGTTTGGGTAAGAGCTAAAACCAGAAAGCTATAGATCAGGCAGAGGCACATCTCACAGAAGAAATAGAAAAGGGCAAGTCTGTAAAAGGATAAACCAGCAGGAATTGTTTTAACCTGATAAAGCTTGATTTTGCTGGTTTCCTGGCTACAGACTTTCCCTTCTTGCTTCAGGGGCTGAAGAGGTTGTTATAGAAATCAGTAGCAAAAACCGATGGTAAGGCTTATGCAAAGGCTTGAGGCGCAGTTCTGTTGCGGCCACTGTACCAGTGGAATTATTTGCCTGCCAAATTAGTTGTAACAGAGTTGTTTTCAGATATTCACAACATCTTTATGTGGTGCTAAACGCTTAGGGTAGAAGGGAATTAGCTTCGTTAACTTCTTTTACCATGTTTAAACTCTAAATTTGGATTGCGTGGATATAACCTACTACAAATCGAGATCTATACTTTACTTCCTTAGCCTCTCACGCATTTCTACAAGTTTTAGAGAAATCAGCCGGTAAACAACTAGGAACAAAAGGTCAGCAATCAGATTATTCAAATAAAAACGCCCTTCCAAAGCCCTCCGAAGGAAAAAAGGTCAAGGGCACAAATTATATACTTTAGCCGAATCTTATCTTCTATATGAAACAAACGTTGGCCAACCTGTTCCTGCTGCTATTTTTTCTGGCAGGTTCTCCCGTATGGGCACAATCTACTGCTATTATTACAGGTAAAATCAGCAAACCGCTCTCCGAAGAAATTACGGCTGTAAACTGCGCCCCTGGTCTGGTTACCACCGAAACCGAGATTGTGGCTACCTTGAAGGGCGGCCAGTTCAGGCTGGAGGTGCCGGTGAGCAAGCCGGGTCTGGCGGAGCTGGTGCACGGCACGGAAGTGCTGACCTTATACGTAGAGCCAGGCTTTGAGCTGCACCTGACCGCCAACGGCGATAAACTCCTGAAAACAGCTAAGTTTGAGGGTGCAGGTGCGAGCGAAAACAATTACCTGGCCCAGTATGCCTATGCTTTCGAGGAACTGGAACAGTACCAGGTGCTGCCAGATAACATAAAGCTGCGCGAAAAAGCGTTCCTCAGTTTTTTGGAGTCGCGGAAACAGGAGCAGCTGAAGTTCCTGGAGAAATTTATAGCCAAAACACCGCTTTCTCTCTCCTTTCATAAACTGGCTCAGGCAGAAATTGACTTCGGTTATGCCAACGATAGAATTATGTATTTCGATTTGCGCGAGCAGACAGTGCGTAGCGAAAACAGGTTAACCCCATCGCCTGCTTATTACGATTACCTGCAAACCCTGAACCTGCAGGAAGAAGCTAACATCCACTCTCCCACTTTTACAGGTTTTATAAGCAACTACACCCGGCACCTGGCCATAGCCGCAGGCAAAGCAGAAACAAGCCCCGACTTCTACAGCACCAGCTACCACCTTGCCAGGCAAAAGCTAACGGGGCCGGTGCAGTCGCTGGCCTTAAGCCAAATTTTAAAACAGTCGTTTCTGAAAGGGTACGCAAAGCAATCGGCAGACCTGCTCACCGATTTTCAGACGCTGAACCAGGACCAGGAGCTACTGGCGTATTTACAGGAACTCTCGCAGCAGAACAGGCAACTAACAGCCGGAACCCCTGCTCCCGATTTTAAACTGCAAACAGCCACTGGCGAAGAAGTAGCTTTAAGCGATTTCAAAGGCAAGCTGGTGTACCTGAGCTTCTGGAGCACCAGCTGCGGCATGTGCATAAACGATATGCCGTACCTGCAGGAGCTCCACAACAAACTCGACAGCGAAAACCTGGTGTTTATCAGCGTAGGCATGGACGAGGATGAAACTGCCTGGCGTAACATGATTACCAACCGGCGACTCCCCGGAGTGCAGCTCTACAAAGGCCTTAGCCCTGACCTGTTATCGGAGTATGCCATTAAAGACTTGCCTGCCTATTTTTTGGTAGACGAAGCAGGTAATGTGCTTACCACCAAACCAAAGCGCCCCACCAACCGCGATGCAGAAACAGAACTGCTCCGGCTGTTGCACAAAGGCCAGGCCTCTGCTAAATAAGCACCTCTATACGGCAGTCCCCATAATGGCTGTCAACCTAAATTATTCTAATGATTTAGGCCTTCGGAGAGAATTTTAGCAGTTATAGCGTCAAGGGTGTTTCCTATACCAACCACTCCACTTTACTATGCAAAGCCTCCTGCTGCCAAGCCCGGAGGCTTTTATTTTTTAGTAGCCTGTAACAACTAATATAAACAAGAAACAAACGGTAGTTCCTTAAGTGAGCGATTTTAAGCAGGTTTTACAAGCATAATACCTCCTGCTTAATAAAGATAAAGTTGAAAAATGCAGGCTTATAACTTATCAGATGCTTTTGAGCTTCTTCTTAACTATTGGTGCAATTTAGGAGCGGAACCCTGCTTTTTTTACCTTATCAGGAGTGTTAGGAACCGTAAAATTACTCTTTCGGCATAATTTCATCTGAGTTAGAATAATAACCGTTAAATAAACTGATGCGTACTTAAACCTTACCACCTCTGCAAAAGCCGGAGGCACAATCAGACAGAATGACTGTGATTAAACAAATTTAATAATCTATACACATATGGCATTAATAAATAAAAACGACATCGAGAAGCTGATAAATGTACAGGCTAACACACAAAACGCACTGTGCCTTTCTTTTTATCTACCTACTCACCGTGCCGGTAAAGAAACCCTGAACGGAGTGGATAGCTTAGCTTTTAAAAATCAGATTCGAAAAGCAAAAGAGCTTTTAGGAAGACATGATGTACCTGAAACCGAAATTACCCAATACCTGCAGCCTGCCGAAGAGCTGCTAAACGACTCTAATTTCTGGAGGCACCAAAGCGAGGGACTGGCGGTATTTATTACAAAAGGTTTCTCAGCTCACTATACCTTGCCTATTAGTATGCCAGATGAGGTCTTTGTACTCGATGAGTTTCATTTTACGCCCATATTGCCTATTCTGAGCCAGAACGGGCGCTTTTTTATACTTAGCCTGTTCCGCGAGAAAACAGCGTTTTACGAAGCCACCATCGATAAGATCAGGCAGATAGACGTAAGCGCGTTTATGCCAAAATCAATGAGTACAACAGACTCACTTAAGTTTGATGTAAAGGGGCACGACCAGAACTTTACCCATTCCACCACCACTAATAACGGTTCTAATATTGTGCACGGCCCAGGTTCTACCAAAGGCGACGAGGAACATGAGCGTGTAAGAGAATTCATGAACGACATCGACAATAACCTGTGGCAGATACTGCATAACGCCCACGAACCACTTGTGTTGGCAGGTGTAGACCACTACTGTGGCATTTACCGCAACATTACCAAATACAAGCACATCGTTTCTCAGAATATTCATTTAAACGAGAACTCTGATATTGAAAGCATTAACACCATTCATGACAAGGCGCTCGCCATTATGAAGCCGCTTATGCAGCAAAGCCATTCGGAGTCGCTCGATCGTTACGAGGCAGTAGCAGGCACAGGCGTAACCTCCGAAGACATAGCCACGGTGGCAGCTGAAGCCATACATGGGCGTGTAGATACTTTGTTCATTTCGCCAAGCGAGCCGGTTTGGGGTATATACAACGAAACCAGCGCAACAGCCGAAATACATGAAGAGTACCAGCGTGGCGACTTTGACCTGATAAATCTGGCAGCTGTTAAAACCATAGCTCAGGGCGGAAAAGTGTTCGTGAGCAGCTACAATGGCATGTCGGAGATCAGCGATGGCTCCAGCGTTAAAGCCTTGTTTAGATACTAGGCAGTTCCTGCATTATTTAAACAAATCATAAATCTAAAAAAGGGGCAGCTACAGCAGTTGCCCCTTTTTTGCAATAAAAATACGATATTGCAAGTACGGCAGTTTTGCCGGTAAAAAATTGCAGACGATGCCTCACCTGACAGACGGCTTTAATTTCCTGAAAAAGCTTACACCTCTACGGATTCTGAACGCCGCACAGGTAGTGGGCAGCTACATCTGGTCGCGTTTTTCGGGCAAGGCACGGCACTGGGGGCAGCCACTGAGCATCTCCTTCGAGCCTACTACCTCCTGCAACCTGCGCTGCCCGGAGTGCCCCAGTGGCCTGCGCTCCTTTACGCGCCCCACCGGCATGCTCGACGATGTGCTGTTTACCCACACCATCGATCAGCTGCACAAGCGCCTGTTGTATCTTATCTTTTATTTCCAGGGGGAGCCTTACCTGCACAAAAACTTCCTGAATTTGGTAAAGTATGCCGCCGACAAGGGTATTTACACTGCCACCTCCACCAATGCACATTACCTCTCTGATGAGAATGCGCGCCAAACGGTAGAGTCGGGTCTCGATCGCCTGATAATCTCGATAGACGGCACTACCCAGGAGACCTATGCAGCCTACCGCATTGGCGGCAACCTGGAGAAGGTGCTGCAAGGAACCCGGAATGTGGTGAAATGGAAAAAGCAGCTGAAATCGAGAACCCCGCACATCATGTTCCAGTTTCTGGTGGTGCAGCCAAACGAGCATCAGATAGAAGAGGTAAAGGAGTTGGCAAAAAACCTGGGTGTAGACGAGGTGGTTTTTAAAACAGCCCAAATCTACGATTACCAGAACGGGTCGCCCCTCATCCCGACCATAGACTATTACTCCAGGTACAAAAACAACGGCAACGGCACCTACTCCGTTAAAAATAAACTGCTGAACCATTGCTGGAAGATGTGGCACTCCTGCGTTATTACCTGGGATGGCCTGGTAGTGCCCTGCTGCTTCGACAAAGACGCCGAATACCGCATGGGCGACCTGAAGGAGCAGCATTTTAACAGCGTGTGGCAAGGCAAAGGCTACCGGCAATTCAGGCAATCGCTGCTACGGTCCAGGTCAGAGGTGGAGATGTGCCGCAACTGCACCGAAGGAACAAAAGTCTGGGCTTAGTTCTGAATCAGACAAACATGACCCCGTAGCCTCAGCCCTCGCGGCTGATCTTGACCCTAAACTGCTAAAAGCACAAACACCCTTCGGAAGGGCAAATCCATTAGAATAATTTGACTGCTGAGTTGTTAAATGGCTGAATGGTTAATTTGGAGATGTGAAGATTTGGAAATTTGAAGATGGAGGAGTTGTGAATGATATATTTTTAATAGATAAAAAGTCTATCAACTAAGATCGAGGCTTCTAACAACTAAAAAGTCTTCGGAAGAGCAAATTCATTAGAATAATTAGAAAGAAGGGAAATGTGGTTTGTAGTTTAGCTTGCATCGGGAGAATGCCAACTTCCTGAAACAACACAGGGCCGAATCAGCTTCGGCCCTGTGTTGTTTATTTGTCTTTCTTATCCAGGTTCTTGCCCATGTCCTCTATCTGCTTCATAACATTCTCTATTCTTTCATCAGCATACGGGCCGTAGGAGTTGGTAATGGTGCCTTTAATACCCTCCGTAGTTTCTACTACATAGAGTATCGACATATCATCAGGGTTACTTTCGCCTTCGAAGCGGTAGAAGTCTATGATGCGAACCTGGTCTGGCGTAAAGGTTTTCTTGCCGTCCATGGTTGCCAGTTGCCCTTCTTCTGTCACTTTAAAGTCGAGTGTGCAGCCGTCTTTTTTAAGGCGGTTCAGCACATTCACCAGAGATCTTTCTTCAACTTTATCTTGCATAGTTTTTTGGTTTAAATTGATGTCGGTTGTCAAGTATAAACCTATACGCAAAAAAAACTCAAGGATACAGCTTTCAGCAAGAAAATATAAGGATGACGCTATACATTAACCAAACAGGGCGCTTTGCTATTTCGCCAGCTGCTTTTGTTCCAGCTCTTTCTGTATTTTCTTGAAATCGATGGTAGAGCAGGCGCTGCCGCAGCCTTTGGCGCAACTGCCCCCTTTCGTGCTGAAGCTACGGTACAGCAGCCGCGCCACATAGGCCGCAGCCACTAAGAACAATACTAGTATAATGAGTTCCTGCATTTTTTTATTGTTGCTAATTTTTTGCCGGTTGTTGACTTATGGAATTGTTAAATGGCTTAATTGTTAATCTCTTAAGAATCCCAGACCTCACACCTGTTGAGCGAAACAATTTAACCATGCAGCCATTAAACAATTAGCAACCAACAACTAGCAATTATAACTAATAAGGCAGCAAAAAAGTTTACGGCCGTGTTACTTCCAGAATTCGTTAATGGTATCTTTTACCTGCTGGTGAATGTGCCCGTTGCTGCCGATAATCTGCTTGCCGAAAATAAAATCGTCGCCATCGCCGAACATCGATACCTGGCCGCCTGCCTCCTGCACCAGTATAATGCCTGCTGCCACATCGTAAGGCTGCAGGTTGTACTCAAAAAATGTTTCGGCACGGCCTGCTGCCACATACGCCAGGTCGAGGGCAGCAGAACCTAACCTTCTGAAACCATGTGACCGGGCCATAAAAGCATGCAGAATTTCGAGGTACTGCTTCGCCTTTGTCTCCTCGTAGTACGGGAAACCAGTAATGATCAGCGACTGCTCCAGCGTAGTAATGTCTGACACATGTATTTTTTTGTCGTTGAGGTAAGCGCCGCCGCCTTTGTAGGCCCAGAAGCATTCGTCGTGCATAACCCCATACACCACACCGGCCACAATCTCCTTGTTTTCCATCAGGCCAACGCTCACCGAGAACAGCGGCAAGCCGTGGGTAAAGTTCGTGGTGCCATCGAGCGGGTCTATTATCCAGTTGTAGCGATCCTGGCGGGTAGTGTCTGTTCCTTCTTCGGTTATAAAACCTGCTTCAGGCAACAATTTCCGCAGGTCTTCCACCAGCATTTCTTCGGCCTGTTTGTCTACGTAGCTCACCATGTTGGCAAAGCCTTTCATTTCTATGGTAGAGCGGTCGAAGTTCTCGGCTTCCTGTTTTATAAAGGCACCGGCTTTTTTAGCTATTAAGTTTAATTCCTGTGATAGTTGCTGAAGGTTCATGTTGTTACTTTTTGTTTAGTTTGAGAAAACCATACCATGTACGCAGACCGCAGCCCGATGGTAAGCACCAGCGGCAGGAACGAGGCATGGAACTGCTGCGGCCACCACACCCAGCCTACTACCAGCACCGCTGCTATTGCAGCTGTTATGGCTAGATAGGCCACCACCCATTTAGGGAAGCGGTTGCGTAAAAGGAAAAAGAAAATAATCAGGTGCGTAGGAATAGCCCAGAGCAGGTTGTAGTTATCGGCAGTGCCCTGGTGGTCGGTAGCGACCCAAAGCAGCAGCAGCGCCAGCCCCAACAGCCCGTAGAGCAGGTACAGCACCAGGTCGAAGGCTTTGCTCCAGTTCTTTTTCCGGAAGTTGATAACTGTAAGTGCCACAGCCGTAGCAAACAGCAGCCACCAGAAAACCATGGGGGTAAACAGACTGAACTGCTCCTCTACTGGTGTGTTCTGGTACACAGGCTGCATTTTGCCGGCCAGTGGCACTGCTTTGCCGTCTTGCTGAATGGTGGCATTGGCTAAGCCTTCGGCCAGATAATCGGGCAGGAACATGTATTCGTAAGGTGTGGCGGTGCGGTCTATGCGGGAGCCGAGGCCCAGGTCTATGCCAAAATCGCCCCAGGGCTGCGGCCCCAGGTAGAGGTCGGTGAGGTTCCGGAACGACAGGTTTTTATCGAGGTGCGCTATATTAAACTGAACCTGGTCCGGAAATGTGGCCTCTATGCCATCGCGGATGCGGGTGGCGCAATTATCGAAAAAGAAATCGTAGAGGTAAAAGCGGTTTTCGGGCAGGTAGTTGTTGGTCAGAAAGTCCCAGTACTGCTGCCGTTGCTCCGGGTTCAGGTTGAGCACCTGCTCGTATACGCCCCGGTTATCGGCAGTGTAGGCGTACACGAAATCCTGGAAATAGGCCGCCGATAGCTTGTAGTTGAGCTTGCCCTGCGCAAACTTCAGGTAAAAGTTAGGCTCGTTAAAATCGAAGGTGCCGTAGTTGAAAATTATGTCCATGCCGGTGCTGGGGTCGTTTACCCGCACGGCGCTGTGGCCAAAGGTGGAGTAAAGTTCCTCGCCGCTGGAGCAGGTAATCAGGCTAATTTTGGCTTGCTGAGATAATTGTATGCCATCGAACTGTGCCTGCGCCTGCAGCTGTACCAACAGGAGGAGCAGCACCAACAAGAGCGCCTTTATATGTTTAGTCATGGTCGTTTTTACTGTTTTTTTGCTTGCCCTCTGCTCCTGCCACCACGAGCACAAACTCTCCTTTTATAGCTTTGGTTGTGAATAGCTGCACCAGCTCATCTAGCGTACCGTTTACGGTCTCCTCAAACATCTTCGAGATTTCACGTGAAACAGATGCCAGGCGCCCGCCTCCAAAGTACTCCTGAAACTGAGTAAGTGTTTTGAGCAGGCGGTGCGGCGACTCGTAAAAGATCATGGTGCGCTCTTCGGTGGCCAGGCTGGTAAGGCGGGTCTGGCGGCCTTTTTTCAGGGGCAGAAATCCTTCAAACGTAAACCTGTCGGTACTGAAACCGGATTTAACCAGTGCCGGCACAAAGGCAGTAGGGCCAGGCAGGCACTCCACCTTCAGGTCGTGCTTCAGGCACTCGCGCACCAGAAAAAAGCCCGGGTCTGAAATGCCCGGCGTGCCTGCATCCGATACCAGCGCCATTACCTCACCAGCTTTCAGCCGCTCTACCAGGTGAGCCGTGGCCTTGTGCTCGTTGTGCAGGTGGTGGCTGTGCATGCGTTTGTCTATACCCAGGTGCTGGAGCAGCTTGCCGCTGGTGCGGGTATCTTCAGCCAGAATCACATCTACTTCCTTCAGCACCCGAATAGCGCGCAAGGTTATATCTTCGAGGTTGCCGATAGGCGTGGGCACTAAATACAGATTGGTTTTTTCAGGTTCCTGCATGCGGCAAAGATACAAGGGTTAAGTTAGAAAGTTTTTGAAAGATGTTAGAAGCTAGATGTCAGATACTAGACTTTTTTGTCTGAATCTTTATAGAGCCCTTACACCAAGAATCTAGGGAATACAAGAAGGAGCATAATATCTTCAGTCTCATGTTTTCGGAACCTTATTGAGTCAGTAATTTTTAGCAAATCCTCTCATCCCTAAATCTGTGAATTGAATAATTGGTATATGAGCACATTACTAATTTATTCTAATGATTTTGCCCTTCCGAAGGCTTTGTGCAATAAAACTACCAAGGGTTGGCGGCTTTTACTTTCCCGTTGTTAGCTGTTCGTAAATAGCATCAATTCGGTTAGCGAGTTTATGGTCGCGATGAGTTACGGTGTTGCCGGCGCTGTGGGTGGTGAGTTCTATCTCTACTTTGTTGTACACGTTGCTCCACCAGGGGTGATGGTCCATTTCTTCGGCTGCCTCAGCTACGGCATTTATAAACGCCATGGCCTCTTTAAAATTCTTGAACTGGAAGCTGCGCTTGAGCTTGTTATCTTCTTCTTTCCACATAATTGTATTATTTATAACTGTTGCTGCTAAGTAAAAAAACCAAAATTATTCAAATGAAAATGGCCTTCAGAAGCAAATTCATCAGAATGCTGCCAAGGGTCAGACCCATATTGCTAACGTACTGACACTGTGTTTAGCTGTAGGAAGTATAGATGGAAAGCTTTTGAGCGAAGAGCTTTCACTACCTTTCTAACCTTCTACCTTAAAAATAACTTTCTAACTTAGAAAACAAGCCTGGCGTATAGTTAAAGGCTGCGACAAAACTTTTCGGAGTTCAGCTTTAGATCTTTTTGAAAACTGAAGACAACAAGTCTTGTGTCATGATACTTATGTCCTCTTTATCGAAGTTCTATACTGTTGAATTCCTTAAAGCCAGGATGCAGTTCATATGAGCTGCAACAGTGGCAAGCATTACCTATAAACTATGAAAGCAATGGATAAAAAACCAAAATCAGTTCCGGCACAGGAGCAGGATGTGCAACCTGGCAAAGAACATAAAATGACACCAAAGCCGGAGTACATCCGGAAAACGTATAAAGGCAGCGATAAGTTAAAAGACAAAGTAGCCCTCATAACAGGCGGCGACAGTGGCATTGGCCGGGCCGTAGCCGTGCACTTTGCCCGCGAAGGAGCCGATGTTGCCATCGTGTACCTCAACGAAGACAAAGATGCCAAGGACACCAAAAAGCTGGTAGAAAAAGAAGGCCGCAAATGCACCATTATAGCAGGAGACATAGGCGAAGAGGACTTTTGCAAGAAAACCGTGGAGCAGGTGGTAAAAGAGTTCGGAAAGCTGGATGTGCTGGTGAACAACGCCGCCGAGCAGCACGAGCAGACCGACCTGCGCGATATTTCAGATGAGCAACTGAGGCGCACATTCCAGACCAACATCTTCTCGATGTTCTACATGACCAAAGCTGCTTTGGAGCATATGAAAGAAGGTGCAGCCATCGTAAACTCCACTTCTATTACCTCCTACCGCGGCAGCAGCCACCTCATGGACTACGCCTCTACCAAAGGAGCCATTACCTCTTTTACCCGCTCCCTCTCCTCTAATCTGGCCGAAAAAAACATACGCGTAAATGCCGTAGCACCAGGCCCGATCTGGACTCCGCTTATACCTGCTTCTTTTGATGCCGAAAAAGTAAAGGAATTCGGCAAAGATCAGCCGATGGGGCGTGTGGGGCAGCCATCTGAGGTAGCACCAGCCTACGTTTTTCTGGCCTCCGAAGATGGTTCTTATGTAACCGGGCAGGTAATTCATGTGAACGGTGGCGAGCTTATAGGTTCTTAAAAAGATTAAACCATAGGCCCCGAAAAGGAGTAAAACCCTGTATGGCTGTTACCTATTGTAGGTGCCAGTCCTAAAACCTAACTACTATGGAACAAGATAAAGAACAGAACGCACAACAGGGCCAGCAGCATGGTGGTAAAGCACCACACGACCGGCCGGTACGTGTCATAGAAGACGATACATCAGATCAGGAAATGGCAGCCGGGCATATTATACCGAATGCCGATGCGCCTAAAAACGAACATCAGCGTGGTGGCTTTGGCAACCGCGATGGCAAAGAAGGTTATGGCTCCGATACCGCAGGTAACGGACCATCTGCCATAGGCGTTAATGATTTTTCTGATGACGGTATTCCGCCAAAAGATAACATGCGGACAGAAGACGAAGGCAGAGGATCTTAAAGAACGAGTGCCAGGTATTAATTTTTGTATGGGTGCTGTTGCAGAATTCTGAAAATTGTGACAGGGCCTTTGTTTAACTAAAAAAGAAGGAGGACGTTATGCCATCTTATAAGCATACACAGCCCGGCGGCGAGAACGCAGGAAAGCCCGGCGGAACAGGACAAACAAAAGCAGGGGTAAAACCTGTTGATTCGGATGCAGCCAGTTCTCAGCACGATGAACTGGAGGATAAATATACCAACGATATTGATGAGCCAGGACAGAATGTGAAAACAAACAACCCCAACCGAAATCTGAATAAACCAGATATTGATAAAGGAAAGTATAATTAGAAAATTTTAGTATATTTCAACAGGAATAGCACTTGCTCCGGCGGGTGCTATTTTTATGTCGAGCAGCAGCAACAGCTTGCCATACACAAGTGCAAGAGCTAACCAACCCCTATGGCCCGTTATGCCCTCACCGATATTCATGGCTGTGTCCGAACCCTCAGAGCCATGGTTACCCAACAGCTTCGTCTTCGCAAAGACGATGAGCTTTATATATTAGGCGACCTGGTACACAAAGGCCCAGATAGTAAAGGCGTCATCGATTTTATTATTCACCTCCAGAAGCAGCACTACCAGGTAAAATGCCTCCGCGGCAACCACGACCACATGTTGCTACAGGCTGCCCGAACCGGAGACAAAGCTTTAAAACTACCGCAAGAGGAGAAAGAACTGCTACTAGCCAATTTCGGACTTAAGGACATTACTCACCTCTCCGACAGGTATTTTAATTTTTTAGGTGGTTTGCCTTTTTACCTGGAGCTGCCCGATTACTTTTTAGTGCATGCCGGCTTCGATTTTAAGCACGTCGATATTCTTAGCGACACGGATGCCATGATGAATATCCGGAACTTTAAAGTAGACTGGAATAAGTTAGCCTATAAACCCCTGCTGCATGGCCACACCCCCACCGCCTTGCATGCTATAAAAAAAACAATAGCCCACAAAGAGCTGCAGGTGAACCTCGATGCCGGTTGTGTCTACTACAAAAATGCCGCCCTCGGAAACCTGGTAGCCCTAGACCTGGACACCTACAAGCTATACGTGCAATTCAACGTAGATCGCCCCTATTTTAACGGCCGCAAATAATAAGCCCTAAGTACATTCAGCTAAAACATATCGGGTGGGGACCCTTGGCAATGTTCTGATGTAAAACCTTCTGGAGGCTGTTTTCATTCGAATAATTTAGAAGCCAAGACTGGGCCGGTTTGACCAACCCGACAAAATTTCCTTGTTAATATTTAGTCTCTTTCCAACTTATAAATCAGATAGTTAGCAAATATGCTTGCTTTACTTTTCAGGTATCCGATAGTAAGTGAGTTCCCGAATTTGCTTCTGATAACTTTGCTGATCGATTTACTGATTTGTTAACTTGGGTATTAAAGTTTTAACATTAATTTATTGTTTATTTATAGAAAGAACTATCATTTTATCTAATTTTGTAAAATAATGTTAGAATAATTAAAGTATAGGTTAAGATGTTTTTTTAATATATAAAAATGCATTACCTTTAGTGCCGGTCTGTTAAGTAGCTAAAAACTAATGATAACAGCATACAATTAGCTTTTGTTCAAACTAATTTTTACGAATTCTAACAGATAGATGAAAATGAGGATGAATACGATAGACCGCCTGTAACTAATTCTACGTAAGTGTATTACATAGATATTGCCCTGCTCCATTACCTAGAAAACAATAGCTTAATAAGTAGTAATTTTTTCGGCAACCCTGCTTTTGTTTCTTGCCTGCACCCAGGCAGAGATAAAAAATCAGGGTGTTTTGTATGAGTAACCCCCAAAGCTAACTACTAGATTTTTAACTTTTATTTTATGAGACAAACCTTTACTCTCTCTTTTAAAAACCTTCTTCTCCCGCTGTTCCTGCAGCTGGTGCTGCTGCTCTGCGTAGTCGTGCAGGGGTATGGGCAGGTGACTTTAGACTATAGCTATGACGGACCATGGCAATCACTCCCAAACACTAATCTTCCTACAGCAATTAGTCAAAATGGTTTAGCGACAGATCAAAGTACAAATTTAGGGGGCAGTGGAACTGGCGGATCTGCAAACTTTGATAGTGTAGGTGATTGGATAACTGTACGCGTTCCTGAAGGATCTAAAACAGTATCCTTTATACTTCGTGCGGCTGGTACATTCGCAAATTTTACAGGTACATTCTTGGTAAGGGAGTCAGTGGATGGTGTTAGCTATTCAACAGTTAGTACTATAGACGCGTCAAGTAATGTCGGCCCAGCTATAACCACTCAAAGGAGTTTTACGAGTAGTGTAAATAGTAGTGCTAGATATATAAGATTTATTTATTCAAATAAAGTAGGTAACGAAAGGCTTTTATATGATGCGCTTAGAATAACTCAAGGGCCTGAAATTAACATTAAGCAAGGAGAAGCTTCAATTAGTACGAACGGCTCATTTAGCTTTGGTAGTGTAAATGCTAATACTAGCCAAACATATACTTTCACTGTTGAGAACTTAGGCGGTCAGACCTTAAATCTTACAGACAGCCCTATTGTAGCGCTATCTGGTACAAATGCTTCACAATTTACTGTTAATACAACAACTACTTCTTCGACAGTAGCTCCAGGAGCATCCACTACTTTTAATGTAACGTTTACCCCAACATCATTTGGGTCAAAAACTGCGACATTATCTATTAGCAATAATGATGCAGATGAAAACCCTTATACAATTAATATTTCTGGCTCTGGGATTGAGCCAGAAATAAATTTACGACAAGGTACAAGTTCAATCAGCACAGGCGGACCTTTTAATTTTAATAACGTAAATGTAAACACCAGTCAGTCATTCGTTTTCACTATTGAGAATATAGGTACTGCACCTTTAAATCTTACAGGTAGCCCGAAAGTGCAGCTGACAGGTGTAAATGCTTCACAATTTACTGTTAATGAAACTGCTACTTCTTCTACAGTAGCACCAGGTGCGTCAACAACATTCAGCGTGACTTTTACCCCAACGTCTGCTGGCTCAAAATCTGCATTATTTTCTATAAGTAATAACGACTCAAATGAGAACCCTTATACAGTTTCATTAACAGGAACAGGTTTTTATCCTGCCCCTATTATTACTCAATTTAATCCTGTTTCAGGTTATGTAGGAGATGTAATTACTATAATTGGGAGTAACTTCACAAATGTAAATAGTATTAATTTTAATGGGACCACAGCTTCCGTTTTTACTATAGTTAGTGATACTGAAATTCAAGTTACAGTCCCTTCTGGAGCTACTACAGGTCCAATATTGCTTACTGTAACAGGAGGTAATTCAACTGCAAGTAGTACCTTTACTGTTCTAACTCCGACGATTACCGTAGTGGATCCGAATGAGGGCTACATAGGCGATATCGTTACCATCACGGGCACAAACTTTGTTGATGTTCAGGGCGTGCAGTTCAACGGTGTTGAGGCCGTATACATCCTGGACAGCGAGACGCAGATTCAGGCGCAGGTGCCAGAGGGGGCCACCACCGGCCCGGTAACGGTTCAAACCGTGGGCGGCACTGCCGATAGCGACCCCTTCACGGTGCTATACCTGGTTCCAACGATTACTTCATTCACTCCTGACGAAGGGTTGTTAGGAGATATAATTATCATTACAGGTACAAACTTTGTTGACGTGCAAAGCGTTGCATTTAATGGTGCTGTTTCGACTAATTATATTGTTAATAGCGATACGCAGATCAGTGCCCAAGTACCTATTGAAGCGACTTCAGGTTCAATTACCGTTACAACTTTAGGCGGCACTGCAGCTAGTATAACTACATTCACAGTGTTAAATCCCCTCCCCGTAGAACTGATATCCTTTACAGCCGAGCAACAGGGTGCTGTTACCTTGCTCAAATGGGCAACTGCTTCTGAAACCGATAACTCACACTTCGAGGTAGAAATGTCGACTTCGCCGGAGGCAGGTTTCGCGACTTTAGGTAAAGTAGCCAGCAAAGTAGTAACCAGCAGCCTTACTACCCGATACGAGTTTACGCACCAGGTAAGAAACGCAGGTACTTTCTATTACAGACTGAAACAAGTAGACTTAGACGGAACTTTCGCTTACAGCAACGTAGTAGCCGTAGAAGCAAAAGGTGCTCTCACCAATGCCGTAACAGTAGCCCCTAACCCACTTATCCCTGATTCTAAAATAATAGTAGAAGCAGCTGCCAGCGGTAAAGCCATTATGCGTTTAACCAGCATGACAGGCCAGCAGGTTTATTTCAGAGAAGTAGCGGTAACAGCAGGTCAGAATGAGTTTGCACTACCGTACTACGATAAGCTTCAGAATGCGGCCTATGTTCTTACCGTAGAACTGAATGGCAAAGTAATCAGCACCAAAGTGGTGAAACAGTAACATACTTACATTCCTGCAAAAACCCGGCAACCGAAAGGTGCCGGGTTTTTTGTTTTAAAGCCATTCTAGCTGAAACAAAGCCCTTGAACCAAAAAGCGCTTGATCCCTTCTGAAGGCCATTTTCATTAGAATAATTTAGTTGATTGTTGGTTGCTGATTGTTAAATGGCTGAATTAGAAAATAAATTTTGAATGAGTGAGTGGTTTTTCAACTCAAAGCTAATGAAGGTCTAATATTTAGCATCTGGCATCTACTAAAACATCTAAAACCCCGGAAAATACCGCTATAGTTGTTGCTGAAAGCTTGGGCAGGACCTTGGCAGGCAAATACATGGCTGAAATTTTGAGGATTAGCGACTTAAAATCTGCAAACATTGGTTTATTCAGGAGCAAAGCTTAATTTTGGAACGATTACATCAACCAAAGTAGCAATGCAAAAGGACACAGCCATTTTTGATTTAATTGCCAAAGAAAAAGCACGCCAGACACATGGCATCGAATTAATTGCCTCCGAGAACTTTGTATCGGAGCAGGTCATGCAGGCCATGGGCAGCGAAATGACAAACAAGTACGCCGAAGGCCTGCCGGGCAAACGCTATTATGGTGGCTGTGAAATAGTGGATCAGGCCGAGCAGTTGGCCATAGATCGTGCAAAAGAGCTTTTTGGAGCCGCCTGGGTTAACGTGCAGCCGCACTCCGGCGCACAGGCAAATGCAGCCGTTATGCTGGCCGTGTTAAACCCCGGCGATAAAATTCTGGGCTTCGACCTATCGCATGGCGGTCACCTGACCCACGGTTCGCCTGTAAACTTCTCTGGTAAAATCTACAAGCCCACATTTTATGGCGTAGAACAGGAAACAGGCCTCATCGATTTCAGCAAAGTAGTAGAGATCGCTCGCCGCGAGCAGCCAAAGCTGATCATCTGCGGTGCCTCCGCCTACTCTCGTGAGTGGGACTACAAAAAACTGCGCGAAGCCGCTGACGAAGTAGGCGCCCTCCTGCTGGCCGATATCTCTCACCCATCCGGACTGATTGCACGTGGTTTGCTGAACGATCCGTTTGAGCACTGCCATATCGTAACCACCACTACCCACAAAACATTGCGCGGCCCAAGAGGCGGCATGATCATGATGGGCAAAGACTTTGAAAACCCATTTGGCCTGAAAACTCCGAAAGGCGAAACCCGCATGATGTCGTCGTTGCTGGATGGAGCCGTATTCCCTGGCACGCAAGGCGGACCGCTGGAGCACGTAATAGCTGCCAAAGCCGTTTCGTTCTTCGAGGCCCTCTCCGATGATTACCTGAACTACGTGAAGCAGGTGCAGCAAAATGCCCAGGCCATGGCTAAAGCGTTCCTGTCGCGCGGTTACGATATTATCTCTGGCGGCACAGATAACCACATGATGCTGATCGACCTGCGCTCTAAAGGCCTGACCGGTAAACTTGCCGAAAACTCGCTCGTGAAAGCAGACATCACCATCAATAAAAACATGGTTCCTTTCGACGATAAATCTCCTTTTGTAACTTCTGGTATGCGTGTGGGTACGGCAGCTATTACCACCAGAGGCCTGAAAGAGAACGACATGGAGCGCATTGTGGACCTGATCGATACGGTGCTTATAAATAATGAGAACGAAAGTACAATCCAGTCGGTGCGCAAAGACGTAAATGCCTGGATGGAAAAATATCCGCTCTTCGCTCACTAATAAATAAAGGCCGAAGACTTTACTAAATGAATCAACCTTATATGGAAGAAGAGACGCAGGAGATGTCCTTTGTGGACCATCTGGAGGAGCTAAGATGGCACATTATCAGGTCGTTTTCATCCATTTTAGTATTTGCGGTCATCGCCTTTCTGGCAAAAGGCTTTGTGTTTCACGATATCATCCTGGCTCCTTCCCGCCCCGATTTTTTCAGCTACCAACTGATGTGCGATTTAGGAAACAGAATTGGTTCTGAAGTACTCTGTATCACAGACCTCGGCTTCACGATTCAGAGCCGGCAGATGAGCGGGCAGCTTTCCATGCATATTATGGTATCGCTGGTGCTGGGGCTGGCCTGCGCTTTCCCGTATGCTTTTTGGGAGATATGGCGCTTCGTGAGTCCGGGCCTTTACCCGCAGGAGCAGAAAAACTCCAGAGGGGCCGTGTTTTTTGTGTCGCTGTTGTTCATTTTAGGCCTTTTGTTCGGCTATTATGTGGTGTCGCCAATTTCGATCAATTTCCTGGCGGGCTACCAGGTCGATCCTTCTATCCTGAATGAGTTCGACCTGTCTTCATACATTTCTACGCTCACCACACTCTGTTTGTCGTGTGCGGTCATGTTCCAGCTGCCGGTAGTGGTCTATTTCTTTACCAAGGCAGGCTTGCTCACGCCAGAGATCATGAAGTTGTACCGGCGCCACTCCATGGTCATTATTTTAGTAGTTGCAGCGATCATTACACCACCGGATGTCATCAGCCAATTATTGATAGCTATGCCCCTGCTCGTACTATACGAAATCAGTATCAGTGTTTCGGGCTCTATCCGTAAAAGAGATTTAAAGCGATTAAACGACAACAATACCATCTAATACTATGGCTTACAATATTGCAATAGGCGGCGACCATGCCGGGTTTGTCTACAAAAACATGCTTATAAAAGTGCTGGAGCAAGATGGGCATGAGCTAAAAGACTTTGGGCCATACTCCGGAGAGTCTTCCGATTACCCCGATTTTGTGCATCCACTTTCTAAAGCAGTCGCCAACCAGGAGTTTGATTTCGGAATATTAGTGTGCGGCAGCGGCAACGGAGTGGCCATTACAGCTAACAAATACCAACAGGTACGGGCAGCGCTTTGCTGGAAGCCGGAGCTGGCGCAACTGGCTCGTGGCCACAACAACGCCAATGTGCTTTGCATCCCGTCGCGGTTCGTATCGGAAGAGGAAGCAGTAGAGATGATGCGCGTTTTCCTTTCGACTGAGTTTGAAGGAGGCCGCCACGCCACACGGGTAAACAAGATTACCAATTGCTAAAATAAGCTACAACAGCCTAAAAATTAAGCTTAAAAGAAAACGCGGCCTCTAAGGTCCGCGTTTTCTTTTTCATGCCCCCTGTAGCTGCACCCCTCCCGGGTGCTCATGACCCTCAGCTACCAAAAGCGCGAAAAGCCTCTGGAAGGCCATTTTCATTAGAATAATTCTACTTATAACTCCTTTCCCTGTCTCTTATAAACCGCAGGAACATCTGTAGGTTCGTAAGCATCGAAAATAGTAGGAAGCTTATATTTAAGTTCTTCCAACAGGCCGACTTTGTCAATAATATACCTTGGCGGTTCTTTTTTGAAGTTCCGGTACAGGGCAAATACAGCGTCATATTCATTCAGCCTGCCAAAGTGCCGTTGTGCGAGTTGCCAGTTGAGGTAAGGTGTGGCCAGCGTGTTGTGGGTGTAGTAGGTAATGTCGTTGCCCAGCACGAGCACCGAAGCTCCTTTAATAGCCTGCGCAGGAGAAACAGGCAACAAAATTCTGGACTCGTCGATTTTGACCAGGGAGCCAATACCCAGTGGCTGCCGGTAACGCAGCACCACCACGCCTGCCAGCAGCACAAGGTACATTAGCGAGAGTATCCAGGGTTTAAAGCGGCTGGTAAACAAAAACTCGCTGAAGTAAGCCAGCGGTGGCAGCAGCACCAGGAACGAAGCAGCCGATACCTGATCTCTTGAAATAATAACCAGAAGACTTACAATGAGCCACACCACCATCAGCTGCTGAAACTTAACCTGGAACACCAGCCGTTGCGCCAGCGAGAGCATACTGAACAACGACAGCGCCAGCACGAGGCCCGGTAGGACCAGTAGCTTAGCCAGGTCGGCGGGTGGTATCAGAAACGAAACTTCAAACTGCCATGGCCGCAACAGGTGCAGCTCCAGAAAACTGCCAACCGCCCCCGTAAAAAGGTAGTAAGACAGAAGCATGGCATACGGAAAGGCAAAGCCACAAAGCATGAGAAGCGAACTCCTGAAGGCGGCGGAGGCAAACAGAATAACAGCAAAAAGCCCCAGCAGCAGAAAAAGCCCCAAAGGCAGAAAGCTTAGCGCCGCCAGCCCCAGCATAAACCCACCAATAAACAGGCGGCTGTTATCGAGCCCCTCGCGCGCAACAGTTATAAAGTATGGCAACGACAATATAACAAATGTATTACCAAGGAGCAGCGGCGTGAGCATCTCGAACTCCAGGGTAAGGCAGCCAAAGGTAAGGTACAGCAGGGCGGGCAGGTAATTGCTTTCTGCGTAAACCTTGTTCCGGATAAAAGTTGAATTGAGCAGGAGCGCCTGCGCCAGCAGCAGCGCTGCTGCCACCAGCCGGTACGTCAGGTAAGAGCGGCCGGCCACCAGGTCTATGAGCCAGTACACTAAAGCAGCAAGCGGAGCAGTACTGTCATAAATTTCGCGGTACATGGCAAACCCATCGGCCATACGCTCCCCTATCAGCATAAATTTAAGCTCGGGTACAGTGGCAGGCACTCCCAGTAAAATAAGCGGAACTCGTATGGCCAGGTAGAGTAAAACCAGCAGGATCAGTCGGGAAGGCAATATGCTTCGGAAGTAACTAATCAAGAGTTATTAGAGTTAGAAAGCGAGATAAACGTACCTTCTCCGAAATGAGTAAGCTACTTTTGGGGTAAAAATGCGAAATTAATATGATATTTGCATCTTCGTATGGAAAGTAAAAGACAACAGAAATTCTCACGCCTCATTCAGAAAGAGCTGGCCGACATCTTCCAGAGGGAAGTGCCGCATCTTTTCGGAGGGGCCTATATATCAGTTAGTGTGGTGCGTGTATCTCCCGATCTGGGGCTGGCGCGTGTGTACCTGAGTCTCCTGATGACTACCGACAACAAAGCGGTGCTGCATGAGATAAAGGAAAACACCAAAACCCTTCGTCACCACCTGGCGCAGCGCATCAAGAACCAGGTGCGGGTAATACCGGCTCTGGCATTTTACCTCGATGACAGCGCCGAGTATGCTGCCCAGATGGATAAGTTATTCTCCGGCCTGGAAATACCTCCTGCCAACGAGAACGATGCCGAAAACGAGGATGCTTCTGAAGACGAAGAAGACGAAAACACCACCCGCTAGCCTTGCAACGCCTCATTTATGCAGTATGATCCGATAAAGCGGATTCTGGGCGACGTGTTCAACCAGACCCCTTTTCTTAGACGCATATTTTACCACCTGCTCGACCTGCTGCTGCTGCGTGCCTGGCACGTGCACAAAGAGCTCAAAGCCTGGGCTGTAACCCGTAAAGAAAAAGAGCAGTACATACTCGATGCCGGTTCTGGTTTCGGGCAGTACACTTACTTCCTGACGAGCATGAGCAATAAGTGGAGCGTATTGGCCGTAGATGTAAAAGAAGAGCAGGTATCAGACAGCAACCGTTTTTTCAGAGCTATCGACCGCCAGAATGTAGTGTTCCGCATCGCAGACCTGGTACAGTTCCGGCAACCCAACAGCTTCGACCTGGTACTTTCTGTGGATGTAATGGAGCACATAGAGGAAGATGTGCAGGTGTTCAAAAACATTCACGCCTCGCTCCGGTCTGGTGGCATGCTCATTATTTCTACCCCTTCCGACCAGGGCGGCTCCGATGTGCATAGTGGCGACGAAAGCTCTTTTATTGAAGAGCACGTGCGCGATGGCTATGGCATACAGGAGATACACGGTAAACTGCAGCGTGCCGGTTTCCGTAGAGTGGAGGCGCGGTACTCGTATGGTAAACCAGGGCAGGTGTCGTGGCGACTCTCTATGAAGTACCCATTGCAGATGCTGGGCGTATCTAAAATCTTCTTCCTGCTTTTGCCGTTCTACTACCTGGTTACTTTCCCGGTATGCCTGCTGCTGAACTGGATGGACGTTAACGGTAACCACGCATCCGGCACAGGCCTGATCGTGAAAGCCTGGAAGTAATTGATTGTTGGTTGATGATTGTTGAATTGTTAATTCGCCCTACAGAGTACATAATAACTATTAAACTCAACCATTTAGCAGGTTAACAATTTAACAAATAGCTACTAGCAACCAGCAACTAACAATCAGCCAATGAATGTACCTTTTCTGATAGCGAAACGATATTTTTTCTCCAGAAAGAAGAGGAACATCATCAGTATCATCTCCAATATCGCCATGATCGGGGTAGCCGTAGGCACCATGGCCCTGATTATTGTACTCTCCGTATTCAACGGCCTCGAAGACCTTATCCGGGCCATCTACAGCAGCTTCGACCCGGACCTGAAAATATCGGTGGTAGAGGGCAAATCGTTTGAAACCGATACCGAGTTTATGAACCGCATTCGCCGCACCCCAGGCGTGGCTGTGGTATCGGAAGTGATAGAAGACAATGCCCTGCTGCGCTACAACGACCGCCAGATGGTGGTGAAGGTAAAAGGAGTAAGCGAGAACTTTTTTCAACAGAATAAGATCGATTCTGCCATTGTGGAGGGCAACTTTGAACTTTATCGCAACGATGAGTTTTTCGCTGTGGTGGGGCGTGGCGTGCAGTACCAGCTCTCCATCAGGCCATCTAACCAGTTTGTGTCGCTGCAGTTTCTGTACCCGCGCAACACTAAGTTTAACCCGCTAAACCCCGAAGGCTCGTTTAACAGTTTGCCCATAAGGCCGGGCGGCGTGTTTGCCATAGAACGGCAATACGACGATGCCTATGTGTTTGTGCCGCTTAATTTTGCCGAAGAACTGCTGGAGTATGGCAGGCGGCGTACCTCCCTCGAAATTAAAGTAGAGGAGGGAGAAAAGATAGAAACCGTAAAAAAAGCCTTGCAAGCCACATTGGGTTCGGCGTTTCTGGTGCAGAACAGCGATGAGCAGCACACCAGTTTGCTGCGTGCCGTAAAGGTCGAGAAGCTGTTCGTGTTTATTACGTTCGCCTTCATTCTGCTTATAGCCTCCCTCAACATCTTCTTCTCCCTGTCGATGCTCGTAATAGATAAGAAAAAAGATATCGCCATACTGGCCTCTATGGGAGCTACGGCAACAACTATCCGTAATATTTTCCTGTTCGAAGGGGCCTTGGTTGCCTTTATTGGTGCCACGTATGGGCTCTCGTTGGGTATGCTGGTGTGCAACCTGCAGGAAAGCTTCGGCTTGGTTTCGATGGGAATGGCCACCTCTATTGTTGACTCTTACCCAGTTAAAATGCAGGTAAGTGATTTTGTATTTACCGGGCTGGCCATCGTAATTATCACGTTGTTAGTTTCCATCAGGCCAGCTTATAAAGCAGCCTCTATGTCGGTAACTGAGAATATATAAGCTTGTTGGTTAGCACTTTATAAATATTTATAAATAACAAGCTATAGTTAGTGAAAAGGCAGATTTTTCTAGGAAAATAGTTGATTTAGCGTTATTTTTGATGTCCATCACTTAGTTTTTGGCATGAACGTTTACACAACCCAACCTTTTCAGATAGTTTATTCTCTTTTCGAACACGAGTACCTTGGTTACCTGTTCGAATCGTTTGTGATACAGGTAAATGGCAAAGGGCAGTTAACACTTCAGCACCAAAACATCTCGGCTAAAAATGCCAAAGAATTTGCATCTCGACTCGATGAGAAAGACTTTAAACTGATTCCGCTCATCGATCAGATTCAACAGGATGCAGTTCTCAAAAAATTCTCCGTCAAAAAATTAACACCAGTTGACTTTTTCCTGAAAGTATACGATCCGGAGAAAGGCGACAAAGGGCTTCAGGAAGAAATTCATCATTACATTCAGGTCCGGATGAGCAAGATTCTGGACCTGCTGAAGGGCAAAACGACGTTTATTATGGGCAAAGACGGAGAGCCTACCTGGAAGCGCATTACCATGGCGCCCGAAAAAGCCACTGTGCTTTTTCATTTTATGCGCAACGAGAGCAATACGCATTATTTCCCGACTATAAAATATGCTGGTCAGAAACTCGAGTTTCAGTACCGGCATGCTACTTTGGTTGGCTATGAGCCTGCCTGGCTGCTGCTAAACGATACAATTTATGGTTTCGACAAGCCTATAGACGGCAAAAAGCTGCAGCCATTCCTAAATAAAAAATTTATTGTGATACCCCGATCTGTAGAAGACAACTACTACAGCAAATTTGTGGTGCCACTGGTCGAGTCGTTTGATGTGTATGCCAAAGGCTTCGATATCAGGTCGCAGAAATACAAGCCTAACCCGTACCTGACCTTCTCTGAGTTGCGGGCTGCAGATGCGCTTACATTGCCCGCCCTAAACGGCAACAACTCAGAGGCCAGACAAGACCGGCAGGTTTCTGCTGATAAAATTCTGTTTAACCTGTCGTTTCTGTACGGAGACCACATGGTGGAGACACAGGAGCTGAAACGCGTAAGTGTGAGCATGGAAAAAACTGCTGACTCGTATGTGTTCCATCGGCTGATCCGGGATGTAAACCATGAGAAGGAGTTTATAAAGGAACTATCGAAACGAGCTCTGGAAGTAAAGAATGGCAAAGCGGTTTTAGAAAAAAGCTCGGCCTTTTCGTGGCTCAACAGCCACCTGCAGGAGCTGGAACAGCTTGGGTTTATTGTACGCCAATCGGAGAAGAGCGCCAAAAACTATTTTATTGGCGAAATATCTGTAAGCGTAGGTATCACCGAAAACAATGACTGGTTCGATATTTATGGTAAAGTGCAGTTTGGGGAGTTTTCGATACCGTTTATTAAACTCAAATCGCATATTCTTACTAAGAACAACGAGTTTGTGCTGCCAAACGGGCAAATTGCCATTATTCCGGAAGAGTGGTTTACGCAATATATTGAGCTGTTCGCTTTTTCGGAAGGCGACCAACTGCTCACGCTGAAGAAGCACCACATGGCCCTGGTAAACGACCTGCAGAATGGCAGCCTAGCAACTGTTACCATGAGCCGCAAGCTCGAAAAACTCCGCGAGTTTGAGGTAATAGAAGACAAGCCCTTGCCTGCCGGGTTTAGAGGCGAACTGCGCCCGTACCAGAAGGCCGGTTACAACTGGCTGCACTTTGTAAAAGACTACAAGTTTGGAGGTTGCCTGGCCGATGACATGGGCCTTGGTAAAACGGTACAGGCGTTGGCTATGCTGCAGCACCGCAAAGAGCATGGGGCAGATTCAGCCACACTGCTGGTTATGCCTACCTCGCTCATTTACAACTGGCAGAACGAAGCTCAGAAGTTTACGCCAAATCTGCGCGTGCTCTCCTACACCGGCACCTACCGCGACAAAGACGTGGAGCAGTTTAAGAACTACGATGTGGTGCTAACCTCCTACGGTATTGTGCGGCTGGATGCAGGTATCCTAAAGAATTACTACTTCGATTATATCATCCTGGATGAGTCGCAAGCTATAAAAAACCCCGATTCCAATACCTCGCGTTCGGTGCGTTCGTTAAAATCGCGTTACCGCCTGATCCTGACAGGTACGCCAGTAGAAAACAGTACCATGGACCTGTGGTCGCAGATGTCGTTTATTAACCCGGGTCTGCTTGGCAACCAGCACTTTTTCCGCAATGAGTTCCTGAAACCGATCGAGAAGGAGAAAGATGAGCAGAAGATAAGGAAACTACATGCCCTGATAAAACCCTTTATACTGCGCAGGCACAAGTCGCAGGTGGCAACAGAGCTCCCTGAGAAAGTGGAGAACATTAGTTTCTGCAAAATGACAGAGGAGCAGGAACATGCCTACGAAGAAACAAAATCGTATTACCGCAACAAAATACTGACGAACCTGGAGGAACATGGCCCAGGCAACACCCAGTTTATGCTCTTGCAGGGCCTCACCAAACTGCGCCAGATCGCCAACCACCCGCTTATGACCGACGAAGGGTACGAAGGAGAATCTGGTAAGCTGAAAGAGGTGCTGCGGATGACAAAGAGTGTGGTGTGCAAAGGCCACAAGGTCCTTATATTCAGTCAGTTTGTAAAGCACCTCGAAATTATAAAGCACGCCTTAGATGAGCGGGAGATAACCTATGCCTACTTGGATGGTAACACCAAAAACAGGCAGCAGCAGGTAGAGCGTTTCCAGACAGATGCCGCCATACAAGTATTCCTGATTTCGCTGAAGGCAGGTGGCGTAGGCTTAAACCTGACAGCAGCAGACTATGTGTTTATACTGGACCCCTGGTGGAACCCGGCTGTAGAGGCACAGGCTGTAGACAGAGCCCACCGCATTGGGCAGAAAAATCAGGTGTTTGCCTACAAGTTTATTTCGAAAGATACCGTAGAAGAAAAAATACTGGCGCTGCAAGGGCGAAAAATTCAGTTGGTAACCGACCTGATCAGCACCGACGAAACCGTCATGAAGAGCCTCACCAAAGAAGACATCGACAACCTGTTGAGTTAACAACAAGGTTCTTTTTAAGTAGAAGCCTCTGCATGCCTGGTAGCTGCAGAGGCTTTTTTTTGTGTAAACACCCTTTACCCTTGGCAAAAAATAGCTGTAAAAGCTTCTGAAGGCTATTTTCATTAGAAAAATTGAAACTCCCCGCTGGCTAAGCACCAGGCATTTAGCCAGGTAATTTCTGCTTTTAACCTGGTACAGAAACAGTTAGCAAACCTTTCTGCAACTACTGTTGTTATGCAAGTCAGTTAATCTCATACGCTCTAACCCAAACCTACCTATGCACTTGCACCTCCGCACCTCCGTTAAGCAAGATTACCTTTCTGTTTTCAATGGCTTCGACGAGAGCTTGTTCCGAAAGCTTTCGCCACCCTACCCCCGGCTGCGGCTGCTGCGCTTCGATGGGAGTTACCCCGGCGATGTGGTGGAGGTGGAACTGCTGACAGGGTTCAGAACTTTTAGATGGACCAGCCTGATAACTGAGCGTGCCATAACAGATACAGCGGCCTATTTTGTGGACGAAGGGCTGGAGGTGCCAACACCTTTGCGCTACTGGCGGCACAAACACCTGGTAACCAAAGAAGGAGATGGTGCCATTATTCACGATATTATCGAATACCGCACCAGGTTTAAAGCCCTGGATGCCCTGCTTTACCCCATGATGGTGCTGCAGTTCGGCAGCCGGAAACCGGTGTATAAACGCATGTTTAACTAAGCCAGCAGGCACTTCATTCCTCAAAACAACCAGCAAGCTGCCAATTATTTAAATAAAAACAGCCTTCCAAAGCGAAATAGCTAATTTTACGCCAAGGGTAAACCGGTGTAACTGCTCGCATAGCCACTACACTTTTTAGTGGATGCCAGATTCTGGAAAATTTAAGGTAACATATTTTAGATTTTCCTGCAGAAGCCAAAAATTGCTGACTTCTAAAACCTTTCCGGCTTAAAGCAGTTTTGAGTGGAGGAAAAAGCATGTACATTCGGTTTCATGAAGAAAACAGCCATTGTAGTAGGTTCAGGAATAGGAGGCATAGCCGCTGCCATTCGGTTGGCCGTAAAGGGCTACCAGGTAACAGTGCTGGAGGCAAACACTACGTTCGGCGGCAAAATGCAGCAGTTTAACCTGCAAGGCTACCGTTTCGATGCAGGGCCTTCGCTGTTCACACTGCCCCACCTCGTCGATGAGCTGTTTACATTGGCTGGTCGCACGCCTGCCTCCTACTTCAGGTATACACGCCTCGACCCGGTAACACATTATTTCTGGCCAGATGGGAGTGCCTTAAAAGCCTATGCCGACCCGGCGCAGTTTGCTGAAGAAGCAGAGCAGCAACTGGGCGTACCGGCTAAAGCGGTGCAGCAGGCACTGGCAAAAAGCGCCCGACTCTACAAGGGCACCGCCGATACATTTCTGCACAAGTCGCTGCACAAGGCTGGTACCTATCTGAGCCCCGATGTGCTGAAGGCGATTGGCTGCCTCTCCGACCTCGGCCTAACCACCAACATGCACGCCGCTAACCAGAAGCTGTTTCAGGACCCGCGCTTTGTGCAGCTCCTCGATCGGTTTGCCACCTACAACGGCTCCGACCCCTACCAGGCACCCGGTACTTTAAACCTGATTCCTCACCTGGAGCATAACATAGGAGCTTTTTACCCCAAAGGAGGCATTTACGCTATAGCCGCCAGTCTGGTAAAGCTGGCAGAGGAGTTAGGTGTTACGTTCCGGTACAACGAGCAGGTAACGCGCATAACAACAGCAGCCGGTGCTGTTACAGGCGTAGAAACCCACAACGGCGCTTACCAGGCAGCTGTAGTGGTCAGTAACATGGATGTAGTGCCCACGTACCGCAAACTGCTGCCCGACCAGCCGGCACCCGAAAAAACATTGCAGCAGCCGCGGTCCAGTTCCGCATTAATCTTTTACTGGGGTATACAACGGGCATTCCCGGAGCTGCACCTGCACAACATCTTCTTCAGCCAGAACTACAAAGAAGAGTTTGAGCATATATTTCAACACAAAACCATTGCGCCAGACCCTACCGTTTATGTGAACATTTCCTCTAAACTAGACCCGACCGATGCTCCTGCAGGTTGCGAGAACTGGTTTGTAATGGTTAATGTGCCGCATAACCAGGGGCAGAACTGGCAACAGCTAATTGCTGCCACCCGCACTGCTGTTTTAAACAAACTTGGCAGTATGCTGCAAGTGCCGCTCGAGCCACTCATAGCCTGCGAGCAGGTGCTCGACCCGCTCCTTATAGAGCAGCAGACTTCTTCCTTTGCCGGTGCCCTGTATGGCAGCAGTTCCAACAACCGCATGGCAGCTTTTCTGCGTCACCCAAATTTCAGTGGGCGCATCAGGGGGCTGTATTTTTGTGGTGGCAGTGTACACCCGGGCGGCGGTATACCACTTTGCCTGCTCTCCGCAAAAATTGTAGGGGAGCTGGTTCCTGAATCAGAAAAAGCTTAAAACAGATGCCAGATACAACATTCCAGGTTTCGAAAAACAAAGCACCCCGGCTGTTCCTGAAAAAGTATGGGCTGCCACTGGCGGTTGGCGTGCTGGTAATTTTTCATGCGGTGGGTTTCTGGGGCCTTGGCCTTAGTGGCAGGCCCGAATACTTTCAGTCGCTTACGCCACTCAACCTGCTGCTAACCAACGTGCTGCTGTTTAGCTTTCATAAAGGCTACACGAGCAGGTTCCTGGTATTTGCTTTTCTGGTGTTCGCGGCGGGCTTTTTGGCCGAAGTGCTGGGAGTGCATACTGGCTTCATTTTCGGGAACTATAGCTATGGCAGTACTCTTGGCACAAAGCTATGGGAGGTGCCGTTGCTAATTGGTGTAAACTGGCTCATGCTGGTGTACGCTACCGGTACCATGGTGCATAAACTGCCCCTGCACTGGTTCCTGAAGGCCATAACAGGAGCCATGCTGCTGGTGCTGCTCGATTATTTCCTGGAGCCTGTTGCCATAACCTACGATTTCTGGAGCTGGCACGAGCAAGTCATTCCGCTCTCTAACTTCAGAGACTGGTTTGGGTTGTCGCTGCTGCTGCAGGTTTTATTTCAGAAGTTTAATTTTTATAAGAAAAACCCGGTAGCACCTTATGTTTACCTGGTACAGTTGCTGTTCTTTATTGCCTTATATATCATACTTTAAGGTAAGAATCTTAATTGCCAGAAATAGTTATTGTACGCAGCCGAATTATTCTTAAATTTCCAGAATCTCAAGGAGCTAACAAGTATTAGCATCCGGTTGAGTTAAGCTTACCGTAATATGCTTAGCAGCAACTATCAGTAGGTAACAGAGTAAGGGCAATTATGACTTTTTTAGAAACTATCTTAGAGGAAATTCTTCGCATATTTAAGCGCGATGGAATAGAGGCGAACACACAGGAAGATATCATAAAAAGACTAGACATCAGGCACTCCACCTTTCAGGAGCTTTTTTCAAGCAAAGCCGATATGGTGCTTAAGGTGGTGAGGTTTGATATAAAGGAACAGGAGCGGCAGCAGGCCAGGCTGCTGGCAAACGCACAAGACCCTGTAGAAGAAGTAATGCTGCTGTTGCAGGATGGCATCAAGAATATTCAGCAAACTAACCCGCAGTATGTGCTGGACCTGCAGCAGCATTACGAGGAGGTATGGCTGATGTGCCTGGAGTATCTTAACTCCAACAGTTACCACCTCATCTCAGAAATTATTAATAGAGGAATTTTGCAGGGCCTTTTCAGGAAGGACATTAACATAGAACTAGTAACCCGTATTATTCTGGCGCAGCTTAATATGATGCTGAACCCGCAGGTTTTCCCGCCCGAGAAATACAACCTCTCCGAAGTGTATCGGAGCATTTTTCTTTACTACCTCCGGGGCATCTGCACCGAACCGGGAGGCAAACTGGCGGAAGCATTTTTTGCAAAGCACAATTTATAGGTACAGCTAAAACAGGAGCGGCCCGGAAGTTTAACTTCCGGGCCGCTCCTGTTTTAGCTACGTTAGATTTTAGCTGATGGAAGTTCGTACTTTTTGTGTGTACTCACGCAGTGCCGTCTTAAAATCGACGTGCTGGTGGTGCATTTGGTTCAGAATCCAGACGGCAGCCAGAATGTGGGTCAGCTGTTCTCCTTCGTCTTCGCCCTCTACCTCAATGGCTAGCTCCTGCTCCTCTAAAATTGCGGCCTCGGCAGCCAGCAAAGTTTCAATGCTCTGGGTTTCTACTAATTTTTTTATTACCGGTATTTTCATTTGTCGGGTTTATACAAGTTTATGGATAAGGGTGCGTACTGCTTCTTCTTTGCTGGCGGCTACAGTATCTACGAGATTCCCGTTTTTGAACACAGCAAAGAAAGGAAGGTTGGTTACTCCTGCCATTTTACGGGCTTCCGGACTTGTTTCAGCGTTTACATCCACAAAAGTTACTGTGGCAAAGTGCTCATCTTCTGACAGGCGCTTGAACTTAGGCGAGAACAGGCGGCAGTTGCCACACCAGTCTGCAAAGTACTTTACTACCACATGTTGGTTAGACTTCAGGATACTCGCAAAATCAGAATCAGTTGCTTTTATAACGGCCATAGAATATCGTGTTTTGAAGGTTAAAAATTAAGTAAGTATGGGTTATGCATACTTGCCTGCATAGTAAATGTTTCAACTGCAAATATACAACAAAATACATGTTGAGGTGTAACCAATGCAGCTCCAACGGTTTAAGATGCTAAATCTTTTATTAGTTAAGAGTTAAAAGTTAGGAGTTAAAAGTTTTAAAAGTGGTTCACTCATCCTCTCAGTCGTTCATTCAAAATCAACCATTTAACCATGTAGCCATTCAACAATCATCAATCAAATTATTCAAATGAAAACAGCCTCCAAACAGGTTTTAGGTGCTTTACAGGTCAAGGGTTAAACTACTTAAATTAGTAAGAGTCACATTGTTTCTGTCACTCCGTCAGAATTCCTTAAAATTCCTCAAATCAACCATTTAACCATTCAACAAACAGCAATCAACAATCAACAACCATCTCAAAATCCCATTTTAATTTTCTTTTTGGGTTGGGTCGTCATGTCGGTTACAAGAGTTTGCTTGTTAAACCTGATGTGCCACATGCCTCGCAAGTCGCCTGTTGCGTAACGGGTAGCCTGGTCGGTGGGGTATTGCTGTTTCAGGAGTTCGTTATCGGCATCAGACAGCTCTTTGCCCGGGGTGCCGTGGCAGCGCAGGCAGCTCTCGCTCCGGATGTAGATCGGAGCGGTGTAGAGCAGCTCCTCGCGGTTTAGTTCCTGTAGCACGGGCTCTTGCAGCTGCCCCTCTGTGTATTGCTGTAAAGCCACAGCTACGGCTCCCTCTGCCTTGTTGGCGGGGTTGCGTAACTTTAAGGAGGTGCGGCCGGCAGTGCCACCGTATTTCTGCTCCATGGCCTGCACAATCTCGAACTGCTCAGGGCGGCAATAGGCCATGGCGGCTGCTACGCCACCGCTGTCGAGGTGCTGTTGCAGGTACAGGTCCATTTGGTATTGGGCGGCAGCCACTATGGAGTCGCCTGCATTAAGGGCTGCTTCCTGAATCTGGGCACCGGTTACACGCTTAATCTTGCGCCGCTCCAGTTCCTTGGCTATTTCTTTTCCGCCCTCTACAGGCTTAACTTTTACTTCGCACCCCGAAACTATACAGGCAGCAGCAAGAGTTATATAATATAAGATACGAGGTAGGTGGAACATCTTTTTAGTCTGGATTGTATAAAAATGTATAAAAGAAACTACACGCCAATTTAGTATCTTTGTACTTTAAAACCATAACAGCGCCATGTTAGATAAATTAGAAGCCATTAATCATCGGTTTGAGGAAGTAAGCCAACTGCTTATCCAGCCCGACGTGGCCAGCGATATGAAGAAATTCAAGTCGTTGAACAAAGAATACAAAGATCTGGATAAGATAGTTACCGAATACAAAAAGTACCTGAATATACTCAGCAATATAGATAACGCCAAGCAGGTAATCGCCACCGAAAAGGACGAGGATTTCCGCGACATGGCGAAAGAGGAGCTGGACGAGCTGCTGCCGCAACGCGAAAAAATGGAGGAGCTCCTGAAAGAGCTGCTGATACCAAAAGACCCGAACGACAGCAAAGACATTATTATGGAGGTAAGAGCCGGTGCCGGTGGCGACGAGGCTTCTATCTTTGCCGGCGACCTGTACCGCATGTACACCCGCTTTGCCGAAAAAATGGGCTGGCGCGTGGAGCTGATGGATGCCATGGAAGGCACATCGGGCGGTTACAAAGAGATTATTGTCGGCATGTCGGGCGAGGATGTGTATGGCAAGCTTAAGTTTGAGTCGGGGGTGCACCGTGTGCAGCGCGTACCAGCCACCGAAACCCAGGGCCGCATCCATACCTCGGTTGCATCGGTTATCGTACTGCCCGAAGTAGAGGAATTTGATATCGACCTCGACATGAACGATATCCGCAAAGACCTGTTCATGTCATCAGGCCCGGGCGGTCAGTCGGTAAACACGACCTATTCTGCCGTTCGTCTTACGCACATCCCGACCGGTATTGTGGCGCAGTGCCAGGACCAGAAGTCGCAGCTCAAAAACTACGACAAAGCCCTGAAAGTGCTTCGCTCCCGAATCTACGAAATAGAGCTGGCCAAGAAACTCGAAGCCGAAGGTGCGCAGCGTAAAAGCATGGTAGGTGGCGGCGACCGTTCCGACAAGATCAGGACCTACAACTACCCGCAGGGCCGCGTAACCGACCACCGCATTGGCTACACCGTGTACAACCTGCCTGCCGTAATGGAAGGTAACATAGAAGATTTTGTAGAACAACTAAGAATTGCCGAAAACGCCGAGAAACTGAAAGAGGGCGCAGCAGCAGAGTAATACCTTAATTTTAAATGAATTAAGTAATCGGGGGTCAGGAGTATAGTAAAGGGAGAGAGACTTTATTATATTCCTGATCTGTTTTATACGATTTTGGTAACTTCGGCAGTTGGAGCAATAGGCGCAGCAACCCTTGACCAAACTCAAAGCTTTTGCCTTCGGAAGGCTATTTTGATTGGAATAATTGCTGATGCTTCGCCAAATTAAAAATTAGAAATTAAAAACTATGCTGGCGCGAGCGTCCTCGCTCGTGACTCTTATTCTGAGGCCTCTGGCCGATACAGAAGTTAAAGTTGAAAACTTAGTATTTCTAAAAACTTATTTTAAGGAGCATCAACCATTCAACAGTTTAACAATTTAGCCATCACTATATAAAACAGATATCATTTTGAAGTACCTCCTCGCTATTTTACCCCTTCTGCTGTTGCTCTCGGTGTTTTCGTGTACGCCAAACGATGAGGTGATTACAGCTGACCCTGAGGCGGTGCTTCATTTCTCGGCCGATACCGTGCTTTTCGATACAGTATTTGTGGCGCGGGGCAGTGTTACCAAGCGGCTTAAGGTTTACAATCCTAACCAAAAGGCCGTCCGCATCAGCGACATTACCTTAGGTGGTGCAGGCGCATCGCCTTACAAACTGACCATTAACGGAGTCGAGAGCCCTATTGCCAACAACCTAGAGTTGCGTGGCCGCGATAGCCTGTATGTGCTGGTGCGGGTAAATATCAACCCGAATGCCAGCAACCAACCCTTTCTGGTAAGCGACTCCATTATGTTCCGGACCAATGGCAACCTGCAAAAGGTGAAGCTGGTCGCCTATGGGCAAAATGCTTATTTCCATAGCAAAGCAGCCATCGGTAACACCGTGTGGGGCAAAGACAAAGCGCATGTGCTGCTCGACACCATTCTGGTTAGCGCCGGCACCACCCTCACCATAGAAAAAGGCAGTCAAATATTTGCCACACCAGGAGCGGTGCTGCTCGTAAACGGAACACTGCTCGTGGAGGGAACAGCCGAAGAACGCGTGGTTTTTAGTGGTTACAGGCGTGAGCAGAGTTACCAGCAGGCACCGGGGCAGTGGCAAGGCATACAGATTCTGACACAAAGCGAGAACAACCGCATCCGGTTTGCCGACATCAGGAACACAACCTGGGGCTTACGCATCGGTAACCCGGGCAAAGGTGGCACACTGGTAGAAGGTTGTGCTATACAATACGCGTTTCAGGATGGCATTATCGGGTTTACTTCTGATATCAGGGTGGTGAATACGCTCATCTATAACTGCGGGCGGTATGGCTTTAGTGGCCTTGGAGGTGGCAACTACGATGTTATTTACTCCACTATCGTGAACTACAACAACCCGATGCAGCGCGAATCACCTGCCTTTGTGGTAGCCGATTACATACCGGGCACCGATATCCGGAACATGACCGTGAACCTGCGCCTCATCAACTCTATTGTGTACTCCGATGGTTTTAACTTTAAAGACGAGCTGCTGCTCGAAAGCGATGGCGGTACCATTGCAGCCGAAGTTGCCAACAACGTGTTACGAACCGACCTCTATAAAGAGCTGCTTAACCAGGATAACAATATTCTGAACCAGGCACCAAAATTCAAGTCGATATCAAATCAGGATTTTAGCCTCGATACCCTTTCTGTTGCCAACGGAGCCGCAAAGCCACTTTTAGATGTGCGCCGCGACATAAAAGGCCAAAGCCGCAGCTCCACCACCCCCGACATAGGGGCATTTGAGAGAACAATTGATTAAGGTGCTGATTTTTGATTTGGAGATGTGAGGATTTGGAAATTTGAAGATGAAGAAATATTAAATGGGTGAAGGAAAGTATTTTTTCCAACTTTTAACTCATAACTGATGTTACGCACATTTATCAGGAAGTCTCCTTTAAATTGGTTCTAATACATTTGGTAACAGTTTCATCCGGTGCCCTTAGGCTTTCATTTTTCATTGTAGAAGTCTTAGCGCTCAAGGCCACGGGGCCCCGTTCTCGGGCATCGCGCTGCTGCACCTTTCCTGCCTTCGCTGTCGCTCAGGCTGCCTGCGGCACCGGAAACCTGCAAAGGCGCTCAACCCAAGAACTGGAAATTTGTGCTCTTAGTTGAGGCTAAAGCGACTGTTTGGAGTTGCCCTGGGAATAATATTTCTTTGCTGGTCGCATGAGTGCGTAACATCAGTCATAACTCTTAACTAATCAAAGGCTCTTGACTAAAAAACGTTTAAAAGCTTTTGGAAGGCTGTTTTCATTAGAATAATTCCCAAACGCAGCTATTTAGGAGCAGCACCGTATTAAACAGTCACTCACTCATTCATTCACTCATTCAAGTAATCAAAATTAGAACATGAAATGGTATCAGAAGGAAATCAGGTTGCCGGCCGTAAAGCGGGGCTTTCATCTTATAACCGATTTAGTGGAGTCGCAGTTGCCTGAGCTGGAAGATATTAAGATGGGCCTGGCGCATGTGTTCATCAAGCATACCTCTGCCAGCCTCACCATTAACGAAGATGCTGACCCCACCGTGCGGCAGGACTTCGAAAGCCATTTCAACAAGATGGTGCCGGAAAACGCGCCTTACTACAAGCACACCCTCGAAGGCTCCGACGATATGCCTGCCCACTTAAAAGCTGCCATACTTGGCTCGTCGGTTACGGTGCCTATTACCAACGGCAAGTTTAACATGGGTACCTGGCAAGGCATTTACCTCTGCGAGCACCGCGACCACGCCTCAAAACGCTGGCTGGTAGTAACGCTGCAGGGGAATTAGGTTGATTGTTGGTTGCTATCCGAGCTGAACACGATAAACTTATTCTCACATTCAATCATTCATTCAAAATTCAAGACGAGCACATTAAACTTACCTGATTACGCTTATTTTCTTAATAACCATGCCGTTGGAACTTTGAAGGCGCAGGTAGTAAACTCCCGCTGGCAGGTGCTGTACCTGTAGCTGAACCACTCTGTCTGCTACGGTTTGCTGCAGCACTGTTTGGCCAATGCTGTTAACCAGTTCAATGTGGCGTACTTCTATGCGGGCCGGTTGCTCAATGGTGATATACGCAGCAGCCGGGTTCGGATAAACCACCAGGTCGCTTACCGTAACTTCTATATACTGGAGCTTTTCTGCAGTATCGCTCACAATGCCATTTGTTACTGTAAGCTTTACGGTGTAGCTGCCGGGTGTATTATAAGTAACAGTTGGGTTCTGTTCTGTAGATGTTGCCGGAGTGCCTCCTTCAAACTCCCAAAGCCAGGCAGTTGGTCGCGAACCTTCTGATTTATCGGTGAAGTTAACGGCTGTTCCGACTAGTACCAGGGTGTCGGTGGGGTTGGTTATTTCAAAGTCGGAGCGGATTCTGCCGGTGCAGGCAAGAGAGCTCAAAATAGAAGGACGAGCCGTTGCTAAAGTAGCCTGCATCAACGCAGCCTGCCCGTTCGTGAACAAGTTCATACAACCATCGTCGGTGTAGTCCATGTAGTTCTGCCACATGTTGCCATAGGGGCCGTTGTTGCATGAGGTTACAATACCTGTTGGGCAGCCTCCGGTATCGCGTTGCTGGTTGGGTGTGTCTTCTATGCCATCGGCGTTGTTGCAGGCGCTCCCCCAGATGTGCCGCAGGCCCAGCCAGTGCCCTACTTCGTGGGTCGCAGTGCGGCCCTGGTTGTAGGGTCCGGACGATCTGTTAAAGGGTGGTGCTCCTACAGAAGAATAAAGCAGTACCACGCCATCGATGTTCGCATTATAGCCCGGAAAAGACGAGTAGCCGAGTGTGTTGCCGGTAATTCTGCAAACCCAGATGTTAAGGTACTGGTTGCTGTCCCAGATGTCTTTGCCTCCCCTGCTTGTGAATTTAACATCGTCGCGCGAAGTCTCAAAAGAGGCTCTATCGGTTTGGGTGCGGGTAATGCCGGTAGTCGGGTCGCCGTTCGGGTCGATGGAGGCAAGGCAGAACTCAATTTGGGTGTCAGCTGCGAAGGGTCTGAAATAAGCAGGTGTATTTACAGTGTCTGGGTTCTGGCGCCTGAAGTCAGCATTCAGGATAGCCAGCTGCGATAGGATCTGCTCGTCCGGAATGTTTTCTGCCTCGGTGTTATATACAACATGAAAAACAACCGGTATGGTAATAATGGTGTTACGCCATGCTGCCTTGCTCTGGCTTAACTTAAACGAACCCTCCTGCGCCCGCTCCATTGCCTGCTGTTGTCGCAGCACCAGGCTTGGGTCCTGTGCCTGTAGCGCTTCCTGGTACTCGGTGGTAGCGCACGAGCGCGTGTGTAGAGCCGGAGTAGCAGTGTCTTGTGCCCAGGCCTGCAGGTTGCAGCTACAAATACAAAGTAAGACAAGAAGAAGTGCACGCATGCTGTTTTAACAGATAAAATCAGGGCTTGTTCTGTTGCTGCTGAAGGTCGTGCGCATCGGAATAACCGTACCTGTACGTAAAATAACCGCCTCACACTATACTCAATTGGCCTTAAACAGGAGTTGATCAGAAGTGAAAAAGGTAACGCTCAGTACCACAAGCAGCAACAAAGTTTCTTATTAAACTTTATAAGAAACAATATAGTGCAAACAGGTGAGATTATTTTAAGAAATGTGCAGGAGCAGGTGTAAACAGTGCCTGCCGCTGTTGCTTTACAAATTTGCTACGATGTTGTAATGCAGCGAATCGCTGAAGATTAGTTTCTGGGTTCCTTCTATGTGGTAAGAAGAGATGTTGCTGTTTTCGGCTGGGTTTGCCGTTAGCACAATTTTACGCTTAGAGTAGAACAGAATGTTTTTATCGAGCACCATGGCCTCCAGGCGTTGTAGCTGCCGCCCGGGCGTTAGCTGGAGCTGCAGGTATTGTACTGGCGCAGCTGATGTCTCTGATTTGGTGTAGAGCAGTTGGGTGTTACCGTTGGGCAAGGTGGTGGTGGTTTCAGTATAGAAGTCGCGGAGGGCAGGGCGGCTCAGGTCCACATCCTGGAAAATTGCCAGTTCGTCTGTCCAGTCGAGGTCGGTTGTCTCGATGGTTTCGGTTTGCTGGTGCTGGGTCGTAACCGATTTTAGCACCATGGGCTGCTCCTTTTGCAGGCGCTCCGTTTGCCGGTTCAGGTAGGCGGTTAAGTCGTAAGAGGCTGCCGCGCTGGCAGATGGTGGCGCGGCAGGTCTCTCACAAGCTACCAAGGCTACAAAAGAGCCAAGTATCAGTATGGTTTTAAAAGGAACCAAGTAGTTTTTATTTCTCAAGTAAAGAAGTTCCGGTCATTTCGGCTGGCTGCTGTAGCCCCATCAGCTCCAGAATGGTTGGGGCCAGATCGCCGAGTTTGCCTTCGGTAAGGGAGCCGGAGTAGCTGTTGCTAACCAGCACACACGGTACCAGGCTGGTGGTGTGAGCCGTGTTGGGCGTTCCATCCGGGTTTATCATGCAGTCGGCATTGCCGTGGTCAGCAATTACCAGGGTGTCGTAGCCATTTTCGAGGGCAGTTGTAATTACGGCTTCTGCGCATTGGTCTACAGTTTCGCAGGCTTTTACGGCTGCCTCAAACACACCCGTGTGGCCCACCATGTCGGGGTTCGCGAAGTTCAGGCAAATAAAATCGGCTGTTCTGTTCTGGATCTCCGGTATAATAGCATCCCGAATGTCGAAAGCGCTCATTTCTGGCTGAAGGTCATAGGTCGCCACTTTAGGCGATGGGCACATCAGGCGTCTTTCGCCATCGAACTGCGTTTCGCGGCCTCCTGAGAAGAAGAACGTAACGTGCGGGTATTTTTCAGTTTCGGCAATTCTGATCTGTGTTCTACCTGCAGAAGCAATTACCTCGCCTAAGGTTTTGTTGAGGTTATCTTTATCAAAAATAGGTTCTACACCTACAAAAGAATCGTCGTAGTTCGTAAGGGTAATGTAGCGCAGGTTCAGCTTATGCATTTCCTGCTCCGGAAAATCGCGCTGGGTCAGGGCCTGGGTAATTTCGCGGCCACGGTCGGTGCGGTAGTTAAAGCAGATCACCACATCACCTTCTTTAATGGTGGCAATTGGTTGCTGCTGGTCGTTTACCTTTACAATCGGTTTTATAAACTCATCGGTCACGCCTTCGTTGTAGGAAGTCAGCATCGACTTGATCAGGTTTTGCGAAGGCGCGCCTTTGCCGTGCACCATAAGGTCGTAAGCCAGCTTCACACGTTCCCAGCGGTTGTCGCGATCCATGGCAAAATAACGGCCTACAATAGAGGCGATGGTGCCGGTGGTGCCTTCGAGGTGCTGCTCCAGCTCGTTAATATATTTTACGCCACCTTTCGGGTCTGTGTCGCGGCCATCAGTAAAGGCATGAATAAAGACACGGCGTAGTTCATAGTCGTTGGCAACAGAGCAGAGCGCCTTCAGGTGCTCTATGTGCGAGTGCACGCCACCATCAGACAAAAGCCCGATCAGGTGCACATCTTTTTTCTGCTCTTTGGCAAACAAAAAAGCATCAGACAAGGCGGGCATAGAGGCCAGCTTATGCTCAGCAATAGATTTGTTGATGCGAACCAGGTCCTGGTACACCACACGGCCGGCACCAATATTCATGTGGCCGACTTCAGAGTTACCCATCTGGCCATCGGGTAAACCTACTGCCTCGCCTGAAGCTTGGAGCGTAGTGCGCGGGTATTTCTGGAGAATAGAGTCAACAAAGGGTGTATGTGCTTTTTGTATAGCCGAAACTTCCGGGTTTGTGGCTATTCCCCACCCATCTAAAATAACTAAGAGTACCTTTTTATCCATGGTGCAAATATAGGTATAATCTTTCAATAGCCTGTTTGCGTGCAGGCACTGAACTGATGATTGAATTGTTAAGTATAAAACTTTTTTCTGGAAGTCTTATGCAAGATAGACAACAATCTGACTACGTGCTGTTAAGAATAGCTTTTGCTGATAAAAATCATCTTTATTAGTGCGGTTTAAATGCCAGATTTTATATATTCCGGTAATACTATTATATTAGAAGCAGGCTGGCCTATAACATATCCTACGCTAAGTCGTAATGCAGTTAGCTAAAGCTTTAAAATAGCTTTAAACCCTTTTTAAGGTTGCGTGTTAAAAGGTTTCTCAAGTATCGCCAATTAACAAGCCAGGCATTTAATCTGGTGGAAATTATTCAAACGAAAATGCCCTTCCGAAGAGTTTTCAGCTTTTTTACGCCAAGGGTATAAGCTGGGTAGAGAGAGCTGAAGAGGCTGGCACTAAGCTTTTTTAAGTAATTTACAGAGTAATATACAAAGTCTAAACATACGCATAGTACTTGGCATAGTTTTAGCTGCATTCAGTAGCAAGATCTCAAACATTATTTATGAAACACATTAAACATATTGCAGTAGTTTTTTCCTTATTGTTGGCTGTGGCGTTTTTACCTCTAGGACAAACTATTGCACAGGGTGACTTTATTGGGCGTATAAGCGCGGCCTTTAAAGTTGGCTCGGCTAAAGATCTTGCCCGAAACTTTAACAGTGTAGTAGAAATTACTATGGATGGCGGCAACGCCACCAGTTACAGCAACACCCAGGCTGAATTTGTGATGAAAAACTTTTTCAGCAAATACCCGCCTGTAGAGTGCTCGGTGGGCCACAAAGGCAGCTCCGATGGTGGCCAGCGTTACGTTATTCTGGCTTATACTTCTAAAGCGGCATCTAATACGGTGCTTGTTCGTTTTAAAGAAGAAGACGGGCGTGCACAGATTTACTCGATTAATTTTATCAAAGATTAAACGTACATCAGTATATTTTAAAAAGCCCGGACGATAATCCCGGGCTTTTTTTATTTTTGCACTGTGAAAGCAACTTACTTAACAGAAAACAACATACAGGAGTTTATCTCCAGGGCACTGGCCGAAGATGTTGGCGATGGCGATCACTCGTCGCTGGCTTCTATACCTGATACTGCCCAGAACCAGGCGCGCCTGCTGGTAAAAGGCGAAGGCATACTGGCTGGCGTAGAACTGGCTGGTTATATTTTCAGGCAAGTAGACCCTGAACTGCAGCTGAACGTGCTCCTGCACGATGGCGCATCTGTTACATATGGCGAAATTGCCTTTACCGTAAAAGGCAAAGCACAATCTATTCTGACGGCCGAGCGCCTGGTGCTTAACTGCATGCAGCGCATGAGCGGCATTGCCACCTACACCCACCACCTTAACCAACTGATAGCCGGCACCAGCGCCCGGCTGCTCGACACACGCAAGACAACACCGAACTTCCGGATGATGGAAAAGTGGGCCGTGCTGATAGGCGGTGGCCTGAACCACCGGTTTGGCCTTTACGATATGGTGATGCTCAAAGACAACCACGTAGATTATGCAGGCGGTATACGGGCAGCCATTACAGCCACACAGCAGTACCTGCAGCAAAGCGGCAAAAATTTAAAGATCGAAATAGAAACCCGTAACCTGGAAGAAGTAAAACAAGCACTTGAAACAGGTGGCATACACCGGATTATGCTCGATAATATGTCGCCGGCCCTGATGACAGAAGCTGTGCAGCTCATAAACGGACGCTACGAAACGGAAGCATCGGGAGGCATTACAGAAGAGACCATAGCAGAAGTGGCACGCACCGGCGTAGATTTTATTTCGGTTGGCGCACTCACCCACTCTACTAAAAGTTTAGATCTGAGTCTGAAAGCATTTTAATTTAGCGTAAATTGCACCGGGATTTTATAAAGTAGAAGTTCTCTCGGGCTTTTGTGCAGCTCCAAAGGCAGTGCAACCCCAGAGAGCCAACAGTATCGATAGTTCAATTTTTATGCAACAACCAAATCAAAGAGGTTTCAGGGCACCGCAGGGAGCATCCCCGCTGGCTATCCGAACAAAAAAGTATCAGTTTGATAAAAACACGTACACTACCATGGCCCTGAAAATGATCTGGCGCAAAGACTGGTGGTATGCCTTAATTCCGCTGGTGCTGTTCCTGTTGCCGACACTTTACAGCTTTTCGTGGTGGTGGGTGGCAGGTGCTATTATTATAACCATATTATTTGTGCTGCTGCGTTCGGCACAGGTTATGGGCGTAACCCAGATGGAGCAGAGCAAAGTGCTGTTCGAGAAACTGTATTATGAGATAGACCAGCGCCAGGTACTCATGAAGCGCAACGACCGCGAAGGCATGGCCCTCACCTGGGACATGATCGACAGAGCCAGTCTGCAGGACGATGCCTACATGCTGTGGCTGAAAGAACCCGGAGCAGAACTGATGCCAAAAGGCTTTAGAGGCTGGCTGGCCAGAACGTTTCAGGTACCGGTGTTTTTTCACCTGCCTTTCCGCATTTTTAACAGCCAGAACGACATTAAACTGATGGAATCGATGCTGCGGCGTAAAAACCTGTTGAACCAGTAATTACCTTACTAAAAAATAATTTCGTACATACAGACTTTTAGTCGCCAAATGGTGGCTTTTACAGATCGACGTATAACAAGAGCAAAAATGAATAAGAACGTAGTAGCAGTATTTGCCGCTGTATGCGGTATTGTAATGATCACGGGTTGTGACACTCCAAAAGACCAAAGACCAGAAACCAAGGTATCTGTTGACACAGTGCCTCCAGGCACCCGTAACACACACAATGTGGGCGGGGTAAACGAAGTGCACGGACACGGGACACAGCACCAGGAAGTTATGCCGAACCATGACGAAGGGGCTAACACCATTCAGCCAGGCGACAGCATAGACGAAACAGGTACAACCAATACAGAAGCAGGCGCAATACGCCGCTAATTTTTCTTACCACCCCTTTTTAGCACTGCCGCTGCTGTGGAGCCACAGCAGCGGCAGTGCTTTTTTTGCCCATTGGGTATGCAGCCTGTACCCCTCATATGGGCATTTTGTGGAGGATGATTAAAATTAGTTCTATATTTGCAACACAATTGCTTTTGGCAAAATTATGGCACAACCGGAGGAGTGGTTTAGCACTTGGTTTGACTCACCGTATTATCATGTACTTTACAGTGACCGCGATGAGCAGGATGCACATTCTTTTATAGATAACCTGCTGGCGTACCTGCACCCCAAACCTACCGATACTATTCTGGACCTGGCTTGCGGAAAGGGTCGCCATTCGGTTTACCTGAGCCGTAAAGGCTACAGGGTAACAGGTATAGACCTATCGGGGCAGAGCATTGCCTACGCTAAACAATTTGAGAGTGAGCAGCTCCATTTCAGTAAGCATGATATGCGGCAGGTATATAAACCTGCTTCTTTCGATGTTGTGCTCAATCTTTTTACCAGCTTCGGCTACTTCGATAACGAAACTGAAAACGTGGTGGCTCTGGTAGCCGCAGCCGATTCGCTGAAGCATGGTGGTAAGCTGGTGATAGATTTTATGAACACAGAAAAAACCATAGAGCACCTGGTGGCACACGAGCAGAAAACAGTGCACGGTATTCAGTTTAAGATAACCCGTGGTGTAGAGAATGGGTTTATCGTAAAATCTATTGCATTTACCGACCAGGGCCAGAACTTTACTTTTGTGGAGCGGGTGCGGGCATTGCGCCAGGAAGACTTTATGGAGTACTTCCGGATGGCGAAACTGCGCCTGGTCGATGTGTTCGGTAATTATAAGCTCGACCCTTACTGCCGCCTGCAAAGCGAGCGGATGATTTATGTGCTCAAGAAATAGAAAGTACTCATGTTTGTAGCCATTCCGGTTCTTTTCCTTACGGTGGTGTTTTCCAGTTTCCTGGTTAAGATATTTCCGCCTACTAACAGCCGATGGCTGAAAATGGCGCTTGCCTTTAGCGGTGCCTACCTGTTTACTATTACCATTATACACCTGCTGCCAGATGTGTTGCTGGCCAACGAAAACCCGCATGCCGTGGGGTATTGGGTGCTGGCTGGCTTTTTTCTGCAGCTGGTGCTGGAGCTGTTCTCGCACGGGGTAGAACATGGGCACATGCACGTGCACAAGCATGAACATGGCCGCATAGGTGCGCTGCCGTTTTTGCTGCTGGGCTCGCTGTTTGTGCACTCTTTTTTAGAAGGAAGTATTCTGGTAGACCAGGGAGGCGCGCAGCATGTAGGGCACGTGCATGAGCGCAACAACTTCTATGTTATATTATTTGGTGTAGCCATACACCACATTCCGGCTGCCTTTGCTCTCATGTCGGTACTGCTCTCGCGCCTGGAGAGTTTTAAGAAAGCTTTTCTGTGGCTGCTTATTTTTGCAATAGGTGCCCCCATGGGGGTTTTGTTCAGCAACATATTCCTCAACGGCCTTACCCACGATAGCCTCGTCTACACTGCCCTTACAGGTATAGTAGCCGGTAACTTTCTGCATATTTCTACCACCATCCTGTTCGAGACCAGCCCTGACCACCACTTTAACCGCAACAAGCTAATCGCGACTCTGCTCGGATTGAGCCTGGCTATCTTAAGCGACTTTGTCCATTTCTAGAAGTGATTATGATAACTCATTTGTACATTAGTATCGAATAAAAATTTATTTTACGGTATCCCTCCATTTGTCATCCCTTTGGGATTTTGTAGGCGAGATCCATTCGCAATGGCAGCTCTGGGTATAAATTCGCATACGTGCTGTTTCTGCTGTGATAGCAGCATTCTGTGAGTTTCTATTTTCAATCCGTGCACCTGGCAAAGATGTTCCCTTCGTTGCTACCTGCCGCAAAGTAGTTGTTGGAGTAACAGTTACCGCACAAATGAGTTATTATGATCAGTCTAACCGACTCTTGGCAAAATTCGGATGCAAAACCTTCCGGAGGCTAATTTCATTCAAATAATTCAGAACCTAAAAAAGAGGTCAGGTTAATTAATTATGGCAGGTTACCTAAACTTTGCTACTGCCGCAGTTGGTTCATCAGTCTGTTCAGCCGGTTTTCGAACTGCCGCACATTAAACTCTGTTTGCAGCACCTTCATGCAGCTGGCGCAGAGGCAGTCGGAGTAGCGGGTGTGTAAGTAGTCGCGTTCTGCTTCTGTGAGGCGCACTACACTGCACTGGCAAAGCAATATAGAGCCAACTTTGCATTCGAAAGGCTGCTGGCACCTGGGGCAGGTTTTATGTTCGTGGTTTGGCATGGGAGGGCTTGAGTAAAATTTGGGATGTAAGGCTCAGGAAGGGTATTTTTATTAGAATAATTGCTTATTGCTAGTTGTTGATTGTTAGATGGCTTAATGATTGATTTGGAGATGTGAAGATTTGGAAATTTGAAGATGAAGGAATTGTGATTGATAGATCCTCAACTCTTAACTAATAAAAGGTCTAGCATCTAATATCTAGTGTCTAAAATCTAAAAAAACCTTTGGAAGGCTCTTTTCATTAGAATAATTTGAGAAAGTGAGCGCCTGCACCTTTAAACAGATGCAGGCGCTCTAGCTGTCAGGCCACAGCAGGTTCTCCTATTTTCTCTCTTACTATTCTGGCAGCTTGCACCATGTTTTTCAGCGATTCTTCTGTTTCGGGCCACTTGCGGGTTTTAAGGCCGCAATCGGGGTTTACCCACAGGTTCCGGGCTGGTAACAAGGTGGCCGCTTTCTCGAGCAGGCTTACCATCTCCTCTACCGAAGGCACACGTGGCGAATGGATGTCGTAAACGCCTGGGCCGATCTCGTTCGGGTAAGCGAAGTCGGCAAAGGCCTCCAGCAGCTCCATCTGCGAACGCGAAGTTTCCATGGTAATCACATCAGCATCCATGTCGGCAATGGAGGCTATGATGTCGTTGAACTCGCTGTAGCACATGTGCGTGTGTATCTGGGTTTCGTCTTTCACGCCGCTGGCCGATACCCGGAACGCTTTTATAGCCCAATCGAGGTAGGCTTGCCAATGGGCGCGGCGCAATGGCAGCCCTTCGCGTATGGCAGGCTCATCTATCTGGATGATGCGGATGCCGCTCTCCTCCAGCGACACCACCTCATCGCGGATGGCCAGGGCTATTTGCAGCGTAGTTTCGGAACGAGGCTGGTCGTCGCGCACAAAAGACCATTGAAGAATAGTTACCGGCCCGGTAAGCATTCCTTTTACCAGTTTGGAGGTAAGAGATTGGGCATAGGTGCTCCAGCGCACCGTCATGGCTTCGGGACGGCTAACGTCGCCGTAAATAACGGGCGGTTTAACGCAGCGGCTACCGTAGCTCTGTACCCAGCCATTCTGCGTAAAGGCGAAACCTTCGAGCAGCTCTCCGAAATACTCTACCATGTCGTTGCGCTCAAACTCGCCGTGTACCAGTACATCAAGGTGCAGGCTCTCCTGCCAACGTATTACTTCTTCAGTGGCGCGTTCTATCTCCTGCTCGTACTGGGCCTGCGTAAGTTCTCCTTTCTTCAGGCGGGCCCGGAGCTGCCGAATGTCGGCAGTTTGCGGAAACGAGCCGATAGTGGTAGTCGGGAAGAGTGGCAGCTGAAATTCCTCATACTGTTTCTGCTGGCGCGAGGCAAAGCTGCTGTGGCGTTGGGCATCTTGTTCGGTAATAGCGGCCGTGCGTGCCTTTACAGCTGGTTTATGAATGAGTGCCGATTGTTTGCGAAGCGCCGCTGCCTGCTGGTTTTGCAGTAACAGGGCCTCATCGCCGTGCAGAATGCGTTGCAGGTCCCCTACCTCCTGCAGCTTCTGTTTGGCAAAGGCCAGCCAGTTTTTAATTTCCGGACTTAGCTTCGTCTCCAGGTCCAGGTCGAAAGGCACATGCAGCAGCGAGCATGAAGGCGCGATCATCACGCGCTCCTCCCCCAGCTGGTCTATGGCCTGCTGGAGCAGCTCCAGCGACTGGTTGTAGTCGTTTTTCCAGATGTTGCGGCCATCTACTACGCCCAGCGAGAGCGACTTCTTTTTAGATAGCAGGGGCAGCACCTGGTCGAGCTGCTGCGGTGCGCGCACCAGGTCGAGGTGCAGGGCGCACACCGGCAGTGTGGCCGCCAGGGCCGCATTGTCGTGCAGGCCCTCAAAGTAAGTGGCAACCAGTGTTTTAATGCCGGCGCATTGCCGCTTTATTTCACGGTAAGCGTATTCATAAGCCTTTTTCTCATTTTCAGTAAGATCCATAGCAAGGAAAGGCTCATCGAACTGCACCCACACCGCACCCCGTTCGCGGAGCTGGTTAAGCAGTTGTATATAAACAGGCAGTAGGTTTTGGAGCAGTTCAATACGGTGGAAACCAGCTTCTTTCTCTTTCCCTAACAAGAGGTACGAAACTGGTCCGAGTAAAACAGGTTTAGATGCGTGCCCCAGCACCTGCTTCGACTCCTCGAAATCGGCAAAGACTTTGGTAGAAAACAGGCTGAAGGTTTGGTTTGGCAGGAACTCCGGCACAATGTAGTGGTAGTTGGTATCGAACCACTTGGTCATTTCCATGGCTTTTACATCTAAGCCATCTTTCTGGTAGCCGCGCGCCATGGCAAAATACAGGTCGAGCTCCGAGTTGCCTTTGTTCTGCGTGAGCACGGGACTATAGCGTGCCGGTATGTTCCCCACCGTAAGCGACATGTCGAGCACCTGGTCGTAAAAGCTGAAATCGTTCGACGGAATAAGGTCGATGCCGGCCGCCTGCTGGGTCAGCCAGTTTTGTTTCAGGAGCTGGCTTTTTACCTGAAACAGCTCATGTTGCGATACTTTGCCGGCCCAGTACTGTTCACAGGCCTTTTTTAGTTCGCGTTGGGCACCCACCCTCGGGTAGCCAAGATTGTTTGTTAGCATACAACAATACGTTTAGTTAAACATTAATTTTTAGATTAATGCTCTTACAGTATCCTGTATGCTTTCGGGATTGGTTAATAGTGAAGAAGGAGAGAAATGCAGCGGCACACGAACCACAATACCCATGCTTATTAAAGCAAATGCAAACCAGGGCCGGCAGGCCAGAACAGGCAAAGCAGGTATAGGGGTAACTGCTGCCTGGGCACGCCGGGGCTGTTTACAGGTGTTGTATCCTGTGCTCTTCATTTCTTTTTCCAGACTACTGCTTCAGACCGCGAAAGCATTTGTCTCATAATATCAGGTAAGTCTCCTGGCTTGTAACCTTGTTGCCGTCCTTCTCACCCCGCGTCTTGGTTGGGGACAATGGACTATTAGATGGCAACAAACTGATGTGTTACTTACAGTTGCGCGACAGCCCGTGATTTTCACACGGTTCCTTATTAAGTGTGGTTTTACCCTTACACCCGATATCAGGAAGAATAAAGTAAAGAACTTCTGTGGCGAAGGTAACAAAAAATATCAGGTTACAAAATGAACAAAGTGGCAGGTGCGGCAGAATCTTTTTTCTTTTTCAGCCTGAGCAGTTGGTGTGGCACCGCATGATGATAAAATGATAAAATATAAAGTAATTAAGATATGTGATTGGGGAGTAATTTCGCATAGCCTATGCTTTAGACTAAAGTAAAGCTACTACGCAACTCCAGGTAAAGCGGCATAACACAGGATTAGATCAAATTTTTAATAAACAAAGTTCTTAACTTTTAGAAGTGGATTATTTTAGAAGAAATAATTATAACTTTGACCTTAGATTATAATTTACGAATAAACCGCCTTCTCATTTTATGGTAAATAATACCCCGCCGAGCAGATTCAGCATGGTGCATTACGACGATGCCAGCCCCGAAGTACAGGCAATTTACAATGAAACTATGCAGAGCCTGCAGCTGCCGTTTGTGCTAAACTGGTTTAAATGCCAGGGAAGTAACGCCACCTTGCTGCGTGGCAACTGGGCAAAACTCCGCTCCACCCTTTTAGAAGGGCAAGTACCCAGCATTCTGAAGCAGTTAATCATTTATAATGTTTCGAAAGAGCGCGGTTGCGACTACTGTGCCCAGGCACACGGTATTTTTGCCGACAGCATGAGCAAACTGATCAGCGAGGAAGCGGGCTTTAAGGTTACAGAACATATCGATTCAACTGTGCTGCCATCTAGCTACAGAACTGCCATTAGAGTTGCTACCAAGGCTGCGCTGCATACCGCCACCGTTACCGAAAACGATTTTGAGGAGCTCTACCAGGAGGGTTTTTCTGAGGCGGAGGTGCAGGAACTTATGGCGCAGGCCGACCTGGTAAACATGCTAAACACGATTGCCACCATAACCGGCATTAAGCTGGACAACGAGCTGCTGGAGCCTGAGTTTTAAGCAGAATAGCGTCTGAATTCAGATTTGAAAAGCTGCCTGCAACAGGTAAACCCTTGGCGTTATTTAGCTAAAAATCCGTTGAAAGGCCGTTTTCATTTAAATAATTGCAATTTCTGATTTTTAAGTTGGCGAAGCACCAGAAGTAATGGAAGGGCAGATTTACAGGATCAGGTACGAGGCCTTTTCGCGGTTTTCGACAGTGCTGTTTCGGGAGCGCTCTTTCGATGGTATTGCCGAGGCGCTTCGGGTAAACCTGAAATACCTGTTCAATTTTCATGTGTTCAGGATTAGCTTTAACTGGAACAACTTTTTTATACATATTACAGTGAGTGCCAATGCCGTGCAAGTGCAGAAACAGGAAAGCTATCTTCCGCATGAGCAGGTGCTGCTGCAAAAAGGTGTTCCTGTGTACCTCACCGATTTTAGCACCTTAAACCTGCCCGCTAGCTATGCCCTGGAGCCTGACGAAAAACCTGAACTTTGGGGTTGGCTTTTTGCCCGCGAAGAGTGCCGAATTGTAATTTCGCTGCTGTCTGGCAGGAGCAAGCCTTTTGCAGGCCGCGATGTTACCTTCGTAAAACTGATGGCCGAGAATCTGGAGTCGAAGCTCCTGGAGCTGTGCCTGTTTCAGGAGTTAGATAAGCAGCATGCGCTTATAAGCTATATTAACCAGCACCAGCAGGAGGTAATACAGGAAAGAACACAGGAGATTGCCGCCAAAAACGAGAAGCTCCTGGAGGTATCGATTATGAATGCGCACCATTTGCGGGAACCACTCAGCCGCATACTCGGCCTGGTAACGCTCGCCGGTTACTGCACCACACCCGAGGAGCTGAAGCAGCAGCTGCTACCCATGCTCCAGACATCGGCTCACGACCTGGATACTGCCTTGCAAGAGGTTATACAAAAAGCCACCGCAGAACTTGACGAACTAAAAGCCTGACGTACTAATGCCATCAGAAATGAAAAAAATAATGCTTGTTGATGACGCCGAGATAGCCAACTTTATTACCGCCTCTCTTATTGGTCATATAAACCCACAGTATCCTGTTTACAATTTCACGGAGCCGGTTGTAGCACTTACCAACCTGGATGCCATTGCGCCAGACGTTATCTTTCTGGACCTGAATATGCCGGTAATGGATGGTTGGGAGTTCCTGGAGAAGCTGGAGGAGAAGGGCCTGCAACACAAAGTGTACATCCTGACATCCTCTACAAGCAAATTCGACAGGCAGCGGGCAACGAACTTTGCCAATGTGGAGGAGTACCTGGTAAAACCCATCAACAAAGATAAATTATCACAAATTCTACAACAGCTTTAACATACTTACCCTTGAGGACTTTTGCCCTCAAACCTCTCGGAAGGCGGTTTTCATTAGAATAATTGGTTGCTGATTGTTGGTTATGGTAAGGTTAAATGGCTGTAATGGTGATGTTAGAGAATATAAGTCAAATGATGCAGGGATTACATAAACATTGAACTGTTTCAAGGGTTAGCATCTGAAATACTTTGGACTTTGCTAAAGAGCTAGTCTTGCCTGGCGTTACGTACTAAAACGGAGTTTTTGGGCGGTTTCTGTAGCCTGCTATATGACTTTGTTGAGGTACGGTAAACGGAGCAGGTATTTCCCTTTTATCAGCCACATTGCCTGCTCTGGGTGCGCAAACCTTTGCTGGCTAATGGTAGTATGTAACTACAACTAACACAAAAACTTGAAGTGCACATGGAAATTACACTTGAACAAGCTGATAAAGCCATTAAAGCGGCCAGAGACAAAGCGCAGGAGCTAAACCTGAAAATGAACATCGCTATTGTAGATGCAGGTGCAAACCTGACAGCCTTCGCCCGCATGGACGGCGCCTGGCTTGGCTCCGTAGACATTGCCATGCGGAAGGCCAGAACAGCTCGCTTTTTTGATATGCCAACCGGAGACCTGGGGCAGGCATCGCAGCCGGGTGGTTCGCTTTATAACATAGAGCACTCAAACGGCGGCTTAATTACTTTTCCGGGTGGCATTCCGATTAAAGATGCTGGCGGCGAAATTATTGGTGCTATTGGCGTATCGGGTAGTACAGTTGAGAACGACCATACCGTAGCTGAGGCAGGCGTTCAGGCCATCTCTTAAAATGAGGTTGTTAAGCCTCTCTTTAAAAGCTCTTCCGGATGAAGAGCTTTTTTTGTGGCTGTTTCTGCTGATCTGGGTAACAGGCCCTGTTTATACCAGAACAGGGCGCTGCTGCTTAACCAAAACCTCAAAGTTTCTAGCTTTCCAGACTAAAAATCTGCTCCGTTCGCTCCTGCTGTGTGTGCTTGCCAACAGGCATTCGGCGATCGGGGGCAAGAGAGCAGAATTGCTGCTCATGCTCAAAGTGAGGGCTGCTTGCTGGTGAAAATACTCAGTTTGGGAAGGTGGTGCGCCTTTTTAGTAAAGTTACTCTTTCTTCCCTTTCCTGGGCATCTTCATTAAATAACCATGTGCTCTGCCTGTTGCCTGGGCATCAGCAGCGGCAGTTTTGTATAAAATCAATGAATTGTCGCCTATGCCGCCGCCGTTCGAGATAGTGCGGTTAGGAAAAGAAGAATGCAGGAACATGACCGACCCGCCAAGTGTGTACTTAGATGCTTTGGCCTTTGTTGCCGCTGCCTTCATACTAACCCGTTCTATGAGCAGGTGCGCTTTTGCCGAGCTGTGGCCGGTGGTAATAAAAGGAACCGGAGAGGCATCCATCTCATTATTTACTATGGCAAAACTGTTCCCCACAACGGTATAAAATTTCAGTGCCGCTGTGTGTATGTTGGTTAATCTGTTGCCATAGAAGTTAAAGCTTCCTTTTTGATTAGAAACAGCGCAGTCAACATCGTCGAAAAAGGAGTGTACTAAAGGGTTGGTGAGTACATTGAAATTTTCGGAGGCGTAAGCAGCTCCTTCTCCTTTCTCTGTTTTGTTGTTCCGGAAAACGCAATCTACAATCATAAAGCCATCGCCCATTTTATGCGCGCCAACAGCCATCCCGATTCTTCCATTCTCGAACCGGCAGCGGTAGAACATATTTGCCTGCAGCGCAGCGCCCGTCTTTTTTCGGGTTTTATCTGCCGACTGAGCATTAATCCAATCAAAATCAGTCGTCTTTGTTTCTGCGCCAGGCTTATTTTCGAAGCCCATGTCTACAAAGGTAGAATAGCCGGCACCATCTGATACAACAACACCCTTTCCTGTTGTACTAACCAAGACTGATTTATCTGCGCCTTCGCCCCAGAAACCACCACCAGCTAAATGGTCAAGAAACAAAGGCTCGCTAAAATCATATTTTCCGGCCGGGAAATAAATAGGTTCGGAAGTCCTGCCGCCCATCAGCGCTGCATCCAGAGCTTTCTGTATAGCTTCGCGGTCGTCTATTCCATCGTTCGGTATAGCTCCAAAATCCTTCACGTTTAGCATCAGCTCAGACAGATTAGCAATACGAGGCAAGGTGGCTGCCTCATAAAGAGAAAAAACCGGCAATTGTACGGCGGCAGAGTCTGCAGTTACTAAAAAAGATACTTTAGAAGGCACAGCCTTACCGGCTTTCTGCATGGCAGACTTGGTGATAGGCTCATTAAACGGTTTCTTGTAATCTGTTTTGTTGGGCAACATCCATAAATCGCCCATAGACTGAACAGTTGTGGTTGAGCTAATTACAAACGGGCCTGGAGCCTCATCGTAGCTTAAGCCATATTTGTTTCCGTAACTCAATACTTTTGCCGCCCCCCTACTTCCAGTTACTATACCAACAGAGCTGTTATCTCCTTTACCAGGATAATTGACATTCTCCAGCAATATGAGCGTTCCGTTGGCATTATAATCTGCGTACTGTAGCATACTCCCTAAAGTATTTGCGCGCAACACTACATTAACAGCAGCTTTGGTTAGGGGAACGTGGAGCAGCTTCTCCTGTGTTTTTGCGCCGTTATTGCCCTCCGATCTAATGCCTTCAATTAAATGATAACCAACCGGAGACGGAGACTGGAGAATAATATCAGCATCGCCTTTGTTTACCTGCATGCCAAATGCTCTTGCATCGAGGTGCCCCTGTACTTGCTGAATATGAACCCGGTTGTATTGAATGTTACCACCAAAAACATGGGCAATGGCTTTCGGGTGTTCGATGCTGATACCAATATCGCTTGATTTTGGATTGCACCCTTGAACTATGGTTTTTCCGGGAGCTTTCAGCCGTATGGCGATACCATCTTTGCCCGTTACTAAGGCATTCAGGAGAGTTACTTTCCCCTCTTTGTTGCCAACAACATCAATAACGGCATTGCCTTCTCCTATGCTGTTGTTGATGATACTGAAGTTACCGATGGTAACCTGACGGCTGCCACTGATGATAATATTTCCTTTTAAGGTGGTGGTTAAGCGGCCTGCGCCCCATATCAGGCCACGTTGCCAATCTTTGATATGCAGTGTGCCAATGTTATAAGTGCCAGGCCTAAAATATACATTACGATGCCGGTCAAGCAACTTCTGAATTTCTGCGGGCGAGGCATTAAGGGGAACTGGTGTTAACCGCACCGGTTTCCCCTGCTCTTTTCTTGGTCCTGTTGAAAGAGGCTGAGCAGATGCTGTAACTGTTACCAGGGCAAGTAAAGAAGCTAGAAAGAGGCAGATAAATCTCATTGGCTATGAAAATAGGTGCTACTGCTATACGTTTTACAAAACTACTGCCAGAATCTGATAACTACTTATTTTTTGTAAAGAAGGGAGCATCTAAGTTCATAGAAGGAGGTATAAGCAAGTGCTTGTAAGGGTACAAAATGATGCCGCGTTGGTAGCGAAGGGGAAGGAAATTTCTGAATTAGTCACCTGTCCGGGTACCTTAAATCAGAAAGGCCTTGTAAACAAATAGTTTACAAGGCCTTATTTTAATCTGAGGTAGCGGGGACAAGACTCGAACTTGCGACCTTTGGGTTATGAGCCCAACGAGCTACCAACTGCTCCACCCCGCACTGTTATTGTGTTACAAAAGTAGGGCGATAATTCTTACTATGCAAGTGCCAGCGTAAAAAAAAGCTAAAAAAGTTAGACTTTGCTAAAACTTGTTGGTAATGCCAAAGTGTATCTTTGAATGTTTAAACGTTAATGGCTGTTGGTCCGATCTCCCTAAGGAATATACCAACTGGAATATGCCTGCACCGGTACTAAAGCTAATACCACCTCCCACTCCTAAAGGCAGATCCTTTTCAAAAGATTTCTCAAGGTCGCTGCGGTAGTAGCCCTGGTCGTAGAACAGGAGTACGTAAGAGTCTTCGGCCGTGAACAGGCGGTACTCCAGCGTACCCACAGCATACGAAGAAGCATAAAAGAAAAAATCGTCGAAGCCTCGGAGCGAGCCGAGGCCACCAAGGCGGTACATGTCGTTGAGGAAAAGCTGGTCGTTTAGCAGGGCTCTGCCGCGCAGGCAGGTCAGGAGCACACTTGTTTTGCCGATTCTGAGAAAATTCTCCAGTTGCAGCCCCACACTAAGCTGCGTGGTGCGCTGCTGCAGGGTATCGTAAAAGCTCTGCTCAAACAGCGGGTTACGCAGCAGCCGTTTGTTACCTGCCGAAAACTGGAGCTCCACCAGCCGTCCACGCTTCGGAAAATAAAAATCGTCGAGGTTATTCCAGAGGTAGTTAATGCCGTAGGTGTTGGTGCGGGCATCGGCCAGGTCGAGGTTCTGCAGGCTCTGCCGGTTGGCCGTAGAGAGTACGTTGGCGCTGCGCCACTCACTAAACACACTGAACTTTCCATATTTAATGGTGTAGTACGAGAGCTGGAGCTGAGGCTGCACAGTAATAAAAGACGAATCCTGCTTGAGTAAGCCAAAGCGGCCACCTAACTCGAAAGGTGTCCCGAAGAGGTTCGGGTGCAGGTACTCCCCGTTCAGCACCACAGATCCGCGGTTTACGCGCCGCCACTGCAGACCTAGTTGCTTGCCGCTCCCCTTAATGTTGCGGATGTTCAGGTTGGCCTCGCCGGTTATAAGCAGTTTATTGTCGCGTCGGTTAGGGTCCGGCAGAAACCCGACTACGCCATCGAGCTGGTTTGCCTGACGGTCGTCCAGGAAATAATATACGGTGGCTTTATCTTTATAAAAGCGTACCTGTGGCGGCCGCGTTACCTTAATGTAAGGCAACGATGTGAGCATACGCTGCGAAGCATTTACCTGGTCCTGGTTATAAGGCTGGCCTGGGTAGAGCTGCAGGTAGCGTGTGAGGAACTTAGGCTGCGTTTTGCTTTTGCCTTGTATGTGGAGAGAGTCGTAGGTAACCAAAAAAGCTTTCTCTACCATCAGCACCCCTTCTATCTTGTTACCTGATATAGCCACTGAGTCGAGCCAGACGGAGGCGAAGGGGTAGCCGTTGCGCTCTGCGTATTCCAGAATGCGCTGCTGCAGCTTTACGTATTCTGCGGGTTTAAAAGGTGTGTTGCGGTAAAACTTCTCGCGGAAACCCGACTCTACCAAGATGCCTTCGCTCAGGTTGCCATTGCGCAAGGCGGCCCACTCAAAGCGATCGCCTATGTGCAGTTTCACGTGGAGCGTATCTTGCCTAAGAAATACACTATCGGCTGAGGCCAGCAAATAGGCATCTTGCTGCATGCGGTGCACCAGGGCCCGCACCTCGTTCCTTGCTTCTGCAGAATCGGCAAGCTGTGATTTAAAATTATATTGCCGCATTACGGCCCGCTGCTCCGGTTGAGGTGTGCTGATGTGTAACGTCAGAGTCCGTTGCCTGGCTTGCACCTGTATCTGCTGAGGCACCTGCGCCTGCACCAACTGCAGGCAAAGCGAAAAGCACAGGAACAACAAGAGGAATTTGTACATTTGCACTGAATAATTTCGGACTACAGGTTGTTATGGAGCTTCGCCAAATTAAAAATTAGAAATTCAAAATTAAAAATGTTGAGAAATGTGTTGTAATGACTTATTTAGAAGCATTTTTATCAGTTTTTTAGTTGGGAGCTGCTAATTTGTTATGACAGCTTTACTATAACAAAACGGTGCCTGTGCTGTAGCGCTGAGCTTTGGCGCTACAGCACAGGCACCGGCAAATATACCGGAACCAAAGCCTATTGCAATAGGTTACTTTGCCCGGAGCATAACTGGAGATAAAAGCAAAAATGAGCGGTTATAGTTCCGATACATAACATAAGTAAAGCCGTTACAACAAATCAGCAAGTCACAAATAACAAACAGCTGAAAATTGCTTCTATCGCTATCATAAAAGCAGGTTTCCTGACATTTCTAGTTTTTAATTTTTATTTTCTAATTTGGCGAAGCTCCTAAGCTATAACGACAGCAGCATTAAATCAAATACGTTGGCAGGCATTTACATACATATACCATTCTGCAGGCAGGCCTGCTATTACTGCGACTTCCATTTCAGTACCTCTATGGGGCTGAAGGAGCAGATGGTGCAGGCCATACAGCAGGAGCTGCAACTGCGGCAGGACTATCTGCGGGGGCAGTCGGTGCAGACTGTCTACTTTGGCGGCGGCACTCCTTCGCTGCTCAGCCAGCAGGAACTCATGGCTATTCTGCAAACGGTTAGGCAGTTATTTAAGGTGGCTGAAGATGCCGAGATAACCTTAGAAGCCAACCCCGATGACCTGACACCCACCAAGCTGCAGGAGCTACGGCAGGCAGGCATTAACCGCCTAAGCATTGGGCTGCAGTCGTTCCATGAGCCGCACCTGCGCCTGATGAACCGTGCTCACATCGCCACCGAAAGCCTGCAATCTGTAAAAGACGCCCAGGCAGCAGGATTCGATAATATTACGGTAGACCTGATTTATGGCATCCCGGCTCCGGACCATAGCATTTGGCTGCAGGATCTGGAGAAACTGTTTTTGCTGCAGGTGCAGCATGTTTCCTGTTACGCCCTTACCATTGAGTCTGATACTGTGTTTGGCCGCTGGAGCAAGAAAGGCACCTTTATAGCACCCGAAGATGAGTTTACAGCACAGCAGTTCGAAATCTTACTCTCTCTTATGAAGCTGCACGGCTTTGTGCAGTACGAGATTTCCAATTTCTGCCAACCCGGTTACGAATCGAAACACAACAGCAACTACTGGCGTGGCGTGCATTACCTGGGCATCGGGCCAAGTGCTCACTCGTTTAACGGACCTACGCGGCAGCACAATGTGGCGCACAACAAAAAGTACATCGATGCCCTGCAGCAGGGGCAACTGTTGTTCGAGCTGGAAACCCTCTCCCCTGCCGACCAGGCCAACGATTACCTGCTCACCAGCCTCCGCACCAACTGGGGCTGTGACCTTGCTAAACTGAAACAGGAGCTTGGCTTCGACCTGGCCACTACGCATGCCAGTTACCTGCAGGAACTACAGCAAAAAGGGCTGGCGCAAATTAACAATAACATACTTTACCTCACCGACAAAGGCAAACTCCTCGCCGACCAGATCACACTCGACCTGTTTCTGTAGGTAAAGCTGGCTAACAAGCGGTGTTGCAAAACCTTACCCTTGACACCTAAAGCCCCAAAAACCTTCCGGAGGCCTGTTTCATTCGAATAATTGGTTGCTGATTGCTTGAAAGTTGAATAATGAGCGTGACCTCGTAGCGTCTTCCAGACCTGCGAGCATCTTGTGGGCGAAGCAGATGAAAAGAAGCTCCAGTGAAAATCCAAGCACAAACAAGGAAGTTCTGTCGGACAAATCAACTTGCTTTAGTGTTAGCTTCTAAATTATTCGAATGAAACAGGCCTCCGGAAGGTTTTTTATCAAAATTTTGCCAAGGGTCTACCCGACGTGTTTTAGTTGAATGTAGTTAGTGTCTAAAGAGCAGTAGCAAACAGAACCATAGCCGATGCTATTCCAGCAGACGCTCGCAGGTCTGAAAGACGCTGCGAGGTCTTTCGAGTAACCTTAAACTTATAGTGCAACTAAAAAGGCTGTAGCAATAGCCACAGCCTTTCATATTCCAGTAGGTTTTCTTTTTCTAAAAGAGCGCTTCTGCTACTTTTCTAACAGAACCTGAGCGGCCCATCGAGTAATAGTGCAGGCACGGCACGCCAAACTCCATCAGCTCTTTAGATTGTTTAATGGCCCACTCCACGCCTACTTCTGCTACCTGTTTGTTGTCTCTGCAGGCTTCCACGGCTTCGGCCAGCTCACACGGAATGTCGAGGTGGAAGAAGCTTGGTAGTACAGAAAGCTGTGATTTAGTGGTAAGCGGTTTAAGGCCTGGAATAATGGGCACGTTAATGCCTTCTTCGCGGCATAGTTTTACAAAGTCGATGTATTTCTGCGTGTCGAAAAACATCTGCGTTACGATATAGTCTGCTCCGAGTTCTATCTTCCTTTTCAGCCAGTTTAAGTCGGCTTTCAGGTTAGGAGCTTCAGAGTGCTTTTCAGGGTAACCGGCAACGCCTATGCAAAAATCGGTGTGGTTTTTAAAGGTCTGCTCCTCATCAAGGTAGCGGCCGTTGTTCATATCCACTACCTGCTCTATTAGCTGAGTAGCATAGGCATGGCCTCCCGGCTCCGGTGTAAACCGCGATTCGTTCTTCACACAATCGCCTCGAAGTACCAGCACATTGTCGATGCCCAGAAAGTGCAGATCGATGAGCGCGTTCTCGGTTTCTTCTTTGCTGAAGCCGCCACAGATCAGGTGTGGCACCGTGTCTACTTTGTAATAGTTCTGGATGGCCGCACAAATGCCCACTGTGCCGGGGCGCTTGCGTGTCGTAATTTTTTCGAGCAGGCCGTTCTCCCGCTGCTTGTACACATATTCCTCCCGGTGATAAGTTACGTCTATAAAAGGCGGCTTAAACTCCATCAGCGGATCGATGTGGTCGAATAGGGTGCGCATGTTCTCACCTTTCAGCGGAGGCAATATCTCGAAGGTAAATAAGGTTTTTTGAGCGTTATTGAAATGTTCCGTTACTTTCATTTAGCGGTAAGGATAGTTTTTTAGATGTTAGATACTAGATGTTAGATACTAGATTTTGGATGTGTGAATTATGGTTCTGAGCTTTCTTTTACTATAGTTTCAGTTCCTTTACTAAAACAGGAGAAACATCTCCTGCAAAAGTCTAACATCTATAATCTAGGATCTAATATCTTATTTAAGCTGGCTGCTGTACCTGTTGCGGGTCATAATTCAGGTTTGGTGAGAGCCAGCGCTCCAGTTCTTCCTGCGGCATGCCTTTGCGGCGGGCAATGTCGGCTACCTGGTCTTCCCCTATTTTGCCGAGGCCGAAATAGCGCGACTCAGGGTGCGAGAAGTACAGGCCGCTCACCGAGGAGGCTGGGTACATAGCCAGGTTCTCGGTCAGGATAATGCCGGTCTGCTCCTCTGCCTTCAGCAGGTTAAACAGCGTAATTTTCTCGGTATGGTCGGGGCAGCCGGGGTAGCCTGGTGCCGGACGAACACCCTGATATTTCTCTTTTATCAGCTCATCGTTTCCTAAAGCTTCGTCTGGTGCGTAACCCCACAGTTCTTTCCGTACTTTGGCGTGCATGAGTTCGGCAAAGGCTTCTGCCAGGCGGTCGGCCAGGGCTTTTACCATAATGGAGCGGTAGTCGTCGTGGTCGGCTTCGTATTTTTCTACCAGCTTTTCTATGCCAAAACCTGCCGACACGGCAAACCCTCCAATGTAATCGGGCACTCCTGTTTCTTTCGGAGCCACGAAATCAGAGAAGGCCATGTTCGGTACTTTATCGCCTTTCTTGCCTTGCTGGCGCAGCGTGTGGAACTCGGTGAGCAGGTTTCCACGTGAATCATCCGCATAAACCTCTATCGTGTCGTCGGCCTCTACATTGGCCGGGTAGAAACCTACCACGGCACGCGCCTCGAGCAAAGCTTCATCTACGATCTGCTGCAGCATTTCCTGCGCATCGGCAAACAGTTTGGTGGCTTCTGCCCCCAGTTCCGGGTCGTTCAGAATTTTTGGGTACTGGCGCTTCAGCTCCCAGGTATGGAAAAAAGGAGTCCAGTCGATGTACGGCACGATCTCCGCCAGTGGGTAATTGGTGAATACCTTGTTACCCAGGAAACTTGGCTTTACAGGTTGTGATGCCTGCCAGTCTACTTTAAACTTGTTGGCTCGGGCTTCTGCTATAGTGGCGAAAGCGCGGTCTTTGGTGCGGCCGTGGTGGTCTTCGCGGAGCTTCTGGTACTCTGCTGTTATTTCGGCTTCGTAGGTCTCGTGGCTGCTGCTGAGCAGGCTGCTCACTACGGTTACACTGCGCGAAGCATCGTGCACGTGTACTACCGGGCCGCTGTACTTAGGCGCTATTTTTACGGCTGTATGAATGCGCGACGTAGTAGCACCACCAATCAGCAGCGGAATTTTCAGGCCACGGCGTTCCATTTCCTGCGCCACATACACCATCTCATCCAGCGATGGCGTAATCAGGCCGCTCAGACCAATGATATCTACTTTCTGTGCTTCTGCCTCTGCCAGTATCTTGTCGAGGGGCACCATCACGCCCATGTCAATTACTTCGTAGTTGTTACAAGCGAGTACTACACCTACAATGTTTTTGCCGATGTCGTGTACGTCGCCTTTCACGGTTGCCATTAATATAGTGCCCGCCGTTGACTTAGAAGTGTCGGATGCCAGCTTCTCCTTCTCCATAAACGGCAATAGGTAGGCTACCGATTTTTTCATTACGCGGGCACTTTTCACTACCTGTGGCAGGAACATTTTGCCAGCTCCGAACAAGTCGCCTACTACCGACATACCGGCCATCAGCGGGCCTTCAATTACGTCGAGTGTTTTGGTGGCTTTCTGGCGGGCTTCTTCTGTGTCTTCGTCGATAAACTCTACAATGCCTTTTACCAGCGAATGCTTCAGGCGCTCTTCTACAGGAGCATCGCGCCAAGCGTTATCGGCTCCGGTGGCTGTTTTGCCTTTGCCTTTTACGGTTTCGGCATAATTTACCAGCTTTTCAGTAGCATCGGGGTGACGGTTGAAAATCACATCCTCAATCAGGTCGCGCAGCTCTCGTGGTATTTCTTCGTAAATGCCCATCATACCGGCATTCACGATACCCATGTCCATACCGGCCTGCACGGCGTAGTACAGGAACACGGTGTGCATGGCTTCGCGTACGAGGTCGTTTCCTCTGAAAGAGAACGAAAGGTTACTCACGCCACCGCTTACCAGGGCATGCGGCAGGTTTTCTTTGATCCAGCGAACCGAATCGAGGTATTCTACGGCATAGTTGTTATGTTCTTCTATACCAGTGGCAATGGCTAGTATGTTGGGGTCGAAAATAATGTCTTGTGGCGGGAAGCCTACTTCGTCTACCAGAATTCGGTAAGAGCGGCTGCAGATTTCCTGACGGCGTGCCAGCGTATCGGCCTGCCCCTGCTCATCGAAAGCCATCACGACTACAGCTGCTCCGTATTGGCGTACCTTGCGGGCCAGCTTCCGGAAACTGTCTTCGCCTTCTTTTAAGCTGATAGAGTTTACAATGGATTTGCCCTGCACACATTTCAGCCCGGACTCTATCACACTCCACTTCGAAGAGTCGATCATGATGGGCAGTTTGGAAATGTCTGGCTCTGAAGCGATCAGGTTGAGGAAGTTGGCCATGGCCTGCTCCGAGTCGAGCATGCCTTCGTCCATGTTCACGTCTATGATCTGCGCTCCGCCTTCTACCTGCTGACGGGCAACGGCCAGGGCCTCTTCAAACTGGCCTTCTACAATAAGACGGGCAAATTTGCGGGAGCCTGTTACGTTAGTACGTTCGCCTACGTTTATAAACAGCGTTTCGGGTGTAACCGTAAGCGGCTCCAAACCACTGTAGCGTGGCAATGGATCAATAACGGAAGGTTTGCGGGGCGTGTGTTTGGCCGCCAGTTCGGCAATGCGCTTGATGTGCGATGGTGTAGTGCCACAACAACCACCGAGTATATTGACCAGTCCTTCCTGCAGGTACTCTTCTACAATAGCGCCCATTTCGTCGGCTGTTTCGTCGTAGCCCCCAAAGGCGTTTGGCAGACCGGCATTCGGGTAAGCACTGATGTAGATATCAGAAATACGCGACAGCTCCTGAATGTGCGTTTTAAGCTGGCGTGCGCCCAAAGCACAGTTAAAGCCAACGCTCACGATAGGCGCATGCGATATAGAGTTCCAGAAAGCTTCCACCGTCTGGCCCGACAAGGTTCGGCCGCTGGCATCGGTAATAGTGCCGGACACCATGATCGGTAGTTTTTTGCCGCCGTCTACTACAAATTGTTCGGCAGCAAAAAGTGCCGCTTTACAGTTCAGGGTATCAAAAACGGTTTCGATGAGCAGCACATCGCAGCCACCATCTGCTAATCCTTTTACCTGTTCATAATAAGCTTCTACCAACTGATCGAAGGTGATGGCGCGGTAGCCGGGGTTGTTTACATCCGGAGAGAGAGACGCGGTGCGATTGGTCGGGCCGATGGCTCCTGCCACCAAACGCGGTTTGGCCGGGTTTTTAGCGGTAATTTCATCTGCTGCCTCCCGTGCAATCCTGGCCGACTCGTAGTTAAGTTCATACACGATGTGCTCGAGGTGGTAATCGGCCATGGCAATGGTGGTGCCACTAAAGGTGTTTGTCTCGATAATGTCTGCGCCTGCCTCTAAGTAATCGAGGTGGATTTGCTTGATCACATCGGGGCGGGTAAGCGAGAGCAAGTCGTTATTGCCTTTCAGGTCGCTGGGATGATCTTTAAAGCGGTCGCCGCGGAAATCCTGCTCCTGTAGCTCGTATCGCTGAATCATGGTACCCATGGCGCCATCAAGCACCAGCACGCGCTCCTGCAGCAGTTTATAAATAGGATGATTTTTCATGAAAATGGTGTCTCTCTTCTCTAACTATTCTACAACCTTTGTTGCTTATCAAGAAGGACACCCGGAGGTAGGATGCACAGTCTTATCTTCCCTGGCTATGGTTACCAGGAGGGAGTTAGCACCTCGGCATTACCCAGGTTGCTAAGACGTCGACGGGCCCTGTCCCTCAGTCTTTCTTGATAAGAACC